>JBKEAN010000171.1:0-19802 GCA_047972415.1 Mangrovibacterium sp.
GCGGCACCAGCGCATCAACGCCCCAGGCATGAAAATAGTCGGTAAACTTGTAGGAAGATCCCAGCGGGTCGATCCCTTTTACAAAACCGGAGAATATAAACACCAAACCCAGCAGGGCCCGGCAAATGTGCCAAATAAATTTCATAGACAGTTTCAATTTTTAGCGTTTAAAACAAGCGGAAACGGCATTAGTTTGCAAACTCAATCTTAATGAGGGCAAACACCGCGTAATTAATCATGTCCAGGTAGTTAGCGTCAACCCCTTCAGAGGCGATTGTTTTGCCGGCATTGTCTTCAATTTGCTTGATACGTTTTATTTTCATCAAAATAAGATCGGTGATGGAGCTAATACGCATGTGGCGCCAGGCTTCGTCGTAGTCGTGGTTCTTGTTCAGCATCAAATCTTTGGCCTTATCAAAATAAACATGGTAAAGGTTGAGCGTTTCGTCCGGCAACATGTCTTCGTCGTACACACCTTTCTCAATTTGAATGAGGGCCATGATGCAATAATTGACAATACCGATGTATTCAGAGCGGGCATCCTCGTCAACTTTCATCGTACCCTTCATTTCGATGCTGCGGATGCGTTGGGCTTTGATGAATAGCTGGTCGGTGAGCGAACTGGTGCGTAAAATGCGCCAGGCAGTGCCGTAATCTTTCATTTTTTTTGTAAAAATGTCCTCGCAAATGCTGACGACATGCTTGTATTCCTGAATCGTTTTTTCCATTGAAACGGGTGCGAAAAATTATTTTCAATTACTATGATTACCAGATCCCGTACTTCTCGTTCGCCTTGCAGTTCCCTTCAAATTAAACATGAATAATTGACAAAAGCGGGCTTTCCGATTGCGGAACCGGCCATAAAAATAGGAATTAAATGCGTATTTTACCGTTCTATTTTTACATTTGTAAGAAGCATTGTTTAACACTTCAAATCGAAATGATTTATGTTGATTACCGGTTCGTCCAGTCGATTTTTTAAACGCAAAAGTACTATTGCACTGAATGGCAAACTGATTGATTTGACCAATCCGGTTGTAATGGGTATTTTAAACGTGAGCCCCGATTCGTTTTTTGATGGCGGAAAATACAATACAACCGATACCATTATTGCCCGCGCCGAACAAATAGTTGCCGAAGGGGCCGACATAATCGACATTGGAGCAGTTTCGACCCGTCCCGGAGCCGACAGCATTTCGACCAAAGTGGAATTAACCCGTTTGCTTCCGGCCGTAGCCGAAGTGCGTAAACGCTTTCCCGAAATCCCTATCTCCATTGATACGTACCGCTCGTGGGTAGCGCTGCGCGTTATCGACGAAATTGGCGAATGTATCGTAAACGACATTTCGGGAGGCTCGTTCGACGATCACATGTTCGATACCATTGCCAAACTGGGCGTACCGTATATTATGATGCACATACCGGGCACCCAACAAGACATGCACGCGACCCCGAACTACGACGATGTAATTAAAGAAATTTCGAAATATTTCTCCGAAAAAGTCCGGAAGCTGACCAAAGCCGGTGTAAAAGACGTCATTCTGGATCCGGGCTTCGGCTTCGGCAAAAGTATGGACGACAATTACGACCTGCTGAACCGGCTCGATGCCTTTAAGGTATTTCAACTGCCGGTGTTGGTTGGTGTAAGCCGCAAATCCATGTTGTACAAGCTGCTCGATGTTGATACCGAGGCCAGTCTGCCTGCCACAATTACGGCCAACACCATGGCCCTGCTGGGCGGCGCCGATATTCTGCGGGTTCACGATGTAAAAGAGGCGGTACACTCGGTAAAACTGTTCAAAAAATTAAAAGAAGTTGCCAAGTAAATGAATTTATTCATTACCATCCGGTTTCTGGATGTACTCGATATCCTGTTGGTTGCATTCCTGCTTTACCAGCTTTACTTGCTGATAAAAGGAACCGTAGCCTTCAATATTTTTCTCGGCCTTTTTGTCGTTTACCTGTTCTGGCTGCTCATTAGGGCACTAAACATGGAACTGCTCGATACACTGATGGGCCAATTCCTTGGCGTTGGGGTACTGGCGCTCATTGTTGTTTTTCAACAGGAAATCCGTCGCTTTTTATTGCTTATCGGGAGCAATAACCAGGTAAATAAGATGTTCCGGATGGAGAAGTTGTTTGTACACGACAATGTAAATGCAGCTTCGAACCAGCAATTGAAAATGATTGTAAAAGCCTGCGAAAACATGGCCCGCACCAAAACCGGCGCACTGATTGTGATTACACAAAAATCGGAGTTACGGGAGTTTGTCCGCACCGGCGAAGAAATAAATGCCCGCATCTCCGATGCCCTGCTCGAAACAATTTTCTTTAAAAACACACCACTGCACGATGGTGCCGTAATTATTATCGGGAATATAATTGTAGCTGCCCGCTGCATTATGCCTATCACCGAAAACCGCGACCTTGATCCGAACCTTGGACTGAGGCACCGTGCGGCACTGGGTATTACCGAGCAAACCGATGCTGTTGCCGTGGTTGTTTCTGAAGAAAAAGGGAAAATAGCTGTTGCGCAGTCCGGACACATACAAGTTAACGTATCATTGGCCGAGCTGACGCAAATTCTGGAACACGTTATTCAGCCTGTAAACGACGAGCCTCAATAGCATGAACGAATGGACTATATTGAATACCAACCATTTTGAACTCAGTTTTTATCAACTGATTTTTAGTATTGGGGTTCTGCTGGCATCCGCTTCACTTATTTTTATGAGTAGCCGCCTCGTTAGCCGTCTTGGCAAAAAGTACCGGTTTTCGGAAAACTTCATTCGTTTTTTAAAGAACGGTAGCCGCTTTTTGCTGTATTTGCTCACCCTGGCTGCCCTGCTCGAAATCCTTCAGATTAACTACCACAAGCTGTTTACCTACGAACTATATAAAACTGATAAATACCGAATTACCGTTCTTAGCCTCATTGCAACCTTTTTGGTCATTTATTTCACCCGGATTGTGGTATACACCTCCGAATATTTAATGGAGCGCCGCATTGGTTACAAAAAAATAGACCGGGGGCGCGGCAAATCCTTTATCCAAATCCTGAAATACCTGATTTGGATTATCGGGATTTTGGTTATTTCCGGAATATTCGGGCTGAACATGACCTTCGTAATTGCCAGCATATCGGCACTATTGATTGGTGTTGGCTTTGGATTGCAGCACATTTTCAACGACTTCTTTTCGGGAATTATCATCCTTTTCGACGGCTCCATTAAAGTTGACGACGTAGTGGAAGTTGAAGGTACGGTTGGCCGGGTACTGAGCATCGGGTTACGTTTTTCAAAGGTTATTACACGAGACAATGTAATTATCATTGTTCCGAACTCGCGCTTTACCACCGAAAAAGTTATCAATTGGACACATAACCACGAAGAAATCCGTTTTCATGTCGCGATTGGTGTCGCCTATGGCTCCGATGTGCGGTTGGTTGAACAGATTTTGCTGAAAGCAGCCGAAGAACATGACCAAATCGTTAAGTTGCCAAAGCCCTTTGTTCGCTTCAACGATTTCGGTGACTCTTCACTCGATTTTCAATTGTATTTTTGGACCCCATATGGATTTCAGGTTGAAAACATCAAAAGCGATTTGCGGTTTGTAATCGACAATGAGTTCAGGCGAAATAAGGTTGAAATTCCGTTCCCGCAACGCGATATTCACCTTAAGTCGAAAAACTTTGACTAAGCTGGCTGTTTTCTACTGAATCGTTTCAATAAACTTTAATCTTCAACAAACAATGTCGTCAACAAACAGAATTACTGAATTATTTCAGATTAAATATCCTATTGTACAAGGTGGAATGGTGTGGTGCAGCGGCTGGAGGCTGGCTTCGGCAGTGAGCAATCACGGCGGCCTAGGCTTGCTCGGAGTTGGCTCCATGCACCCCGAAACCTTGCTCGAACACATTCAAAAAACAAAAACGGCAACTAACAAACCCTACGGCGTAAACGTACCGCTTTTTTACCCCGAAGTTGAAAAAGTAATGGAAATTATTGAAGCCGAAAAAGTTCCGGTTGTATTTACGTCGGCCGGCAGCCCCAAAACCTGGACCAGCTGGCTGCAAAAACGGGGAATTGCCGTGGTGCACGTTATTGCCAGTTCGTATTTTGCAAAAAAATGTGAAGAAGCAGGTGTTGACGCCGTTGTTGCCGAAGGTTTTGAAGCCGGCGGCCACAACGGAAAAGACGAAACCACTACCCTGACGCTGATTCCAGCAGTTCGGAAAGCCACCAATTTGCCGCTAATGGCTGCAGGCGGAATTGCGAGTGGACAGGCAATGATGGCTGCCATGACCTTGGGTGCCGAAGGTGTTCAAATAGGCTCACGTTTTGCCATTTCGCAGGAAAGCTCGGCACACGATGCCTTTAAGCAGTTAGTTGTGGGGATTGGCGAGGGCGATACCAAACTGGCACTGAAGAAAGTTGGCCCGGTTCGTCTTATCAAAAACGAATTCTTCAACCAGGTAAACGAAGCCGAACAACGCGGTGCCAGCGAAAACGAATTACGTCTGCTTTTGGGCCGCGGCCGGGCAAAAAAAGGCATGTTTGAAGGTAATTTAAACGAAGGAGAACTCGAAATCGGGCAAATTGCTTCGTGTATCAACGACATCCCAACGGTAGAACAAATTATGAACACATTGATGGACGAATACCATCAAACCCGGCAAACGATTATTAACGGTTCAAAATACTCTTTTTAATGGCAAAGATTGAATTTACACGTCATTGCCTGCCAAACGGATTGGATATTCTGCTTTATCCGGACTATTCAACCCCCATGGTTGCGCTTGATGTTTGCTACCATGTGGGTGCCAAGCACGAAAACCCGGGACGCACCGGTTTTGCTCACTTATTTGAACATCTCATGTTCGGGGGGTCCAAAAGCATTCCCGATTACGACTTGCCCCTGCAACTGGCCGGCGGCGAAAACAATGCTTACACTACCAATGATTTGACCAATTATTACCTGACACTTCCCAAGGATAACCTGGAAACGGGCTTTTGGCTAGAATCAGATCGCATGCTCGAACTCGATTTTTCTCAAAAAAGCCTCGACGTACAGAAAAATGTGGTCATCGAAGAATTCAAGCAGCGCAACCTGAACCAACCATACGGCGATGTTTGGGCACTTTTGCGCGAACTTGCGTATAAAGTTCATCCCTACCGCTGGACCACTATTGGCAAGGAAATTAGCCATATTGCTGATGCCAGCCTTATTGAAGTCAAAGATTTTTTCTACCGTTTTTATGCCCCAAATAATGCCGTGCTTGTATTGAGCGGCAACATCGATACCGAAAAGTGTTTGCGTTATGCCGAAAAATGGTTTGGACCGGTTCCTGTCCGCCAGCTCGATAAGCACAGCTTACCCGATGAGCCGGAGCAAACCGGTTTCAGAGAGCTCACCGTAGAGCGGAATGTTCCCGACAATATGCTGTACATGGCTTTTCACATGGCCGATCGCCGCAACCGCGAGTACTATGTTTGCGACCTGATTTCGGATATTCTTTCGGGTGGAAATTCGTCGCGGCTATTTGTGAAACTGGTGAAAGAACAGCAGTTGTTTGCAGAACTTGATGCCTACATTTCGGGCGATCACGAGCCAGGCCTGTTTATCGTTTCGGGCAAGCTGACGAAAAAATGCAGCATCGACCAAGCAGCGAAGGCCGTTTGGTCTGAATTGGAGAAAATGAAGCTGGAATTGGTTAATGCAAAAGAGCTCGAAAAAGTAAAAAATAAGCTGGAAGCCAACCACATTTATGCGCAAATGGGATATCTGAACATGGCACAGGAATTAGCAACGTTCGAAAACATTGACCGGGCTGAGATGATGAATGACCAGCTGGACTGGTACCGGAGCATCAGCCAGGAAGAAATTCAGCAAACAGCCCAAAAGCTATTTCGTACTGAAAACTGTTCACAACTAAATTACCTGGCCAAATGAAGATAGATCGTCAACTTGCTCCGGAATTACATCCAATAAACGAACCGGAGTTACTAAAAGCTCAGTGCCATCGTCTGGACAACGGAATTCCTGTTTATTTTATCAAAGCAGGGAAACAAGATGTGTGCAAAATCGACTTTGTATTCGATGCCGGGGTGGTTTATCAAGATAAGCCATTACTGTCGTCGCTAAGCAATGCCATGCTACAGGAAGGCACTTCGAGGCGGGATGCTGCCGAAATTGCCGAGATTTTCGATTTTCATGGGGCTTATCTGCAACTTGCCGCCGACTACCACAACGGAACGGCCAGTCTGGTCTGCTTGGACAAACACTTGGGAACATTGCTACCGGTAATGGAAGATTTGATTAAAAATTCTGCATTCCCCGAGACTGAGTTTAACACATTGGTGCAAAGGCGAAAACAACGGTTCATCCTCGAAAACGAAAAAGCTAAAATTCTCTGTCAAAAAAAATTTTCGGAGGTATTGTTTGGCATTGGGCATCCGTACACTTTAAGGTTGAAAACCGAAGATTTTGATGAAGTTGAGTTAACCAACTTCCGCGACTTCTATAAAAAACACTACCATTCCTCGGCTTGCGAGGTATTCATATCCGGACAATTCCAAGATGACGTATTTGAGCTGCTAAACCACTATTTCGGTGCACCTGACTGGACTGGAGAAAAGCTCTCTGCGAACATCAAACCCCCAATATCCAGTGGCCAAAAGTTCACACAGGTACTCAAAGCAGACTCGATACAATCTGCCATCAGGATGGGAAAATTGCTGGTGCAAAAAAACCACCCGGATTATTACGGATTGCAGGTTTTAACGACCATATTGGGAGGCTATTTCAGTTCGCGACTCATGACAAACATCCGCGAGGAAAAAGGCTATACCTACGGCATTGGGGCAAATTTCGTGAGTTTGAACGAAGCGGGATACCTTTTAATTGCAACCGAAGTTGATAAAACCTACGAAGCTGATACCCTCCATGAGATTAACAAAGAGCTTGAGCTACTGACAACAGAACCCGTATCTGACGACGAACTAGAACGGGTAAAACAGTATCTGACTGGCGAGTTTTTACGCGAATTTGATGGGCCATTCGCATTATCTCAGGCATTTCGTAATATTCACGACTTCCATTTGGATTATTCGTTTTACGACAAATTCTTCAATGCAATACAGCCAATCAGTGCCGATGATTTAATGCAACTTGCAAAAAAGTATTTTATGACTGAAAGCTTTTACACAGTTGTCGCAGGTAAAGCCTAACGTTTTTCGCCCTATAAAAACAAAAAGCCTTGGTCGAAATGACCAAGGCTTTTTCAATATAAATATCTTCCTGATTATTTAATCACGAAAGTAGCTCTTCTTGCCAATTGGCGAGCTTGTTCTGAAGATTTGTCTACGCTAGTGTCTTTTCCTTTACCAACAGCGCTCAAACGGCTTCCGTCGATACCGGCTTGAGTCAACAGTTTAGCAACAGCGTCAGCACGTTTCTGCGACAGTTTGTTGTTGTACTCGTCAGAACCCAGTTCATCGGCATAACCTTGCACTTCAACCGAAGCACCTTTATTTTTAGCCAAATAAGATTTCATAAAGTTCAACGAGTTTGTTGAAGTACCTTGAACTTTTGTGCTGTTGAAATCGAAATAAACATTCACAAAACCGTCGTTAACCAATTGTTTTACGAATTCGTCGTAAGATTGAGGTTCCGGTTTGTAAGTACCCAGCCCATCAACTTTTTTAGCCAATGCATCAACATCGCCTTGAGTTTTAGCTACAGAAGCTTTGTCAGCTGAAGTATCTTCCAACTTCTTAACGCGTTGGTCAAGAGCAGCAACTTTTGAATCAAGTGCACCATATTTGTCACTTTCACGAAGGTACCAGTCAGCATGTTCTTTGTTTTTGCCCAGGTAGAAAGCAAGACCAACTGTTCCATTCAGGTACATGCCAGCATCTTTCGAGTTACCAACACCACCGTCGAAACCTTGTTGCTGACGAACTGTACCAACTACTGTTCCGTCCAATGTCAATGCAACTGAACGACCCAATTTGATTTGACCGGTTAAACCGCCCAAAACGTTACCAGTCCAATCTTCAGAAATGTTGGTTCTCTTGTAGTCCATATAACCAACGCCAACACCTGCGTGTCCCAAAAGACCGAAAGTTTTTGTCCAAGTTTCAAACTTCATGATGCGACCCAGGTTCACAACACCTTGCAAATCGAAACGATAGCTATTTGTTTCAAAGTCAAAGCTATCATCACCTTCGGTAAACTGGTTGTAGCCAAAGCCCAATCTCGCACCAAGGTACTCGTTGAACATGTAACGCAAACCAAAATCTGTAGCGAGGAAATCCGGCGTTCCGGCACGGTAACCTGCATCAAAATTTTGCCAAGGCTTTGTTAAGCCTACTGCTCCTTCGATAGACCATTTATCAAATTTTGCTTCGCCTTCTGAGCTATCTTGTCCGTAAGCCCAAACACTTGCAAAACCAATAAGAGCAATCAGTAAAAACTTCTTTTTCATAAACTAATTTTTAGATATTAATTCGAATTAATCATTCACTTGTATTTGGTAAAAACACCAATTAAATTCAAACTTAAACAATATTTACTTTTTAATAGTATCTCCTATTTGGGAGCAAAAATAAAACATCAATATCAAATAACGAGCAATTCCCCCCCATAATCCTGCAATAACTTTACATTTATGAAACAATAGCCGTATTATTTAACATTTTACAAAATGTAAAAATACTGAATATTCTAGTAAAACAATCAATAAATTTCCAACAAAGTCTTAACAACATTCCCAAACAGCCTATTTTGCTATTTAAATAATAAAAGTACTATTCATCCAAATCGATTTTTACTCCATCGAAAAAGCTAAAATCTGTTTCGTCTTCTTTTTCAAACTAAATATAGTTTGAAAAAGATACTGTTACAACCAAAAATAAAAAAAATGACATAAAAAAAGATGAAATTAGATAGAAATAGCTAAATAAGCATCCAATATTATCATTTAAGCCCTATTTCCGGTTCCACTGACGCTATTGCCCGACCATATTTCCGTTCATTAATCCCTGCCCAAACGATAAGCGTGAAGGCAATAATGATGCACCAATAAATAGATGACGGGACTGGTGGCGGAGCCCCCTGCCCGTACGAGTGCATTCCGGATAAATAATAATTAACACCGAAAAAGGTCATTAAAACAGAACTGATACCAAGCATGGCCAGACTACTTAACAAATAATGGCTGTAAACTCCGGGGATTTTCCGAAGGTGAATAATAAAGCTATAGACCAAAATTGTCACCAAAGCCCAAGTTTCTTTCGGGTCCCAACCCCAATAACGCCCCCAGGACTCGTTTGCCCACACACCGCCAATAAATGCGCCAATTGTAAGTAAAACCACTCCTACAATCAGTGACAGTTCGATGATAATAGCCAATTCTGCAATTGTATAAGACAGGCGCAACTGATTTTTGGCATTGCGACAAATCATCAGTAGCAAATTCAGAATCCCCAGGAGCGCAGCAATCCCCAAAAAGCCGTAGCTCGCTGTAATAATTGCCACATGCACAATTAACCAATACGATTTAAGTACCGGAACCAGGTTGGTAATCTCTGGGTTCAACCAGCTCATCCCTGCTACCATCAGTATCAACGAAGCCAAAATGGTAGTTACTGCCAGTGTAATTTGCGATTTCCGAATAAAAACAAAACCGGAAAGAAACGTTGCCCAACCAACATACAGCAGCGTCTCGTACGAATTACTCCAAGGTGCATGCCCCGAAATATACCACCGAACCGCCAAGCCAACCGTATAGGCAACAAACAGTACAAAAATTATCCAGTTCCCAACAGTAAGGATACCAGACAAACGTTGGCGCGTTTTGAAAATAGCCAGCAAGTGAACAGCCAGCAACAACAGCCCGAAAAGTGCACCCAGTTTTGACAGCCAACCGAATACATTTATATTATTATATAAAACTTCCATTGTAATTTTGCTCTCGGACAAAATAAGCCCGGAACCATGTTCGTGCTGAAAACTAACCAATTGGCGGAGACGACTATCTGCTGCCGAAAAATCGCCAGCCAGCATCGCCAACTGCAACTCGTGCAAATAGTTGGTCATCAGTAATTCTTCCGGTTTCGGATTTGCTCTCGACCCGCTAAAATAGTCCTTCTCGGTATGCCATGTTTGATTTTCATCTGACACATCGGGGAAAACAGTCAAGAAACTCCGGTTAAAAACCTGGTAACAAATATTTACCCGCTCGTCAACCGAAATAACTTCTTTATCATATTTATCCCGTTCGTTGGGCTGTTTTTGATACGATTTATCAACCAGTTCCCGCAGTTTATAGACACCTTTCGATAAATCGACCAGTTGATTAAAACTCGCGTAACCTTGCGAAACGCCAAGTTCTGTTGCTAACTGCTGGTTCGAAATTTTAATCAACGGCTCATTTTTCCAGGCATCGGGCATCGCCGACATTCCGGCAAATACTTCGGTAGCCGAAAGCGTCTTGTACGAATTCTTACGTGTTAACTTCCTCAACACTTCGGAGGCCAATGTATTCAATGGTTCAACCCGCCCTTTCCGGTCCTGCACCAACAACCGGTCGAGCTGTTTCAGGTGAGTGTTCCCGATATGCAATGGTTCGCCCTGTGCATGCAAGGTAACCGGTAATAATAGTACTCCAAACAGCAAAATAATTAAATTTTTCTTTTTCAATTCTTTGATTCGCGATGCACTCCGAAGCAAGAACTGGAATCTGCTATTTCGATTAAAAAAGCTGAAAATCATCCCCAGCGACATGAGAAAATAACCCAGATAAGTGACTATTGTACCCAAACTATCATAATTGACCGATAAAACTGTTCCCTTTTCATCCTCATCATACGACGATTGGAAAAATCGGTAACCTCCATAGTCCAAAATATTATTCATGTAAATTCGGTATGGCTTTTCAATGTTTTTGCTTTTATCGTTCAAGGTTACTTCGCTGGCAAACGACGAAGGGCTCATCGACCCCGGGTAACGTTCCAACTGAAAATCATTTAGTTTGAGACTGAACGGCAACTCCATCACCTTTGAACCGTAATTAATAGCGACTTGCAGGTTTGCCAGGTTCATCCGAACCGGCTCCGAAGCCAATCCTTTTCTCCCAAAAATAACAGTTGGATAACTTCTGCCATCCCATTTAAAATTGACAAGCAAAGCATCGGTACGGGCCGTTTGCGAATCCTGATCTGATGTTAAAACGAGCCTCGATTTTGGCACATATTCGCGAAGTAAAAACATGTTCTCATTTTGTCGGTAAACGTACTTCCCCGAAAATGGATTTTCTGTCTGAGGTAAATAAGAGCTAATCGTATCGCCCGCCATCGATAAAAGCTCAACAGTATCTTTCGCTTGAATGACGAGGCCCGGCCCATTACGTCTTAGTTGTATATCTGCATCGGAAAACGAATTTTCGAATGCAATTGAAAAATCGGCAAACCAAAAGGTTTGGTCTGGAAACAGCACCACATTTTTCTGTATCCCACGATCGACCACCAAAAGTTCGATTCCCGCTAGTCCTCGTTCGTCGGGTACCAGCTTTTGAACGCCTCCCGAAACAAAATCATCCACGTCAACTTCGAGTTTACTCCCGTCAACTTCAAGTTTATGACCAAAATTAGGGTGGGTATTGGGTGAAAATAAGGTTTTCCACACTGCGGAAACACCATCGGGAGATTGCCCAACCGCATCGACCTGCAGATAGGTATCGGTGGAAATAAGCATGTTCGACGATTCGCCTTCCCGAATATGCATACTTCCTTCGTAACCAAAAAAGCGGGTAAAACCAGCACCTGCAAGCATAATAATGAAAGCCAAATGGAACAAAACCATGCTCCAGCGTTTCAGTTTAAACGACTGGTAATAAAATAAACTTCCAATGAGGTTTATTCCGAGCAGCGCCAGCAACACCTCGAACCAACGTGCGCTGTATATCAGGATTTGGGCCGTTTGGGTTCCGTAATTTTTTTCGATGATTGTTGCATAAGCAATTGAAACAGCAAATACAACCAGTAAACAGGAAGTTGTAACCATCGAAAAAAGAACAGCGTTAATTTTTTTCATAACCAGTAAAAATAATTTTAACGGTCCCTGCAAGCAATGAACCACGGTACGTTAATTGGATATAAAAAAAACTCCTTTGTTTAAATTAAACAAAGGAATTTTTTGGTTTCGAATTTCTTTTGTGCAACTACTTTTTCAACGCAGGGTTCGGGTGAGCAACTTTCTTGCTGTACTCTGCATAATTAAAGCCTTTAAATGTGGGACTTTCGGCGTTGTGGCACTTTTTACACATTGCCTCTGTTGGCATAATCATCCCTTTGCTGAGAGCTAGTTTTTGATTTTTCATAATACTGGCTGATTTATAAATGCTACCCGGTCCGTGGCATGATTCGCACGAAACGCCTTCCTGCGGAGTAATACCGGCCAATAACGATTTGTCGACACTGGCTGCAGTTGAGTGGCATTTTAAACACTTCGGGTTGGTTGCATCTGCCCCTTTAAGGCTTTTCATTGCATTGGCGTGCGGTCCGGCTACCCATTCGCTATATTGTCCGCCGGTTTCGGGTTTGTTGTGACAAACTTTACATTTTGCAGCACCAATATATTTAAATTCCTGCGCCATGGACACCGAACTAACCATCAGTGCCAGTACAACTAAAAGCATTAATTTTTTGTAGTTCATAATCTCAATTTTAATCTGTTCTTTTTTTATTTAAACGTAATCATATTTCGTACCAAAAAAACGCGGTGATACTAATTTATATTCATTCAAAATTAATCAATTCGAATTATCCACCACACGCATCTTTAATTCCTCTCCTTACAACATCAATACAATGCCGAAGATAGCTTGAACACAACTGGTATTTCCAATCTTCTCCAATATTAACCGGATGCAGAAATTAAAGCGATGCGAACAACTGGACGTACTCCAGACTATCGAGCTTCCCACTAGCCAACATGCTGTGGCAAAGTGTGTAATACAGAACGATCAAACTGATTTTGTATTGAAACTTGCGGTTTTCAGAATTTATCGTTTTTTCGAAAAGCCGATTGATTAATATCATACGGTTTTGCCATGCAGCTCAAGAGTTGATAAAAAACGAGCCTGCTTGCTTGGCAAACCGGCTCGTAACTTCCGCAACGGGAAGCATATCATTCACTTTATTTTTCTCAGTTCTTTCGGATTAAACATGGTGCCAACCACTGATAATGCTTTTGAAATTATCCAACGGCGACTTCCCGATGGATGCAATATATAAATGAATAATCAGAAAAATAGACATGAAAAAACCCAATACCGAGTGAAAAACAGCTGTCAGAAAAATACCGCTCATGTTGTACACCCGATCAACAATCATTTCGGGAAACAACAATGCGAAGCCGGTCAATATCAGACAAGGCATTACAAGGTACATCGTCAGGATATAAGTGTATTTTTGAAGGGGGTTAAACTTTCGCTTTTCCGACAACGGATAAGGCGAAGTCATTCCATGAAACATTCCCCAGGCATAATAATATGCTTGTTTGATCGGGCGTTTCAGAAAGCCACGGGGTTTTACCATGTAAAACCGTCCGTTACCGCTAAACAGGTTTCCGAAGAAATACAGCAAATAATTGAGCGCAACAATAATTCCAACAATATTATGAATCTGTACGGCTACTGCAAAATTGATAATAAAGCGCGACTCAACGCCTGCCTGCATACTAATCCCGGTAAGGATTAACAAAATAATCCCGATGGCATTTATAGCATGCCAAATCCGCAGCCATAGCGGATAGAAGTAGATTTTAGTCTCAGCCATTTTTCTTACTTTTTAGAATTCGAAAGAATAGATGAATGCCAATTGCCCCAAACACGAGTACCAGAATGATGATACTGAGCTTTTGCAACAAAGGAACCTGCTGAGTACCTATAACATAGGATTCGTTTGAAATAATATTTCCCCAAACGCCTTCGCCTCGGTTCTGAAGGTTTTCGTATTTATACAACGAGGCTTTCAGTTTTGAACTTCCCGAATGACATCCGGTACAGTTGCGCAACGCTTCGGCCTTTGGCAAAATATTGTGCGAAACCATAAGACTATCGGTTACCTGGGTGTGGCACTCAATACAACGAACATTTTCGAAGTGCAGCTTTTGATTAGGTAACCAGCTATGAACCTGTATTAGTTCGGGTTTTTCTTTTCCGGTAACCATGTGGTAACGCGACATGTCGTTATGGCAATTTAAACACATAGCGTTGCTGTAAGCCACAATCTCTTTTACGCTGGTGCTGGTGCGTGCAATTGGTTTATATGTGTGTTGATCGTGACATTTTGAACACGAAAACTCGTCGCCGTGCAATTGATAGTGAATACTTTTCTGAGCTTCCTCATCAATCCGCTCAAACTGATACGACGCGTAAGCCTCGTCGCCACCATGACAATCCAAACATCCGCTTAGCGGTTCCAGTTTCAAATTGGCACTATGCGGGTAAGTGAAATACTCAAATGAATGGCAGTCGGTACAATCAAAAACCTGATGAACACCTGCCCTGATGGCTACTGTATCCATCACATAATACGGGTTCATCAGGCGCTTCTCATCGCGCTCCATCAACTCGTTAAAGAAACTAAATGAATGCTGTGCATGACACTTCAGACACTGATGTTCCCGGGGCGTATCGTAATACTGCGCTTGCAGTACCTTGCTTTGCCCCAAAAAAAGAACAAATAACAGAGATAAGTAAATCCTCATCGGTACTAATTTGTCGGTTGTTTGTATATTTCTACACCTGGTTTTGCTTAAATTAAGAATCGAAATTCGGAGACTTAACCCGAAATCCCAACATGGCGGGTTCTCTTCTTTTATTGGATTTTTCAGCGAAAAATGGTAATACCTATCAAGCAGATATTACCATTTTAACCAACTATCGATTTTTATGATACACTGCTTATTAGTACATCCACAAACGGGTTATGGTGAAACCAAAAGCCAATCCATCAAACATTTTATTCGAATTATTCATCATATCGAGCTGAGGCACGAGTGCACCAGCATTTCCAACATAAACCTGGAAAGCATGTGTATAAGTTGAAATCTCAACCCCGAACTTCAGGCTGGGTTTGGGATTATACGGACCATCCCATCCTGGCGTATTTTCAACAGTCCAACCCGAGTGTTGTTCCGAAATCCCGTCAATCGTCAACGGTGCATCAAAATTAAAGATGAACGACGATTGCGGAGAAAACTTCATCCGGCCACTCAGGTGCAAGCCTATCCTATCGTGATCGTGCCAGGCGCGAACATAGTTGGCGTGCGAAAAACTTACACCTCCTTGCAACGACAACTTGTCGTTAAACTTACGGCCAACAAGCACTTGTGCGAAATACGAAAGACGTGTGCTAAATTTCACATCAAATGTATCCAGCGGATTATCGTAATTGTTCAACCGGCCAAAATCCTCTTTCGGTCTTCCATCAATGGCTGCATTTCCGAATACCGTTACAAAAACCGGAACCATGTTCTGTTGTGTTTGCTCCAGAATTGTCCATTTGGCATTAAAATCGCTATACATCAATGTTTTGGTAATACCGTAGCCTATCTGCACATTTTTGACTGGCACATAATTTATCGCCAACCGAACGTTAGCCGACGAGTACAAACCCCAAAGATCAGACGAAGCATGTTTGGCCGAGCCGTCTTTTTCTATTGTTCCAAACTTATGCTGGATAATAAACTCAAGCGATTTTGGATCGGGTATAAACGAAGTTTGGGCATCGATAAGTGTACCATTTTCAAAAGCTTGCCCAACGGATACGTCAACGGTGGCGGTATCGGCCTCCGTCGCCTCGTCCTGTGCCCACAGGTTTACATTAACCAATAAACAGGCTAGTATAATTAATAGTATTCTTTTCATAGGTTAGTTCTTTCAATGGTTTCTAATTGTTTTGAGCTCCCTGTTGGATCCATGTAAGAACTAAGGCAGCTTCGGCCCTGGAATATTTTCCGCCGTGTGTTC
The DNA here is from genome assembly GCA_047972415.1 of Mangrovibacterium sp. Taxonomy (GTDB): domain Bacteria; phylum Bacteroidota; class Bacteroidia; order Bacteroidales; family Prolixibacteraceae; genus Mangrovibacterium. The sequence continues at coordinate 16,043 of JBKEAN010000171.1, forward strand.
CGTCCGGACTTGCTTCAGTATAAATTAAACTACTTTCCGGACTGTCCGTATTGATATACTTGTCGGAATTAATACTGTTGTAAGCATTATTTGTTGTTAAATCGGGAACAGGCTTCACGCCGCCCACTTTGTGGCAAGTGGCACATTTGTTCTGAAAAATCGGATTAATCGTGGCACTAAAGCTTACATCCCCATCAACTGACGGAACTCCCTCCACTGCTTCAAAGTCATATACGCAAGCGCTGAATAATAAGCCAAGCAATGCAATTAGAAGATATAGTTTACTTTTTTTCATATCTAATTCTTTAGATTGTAAAACTTTTAAAAAAAAGCTTCTGTTTGTAAGAAGCTTTTTTTATATGTTCTTCTCTATTACAGAGCCTCCAACGTATTGGTCAATATAGCAATGATATAGTCTGGGTTATGAACGCCTTCACTCTTATCTTCGCTCACAGACGTGTAGTTCCACAAAGCTCTGGCTACTGTCGGCGAATAGCTTCCGGCAACGATTGCACCAGTGGCATTAAGTGCACCCGCCGTTATCAGTTTTGCTTTAATTTGATCCATCAAACTGGTCACACTGGTTTGAACACCTTTATAATCAAATGACGTCAGTGTACCGTGGCAATCGCTACAAGCTGCAAATTCGGGTTTACCAAAAGTATGCGAACCTTCATCCATATGGCAAGTAGTACAACCAGCAGAAACATGCGCATGTGATTTCTCTGTCGGAATACTTTTACTTCCAGTAAACGGATATAAACCCATCCCCGCCAGCATCGTTGATTGCGGCCCATGGTGTGGGCCAAAACGTGTAGTCACTGCAATCACCCCCGTTGTAGCATCGGGACTAGGAACAACACCACGTGGTTGGTGACAATTTGCACACAAATTTGAAGCACTTCCCAAATCCAGAGTGGCTCCTCCTCCCAATAAAATAACGGGGTCTGTTGTGCGTAAGAAAACTGGCTCTCCGTCTTCATCCTCAAACACTGGAACAGTACCGTGTGTATGGCAAGCTGTACAAGTCAACGGATTTGTACTTGTAGCTGAACTACCGGCCAAACTGGCTAAAAATCCCTCGTTGGAATGACACGGTGAACAGTCTGAGCTGGCGCCTCTTGCCCACGACGTCCCTTTTACGTGTTTAGATTCTGCAAAGTCCGTGTTTATTACAGAAAGCGTTGAGTTGTTATGACATTCCAGACAGGAGTCCCCTCCATCTAACCCCGGAGGGCCCTCTTTAACGCACGAAGGCATAACAAAAAGTAACAAGGCCACAACAGGCAATAAATGGATAATTGTCTTGATCTTCATAGTATTAGATTTTAGCACTTCAATTATACAGGTTAGTATTATTTAATTGTAATACGATGGCTAAAGGTATAATTGAAAAAGAAAGGGCAATTATCCGGTGTGGTGATATAAGCACCAGTTAAAATTGATAAATGTCAATTTTAACCATTCCTGCTTATCAGTTGTAAATCATCCTCCTTTAGTATTTCAATTTCGCGGCGGTTGTGGCGTACGATTCCCGAGATTTCCATTTCCTTCAAACTACGGATAAAACTTTCTTTGGTCATCCCCGACATCTCGGCCAGTTCTTGCTTGTTGAGGTTACAGTTAAACGGGTTCGACTGGTAAATCTGATTCTTCAGGTAAAGCAGTGTATCGGCAACACGGCCCGGCATGTACTTTTGGGTCAATCCAACCAGTCCTTCCAACATTTGAATATTTTGCCGGTTATTGTATTTCAGCAGTTCGTACGAGAACCGACTGTTTCGCTCCAGAATATGGTGCAGGCGTTCCGAATCAATAAAACAACATTCAACCTTTGTTATGGCCGTCACCGTAAAGTGCCGAATATCGTCGCTCACTACTCCGCCGGCTGTTATCAGGCTATGTTGGCCCAAAATGCGTAAAATGACATTCTTACCCCGCGAACTTTCGGCAACCAACTTGGCCATTCCCCGTCGCAAGCAAACAAAATGTGTTGTCGAGGTTTTTTGCTTGATGATGGTTTCACCCGGGTTGAAAATTATATTTTGGCTGCATTGCATTAAATAATCCAGCTCTTCGCGCGAAAGCGTTTTGAAAATTATTGCTTCGTCGTTCGAGAAACAATTCACGCAGAAACTCTTGCTGTAACCATTGCAATCTTTTTTTTGAGAGTCGTCAAACATTGTCTAATACTAATTATGTACAGAACTAGATTTTTGCATATTAAATACTAAAAATAGAAGATTTTTGACAATTTTTAGCGCTCAATAATCAATAAAACACGCCCTAAAAATTAATGAGATAATTTAATCTGAAAACGAATTACTTAGAAAAGTAAAATCCAGCCAATATGCTTTAAAACACAAAGCCTGCAAATCACGTTCCCTTGAGATAAACACTTTTTTTCTGACGAAAACCTGACGCTGAGTCATCAAAAACGAACCTAAAATACAGTCGAAATCATCTGCCTATTCAACTTAATATCAGAAAGTCAATCTTGCGTTCCGAATAAATAATCGGGCTCAAACCGCGCAGGCATAAAAAAAAGCACCTTTCCCAAGATGCTTTTCGATATTGTTTCAACTTAAACTAATTCAGGAATAGCTCAGCATATCCTACCGAACTGGTTTCGAGCGTTTCATAGCTACGGGCAAAACTAAATATTTTATTCAATACCTCCCGTGATGGCATCAGTATCACATCTGTCTCACAAAACGAGTCGCTTGCCGCACCAATCGGGTTGTTCAACTCATTTACCGATGCCGAAAATAATTCAAACCATGTAAAAATTTTATCCATAAGCGTTTGATTTTAATGTTCAACACTTAAGCAAACGCTTATGGATTTTTATTATTGTACTTTCTGTCTAAATTTTAGTCAGCAGCAGGTTATTTTTCTCGATGATTTTCCGGAGGTTAATCAACGCGTAACGCATCCGCCCCAAAGCTGTATTGATGCTTACACCGGTCCGTTCGGCAATTTCTTTGAAGCTCAGTCCCAAATAGTGGCGCATAATTATTACTTGCCGCTGGTCATCAGGCAATTCGTCAATCAAGCGGCGAATGTCGGCTGTAATTTGTTCAAATACCAGCTTTTCTTCGATGTTCTCGTCTGCAAATTTAACCGAATTGAACAAATCAAATTCCGAATCATCATTCGACATGGTATTCAACAAGCGTTCTTTCCGAAAATGGTCAATAATCAGGTTATGCGAAATCCGCAATACCCACGAAATAAACTTGCCATTCTCGGTATACTTCCCCGTTTTCAGCGAGCGAATGACTTTAATGAAGGTATCCTGAAAGATATCTTCGGCCAAGGCCTGATTTTTAACAATCAGGAAAATGTATGTATAAACACGGTTTTTATGCCGCTGAACGAGAGTCTCGATTGCGGACTGGTCGCCATCAATGAAGGCAAGAACGAGTGCATTGTCGTTCTCTACTGTAGTGCTGAACATTACTTTTTCTATTAGTTAAGTTAAAAAGTAAAATCCTTCAATAGGCAACCGTTTTTAAGTGTGAGTAAAAGTATTTTTTAAATTTGCACCTCGTAAAATTCCGACCTTTTAGCTTAAAAAGCAAATTTTTTGTAACTAATTTTAACGTAGTGGGATGACAGGGCTGAAACAAACACAAGATATACACATAAAAGGCGCTCGTGTACACAACCTGAAAAATATTGAATTGCATATTCCGCGCAACCAATTTTTGGTAGTTACAGGACTCTCGGGTTCCGGAAAATCATCGTTGGCATTCGA
>JBKEAN010000172.1:0-17279 GCA_047972415.1 Mangrovibacterium sp.
CTTCGGTCTCAAAGGTATTTCCCAAGTCACCCAGAAGTTCCAAAATAGAAGCCTTCTCCGAACTGTCAATTCCTTCGCTAAAACAAATTGGGTTATATCCCAGATTGACAATTGAGCTAGCGTTTGGTATCATCCGCACAATTCGGTTTGTACCGGCGAGCTCGGCTAATTTTTGGATATTGAACTTGGGAGCCAGCGACACAATAATCGTATTGTTGCCAATTATATCCCTTAACTTCAAGAGGTTCTCGCCAATAACCGGCGGATGCAATGCGATAAAAACAACATCCGCCCCCCGCAAATCAGCGATTGAATCAGTTGTCACAACGGAGGGAAACTCCGTTTTCAAGCTATTCCGTTTTTCTTCGTTGTTTTCGCAAACCGTGACTGACTTAAATTCGACGTGTTTGTTTCGAAAGCCGTGGAGGAAAATTTGGGTGATTCTTCCCCCTCCGACAAATCCAATAGCGCTCTTTTTCATATAGTTAAGTTTAATGTTCGACTACATTACACGATTAAAAATGAAGCCAACAATGATAATCCCTGCGGTGACGATACCAACAAAGGCTACAATAAGTTGCCATTTCAGCACTTTCTTCAGGATAATAATTTCGGGCAGCGAAAGCGCAATCACCGACATCATAAAGGCCAAGGCCGTCCCCAGCGACACCCCTTTTTCGATTAAAACACTCACAATCGGGATGATGCCCGCCGCATTGGAATACATCGGCACTCCCAGCACGATAGCGAGCGGAACGCCATACCAATGTTCATTTCCGAGCAAGGTTCCAAAAAAATCTTCGGGAACATAGCCATGCGCCCCTGCTCCAATGGCAATCCCGAGCAGAATGTAAATCCAGATTTTGCCTACAATTTCACGAACCGATTCAAAGCCTTTCTGAATGCGGTCGTAAAAAGTCAATTGCTCTTCGTCCTCCTCTTCCTGATTCGATTTGATGGCATAAACCCAATCAGCCACGTAGTTTTCGAGCTTCAATTTACCGATTATCCAACCCGAAAAAACGGCAATAATTAAACCGGTACCGACATAAATCAAGGCTATCTTCCACCCGAACAATCCGGCCAGTAAAACCAGCGCCACCTCGTTAATCATGGGTGCGGCGATTAAAAACGAAAAAGTGGCGCCAATCGGGATGCCGGCTTCAACAAAACCCAGAAACAAGGGAATGGCCGAACAACTGCAAAAGGGGGTGACTACACCAAGAGCCGCGGCCATCACATTTCCTGTAAAAAGTGATTTCCCCTCGAGCATTTTTCGGTTTTTTTCGGTGCTGAAATAGCTCCGGATAATTCCCACCACAAAGATAATCAACACCAAAAGCAAGATCACTTTTGGCACTTCGAAGATGAAAAAGCGCAGGGTTTCGGTAAGGTGATTCCCCGCCGTCAAGCGCATTAAATCATCAACTAAAAAATCGGCCAAAGGCTGTAAGTTGACATAGAGCAGCACCCACAAAGGCAGCAAAACCAGCGGTGCCAGCCAACCATTCGTAGTGCGATTCAAAGCAATCAGTTGTTCTTTCATTTTTTCTAGTTGAGGTTCCCCTTGAGCGAACGTCCGTTTTCCTTTTATCTAATAAATAAGACATAGCACTGGTAAAGCCCAACAGCGATGAACAACACGGCCACCAAGCGCCGAAACCAGGTTTCGAAGACTTTGATTTTATTGTACAAACTGCCGATTGAGCCCACACTAAAGGCAAGAAGCCAGGCGAAAATGATAACCGGAATACCCGTGGCGATGGCAAACGACAGCGGTAGCAGCAAACCAGAGGGGCTGCTTATGGTCATGGGTATCAACATTCCAAAGTAAAGAACGCCGCTATAGGGGCAAAAAGCCAACGCAAACACGATACCCAGCAGCAAAACACCCCAAAAACCCTTGTTGGCTTTTTGTTCCATCTTTTCGGTCAACCAACCGATACCGGAAATGCTCAATTTCAGTACGCCAAGCATAAATAAGCCGATAACAATCAGCAGCGGCCCCAGCAATTTCTCGCCCCAGTCCTGAAAGAAGCCTTCCAAACCCAATTGACCGGCTCCAAAATAAAGCAGCAGACCAAGCGCCGTATAGCTAATGGCCCGCCCCGCCGTGTAAACCAAACCGCCCATAAACACCGTACGCCGGCTGCTAATATCTTTACTGATGTAGCCAATAGCGGTAATATTAGTTGCCAAGGGACACGGGCTGATTGCCGTCATCAACCCCAATAAAAAAGCGGTGAGCAGCGGAAACTGGGAGCTTTCCAGTAAATTTTGAAGTGCTTCCATCTTACAACATCGGATCAATGGTGGCTTTCAGCTTCGCTTTCAATTTATCGGGCTTAGTTCGGGCGTTCAAAAACGCGTCGTTTGTTAAATTCACCACCTTATCGCCGTCAACAATCAGTAAGGTCTGCCCCTTAATTTGATACTTCTTTATTAGTGGGTTCTTCTTGTCCGTTTCGCGATTAATGCACTCGAAAGCAACTTTAGCACCGTAATAGTCGGTCAAAGCCTGACGGGTAACGCTTTCAACAGCTTCACAGGTGGCACAGCGACGGGTAGCATGAAAATAATAGGCTTTTACTGCACCGGCCTGGCTCGACTGGATTGCACTTACGCTTGGACTATTTTTGTTTTGCGCAGTTACTTGCTTCCCGCATAAAATAAGTGCAGCTCCAAATCCTACAGACAGAAGCAGCCAACGCGTGTTGATTCGCTTTTTCATATGGCAATCATTTTAGACGATAATTACTTGGTCAATAATTGGGCGATTTCGGAGACTGAAGGCACTTTGCCTTTCACCACCACCTTCCCGTCAACAACCAGAGCAGGCGTGGTCATCACACCAAATTTCATAATCTCTACAATATCTTCCACTTTATAAACATCGGCTTGTAGCCCCAATTGCCGAACAGCGTCAACAACATGCTTTTCCAGCGTTTTACACTTGGCACAGCCGGTGCCTAACACTTTAATTTCCAGCTGAGCTGGTTTTAAATCAGAAAAGTCCATAATCGGTTCATTTTTTGGGTTCTTACAACAACTTTTGTCTATACTTTTCTCCTTTTTTGACTTTCTCAATTCGTAGTTCGCCAAACAACGAACATTGCGGATAAAAAAAATCAGAGTTTCAACAGTTCTTTGAATAAGGCCTGCGCTTCGGCCCAGCTCTCCCGGTTGATGCAATATTTAATGCGGGGCGCTTCAATTTCACCCTGAATCAGACCGGCATCTTTCAATTCCTTCAGGTGCTGCGACAAGGTTGACTTGGCAATGGGCAGTTCTTCGCTTAAATCGCCGCTGTAACAGCAACTTTGGTTCGCCAGCAATTCCAGCACGTACAAGCGAACCGGATGCCCCATCGCTTTGGCATATCGGGCGGCTTTTTCCAGCTCCGGACGAATTGTTTTGGATTCAATCATGTTTACTGTTCGTAATTCAACGAACAAAGATGCGATTTTTTCTGTTTCAAAATAATTTTCTCGTGTTAAATTTGAAACCAATTTTAAACGAATTAGGATGATGACCGAGAAATTTCCATCACGATTGCTTGAAAATGCGGTGAACGAATTTTCCAAGCTTCCGGGAATTGGCCGCAAAACCGCGCTGCGGCTGGTTTTGCATTTGCTGAAGCAGGAAAGCGGCGAGGTGGAGCTTTTCGGACAAGCCATCGTTCAGGCTCGAACAGAAATTAAACATTGCAAAATTTGCCACAACATTTCCGACTTCGACACCTGCAATATTTGCAGTCAGCCGGAGCGTAGCCGAGAGATTATTTGCGTTGTTGAAACGATTCGCGATGTGATGGCCATTGAAAACACCCGCCAGTTTGTGGGCTTGTACCACGTGCTGGGTGGAATTATTTCGCCCATGGACGGGGTTGGCCCTTCGGATTTGGAAATCAACTCGCTGGTTGAACGCGTGCGGGAGGGCGTGGTGACTGAGGTGATCCTGGCCCTAAGTACCACCATGGAAGGCGATACCACCAATTTCTATATTTACAAAAAACTGAAAGATTTCGACGTCCGCATTTCAACTTTAGCCCGAGGGGTCAGTATCGGTGACGAATTGGAATATGCCGATGAAATTACCCTGGGTCGCTCCATCAAAAACCGCCTCGACTTTGAAAGTTCGCTATCGCATTAGAACCGGACATTCCAACCCATCGCCTAAACCTCTGAAAACCAAAAGTAACGGAAAATAGTAATAACAGGTCGGTTGTCTGCCAAAAATTACCGACCTTTAAATAGAATGAAAACAGATACAGCAACCTGAACGATTTGAACAGATGAACAACAACCATTTGGCCTACGGAAAAATAAGCCTTCGCCCCCTGGAGCCGGAAGATTTGGAACTGCTTTACCAATGGGAAAACGACCGCCGCGTATGGCCCGTCAGTAACACGCTCTCGCCATTCTCGCGCTTTGTGCTGCGCCAATACATCGAAGAATCGCATCGCGATATTTACGAAACCAAGCAGTTGCGCCTCATCATTCAAACCGAAAGTGGAAAAGCGGTTGGTGCTATTGATTTGTTCGACTTTGAGCCCTACCACCAGCGGGCTGGTATTGGCATTTTAATTTATGCCGAAACCGATCGGCAACAAGGCTATGCCTCCGACGCGTTAAAGGCAATGTGCCGTTATGGCTCCGAAATACTGGGCTTGCACCAGTTCTATGCCAACATTGGCGCCAACAACCCGGTCAGCGTTTCGCTGTTCGAAAAATGCGGATTTCAGTTAAGCGGAACAAAAAAAGACTGGTTGAAAACCAAAAACGGAAGAACCGACGAATTGTTCTATCAACGATTACTCTGAGGCGGCTGCCTGTAACTCGTCAAAACCGGGTACTTCACGAAAAAACCGGTAATTTTTTGTATCAAAATCTACCTGGCAACAATAGTGCTCCATCCCGTTTGACACCATCAGGAAAGGTACCTCGAAACAAAGGTTGTAACGAGCAACCTGATCGAAGGTTTTTTGGGTAATTTTTACTTCCGGTGCTTTAAACTCAATAATCATCCAGGGTTTCCCCAACTTATTATAAATCAACAAATCAGCCCGAAACTGATTACCATTCAATTGTAACCCGGTTTCGAGGGCCATCAGCGAAGCCGGATATAATTTGACATCAATCAGGTAACGGACAAAGTTCTGGCGAACCCATTCTTCGGGGGTCAGCACCAAATATTTCTTTCGGATATCATCGAAAATCTTCAGCTTTCCGCCCTCCTGTTTAGTACGAAAGGAATATGTTGGTAAATTTAGTTTCGTGAACATTTAAACAAATGTAAAGTTGTATTTTTGTCTGGCTGAAACGTCAAACTGAACCAATCGCCGACCCAAAATTACAATTTCAGAAATAGAATATATCCTGTATGAAAACAAAGAAAGAGATTGTTGACAATTGGCTGCCCCGCTACACGGGCCGTAACCTGGAAGATTTTGGCGAATATATTTTGCTTACCAACTTTCAGTTGTATGTTGAGATGTTTGCCAAACAATTCGGCGTTCCGGTAATGGGAACCGATAAGAATATGCCCAGCGCTACGGCCGAAGATATTACCATCATCAACTTTGGGATGGGTAGCCCCAATGCGGCAACCGTGATGGATTTGCTCAGTGCAATTATGCCCCAAGCCGTGTTGTTTTTGGGGAAATGCGGCGGGTTGAAACAGAAAAACAAGCTCGGCGATTACATTCTGCCCATTGCTGCCATTCGGGCCGAAGGTACTTCGAACGACTATTTGCCCTCAGAAGTTCCGGCACTTCCGGCATTTAACCTGCAACGTGCCGTTTCAACCTCCATCCGCGAAAACAAAATGGATTACTGGACCGGTGTGGTTTACACCACCAACCGCCGTGTTTGGGAGTTCGACGAGAAATTTAAAAAATACCTGAAAAAAACCCGTGCTATGGCCATTGATATGGAAACGGCAACAATTTTTACCGTTGGTTTTGCCAATTCAATCCCAACCGGGGCTTTGTTGCTGGTTTCGGATCAACCCATGATTTCGACCGGAATAAAAACCGATGCCAGCGACAAGCAGGTAACCAGTAATTTTGTTGAAAAGCATATTAAAATCGGTATCGATTCGCTTATCGAAATCAAAACAAACGGACGTTCTGTACGCCACCTGAAGTTTTAACACAGCCAACTTGCACCCATGACATTTGACGATATTCTGGATAATCTGCGCAAAAAGATTTACCACCCCATTTATTTCCTGATGGGTGAAGAAAGTTATTTTATTGACGAGATTGCCGACTACATCACCCAAAACGTGCTGACCGAAGCCGAAAAAGGCTTCAACCAGCACATTTTGTACGGCAAGGACGCCGATGCCGACACCATTATTACCTATGCCCGGCGCTTCCCAATGATGGCCAGCCACCAGGTTATTGTGGTACGCGAAGCCCAGAATATAAAAAAGATAGAGGATTTGGAAGCCTATGCCAAAAATCCGCTAAACTCTACCATCCTGGTTTTTTGCTACAAGTACAAAACCATTGATAAGCGAAAAACCTTTGCCAAGCTGATTGCTCAAAAAGGGGTGCTGTTCGAGTCGAAAAAGATTTACGAAAACCAGCTTCCCGATTGGATAAAAGCTTACCTGGCCAAACGCAATTACACCATTGCCCCGCAAGCGGCAGCCATGCTGGCCGAGTACCTTGGGGCCGACCTTAGTAAAGTTAGCAACGAACTGGGAAAACTGATTATCAGCATTCCTGCCCAAAGCCAGATTACGGCTGACCATATCGAAAAAAACATCGGTATCAGCAAAGACTACAACGTGTTTGAGCTGCAAAATGCGCTGGGCGAACGCGATATCCTGAAAAGCAACCAAATTATCAACTATTTTGCATCCAACCCCGGCGCAAACCCCATTCAACGAACGGTTTCGAGTTTGTACCAGTATTTTATGAAGATTCTGACTTATCATTTTATGGAAGACAAATCGCAAAATGCAGTAGCTGCAAGCTTGGGGGTACATCCGTATTTTGTAAAAACATACATTGCCGCAGCCCGGCAATACCCGATTAAAAAAGTGGTCGAAATTATTTCTGTCCTGCGCGAATTCGACATGAAATCGAAAGGTTTCGGTAATGTATCGAGCGATGCGGGCGATTTGCAAAAAGAGATGATTTACCGGATTTTACATTAAAAATTAGTTTTATGACGATATTAATTATTGTTGCCACTTGTGTGGTTTCAATCATCGCTTTCGGCCGGCCCGATTGGGTGGAGAAGTTACAGTTCAATGCCAGCAAAGTGGTGCACCAAAAAGAATATTACCGGCTTATTTCGCACGGCTTTGTCCATGCCGGTTGGGAACACCTGATTGTAAACATGATCGTGCTGTTCTCGTTCGGCCGAGCTATTGAAATGTATTTTGAATACAGCTACGGACGAATGGCCAATGCCTACTTTCTGTTACTGTACTTTGGCGGTATGCTGGTTGCCAATTTACACGCTTTGTACAAACACCGGAACGACTATTATTACAATGCAGTTGGCGCGTCGGGTGCTGTTTCGGCTGTTTTGTTTGCCGCCATTTTTTACGATCCGTGGAGCAAAATCTATTTTTTCGGTATCCTTCCAATCCCCGGTATCGTGTTTGCCGTGTTGTACCTGGTTTATTCGTACTACATGAGCCGCAAAGAAACCGACCATGTAGCACACGATGCGCACCTGCTGGGTGCTTTGTTCGGCTTCGTATTCCCCATCCTGCTAAACCATAACAACTTAGGACTTTTTATCGACAAGCTTTTCCGCATCCTTTAAACTGCGGGCCCATGAACGGAAAATTTGTCCTTTACAACGGAAATTTTTACAACGCCGGCGACCGGCTATTCGCGGCGGCTCAAATGCGCTGCATCCTGTTTCGCGATGCGCTCCGGATGAACCAAACCCGGCTGATGTTCTGGGAAAGCCACCTGCGCTTGCTGTTGCTGCATTTCGAACTATTCCATTTACCGCTACCTTATTTTCTGAAAAATGAAGCGCAGGAACTTTACCGCCAGATTGATCGCTGCCTGGTAAAAAATAAGTGCTACCGGAGCGCTATTATTCACCTTGCTTTTTTTAACGAAGACGTGAGGGTTGGTTATCTTATTGAAATTGAGCCGGCAGAAGGTTTTCAGTACCAGGTGAATCCCGAAGGCATCAGCCTGGCGAGCTACAAGCATTTGTACAAAGGCGAATCCCCACTTTCATTTCTGGCAACCGGGTCCGAAGCAATTTGGCAAATGGCCGCTTCGGCTGTCGGAAAGGATGAAATTCCGTTGATTTTATCGGCACATAACAACCTGCTCGAAGTTCCACATGCCAACCTTTTCCTCATCCATAACAACATTGTCCGCACGCCAAACCCGGCCACCGGCGCGTATGTAAGTCCCGCAAAATGGCTGATTGAAAAATTAGTCCCCGCCGCCGGTTTGTCCTACACCGAAGAAGATAACCTGTGTGAAGAACAGCTGCACTATGCGGACGAAGCATTTATTGCCGACGATTTGTGTGGAATTCAATACGTTCGGGCATTCGGGCCGAAACGTTATTTCAAAAAGAAAGTGCTGGAACTGGCCGATTTGTTCAACAAGGCCCTAATTCAGTGATGGATTTTCGGGGAAATGTTCCCATATCAGGTATTTGCCGCCAACTTCGCGAACATTTTCGAGCCACATGTGGTGCTCGCTTGCAGACTGCATCACCTTGTCCTCAGCAATTTCGGAAACCAGCCAACTGTTTTCCTGAAGCTCTTCTTTCAGCTGGCTGCTATCCCATCCCGAATAGCCAAGGAAAAAACGAACCTGTCCGGGGTTAACCAAGCCCAACCGAATTTGACTTTTAAGTTCTTCAAAATCGCCCCCCCAGTACAAATTATCTTTAATGTGGATGGAGCCCGAAAGGGAGCTCCCAAGCGAATGGATAAAATAAATCGCATCGGTACTTACCGGGCCGCCAATAAATATTTCGGTGTCAAAATCCGGAAAATCGGGCATTATTTCCTGAATCGGGTAGTCAAGCTTCTTGTTTAGAATGAATCCAACAGCTCCGTTATCGCTGTAAGCAACCAGCAAAATAACCGACCGGTTAAAATAACTACCCGCCAAAAAAGGTTCGGCAATCAGTATTCGCCCCTGTTTGGGCTCTACATGATTGGTTTCAATTTTAAATATGTTGACATTCATCTTCATAATCTGAATTCAATAAAAGAAAAATCTTTTAAAAATCAAATAGTTGACGAATGACTTGATGCAAAATTAGCAATTGGGATACAAAACGGGCGAAAGTTGAAGCTTTCGGGACGACAAAAACCCTATTTACGGGGGATATGGACGGCTTATTCAACGACCACAAAAACATCTTCGTTTTCCTGGTGCATCAGAAATTGTTCGCGGGCAAACTTGGCAAGGTTTTCCTGGTTGGTTTGAAGTTCGTTTATTTTCTGCTTGTCGGCTTCAATTTTCGTCCGCAAGCGGTCTTCCTGTTCTTCCAGCTGGCTGAGCTTGGTCTTGTTCTGAAAATGCTGAATCAGGTTATGCTCGTTTACAGCCAAAATGTAAACCAGGAAAAGAATAGTGGCAATTCCGTATTTATTCAACAGGCGTTCGCGAATCCATTTGGGCATTTTCATTTTTACAATCTTTTCTCGTTCTCACAAAAATAGAAGTTTCCGGCAGCAAAAAAAAGGAGATGAAAAATTTCATCTCCTGCAATTCAATATCGTTCCGAAAAAACTAGTCCTGATCGGGCAAAAAATTGAGGTATTGGTAGTTTTTGGCTGACACAAAAGTTTCTTTAATCGTGCGGATTGAAGTCCAGCGTATCATGTTAAATACAGAGCCTGCCTTGTCGTTGGTACCCGAGCCGCGAGCCCCGCCAAAAGGCTGCTGCCCAACAACTGCCCCGGTTGGCTTATCGTTTATGTAGAAGTTACCGGCAGCGTTTTCGAGGCAGCGGGTCATTTTTTCGATGTTGTAGCGATTTTGCGAAAAAATGGCGCCTGTAAGTGCATAAGCCGATGTTTTATCGACCAGTTTCAGCGTATCGTCCATTTTTTCATCGTCGTACACAAAAACAGTCAGCACCGGTCCAAACAGTTCTTCCTGCATGGTCACGTAATCCGGTTTTTTAGCTAAAATTACTGTAGGTTGAATAAAATAACCCACCGATTTATTGCAGGTACCGCCAAAAATCACTTCTGCATCGGCATCTTTCCTGGCATTTTCGATATACGACGCCAGCTTGTCAAACGATTTTTCATCGATAACCGCGTTCACAAAATTGGTAAAATCTTCAACCGGCCCCATTTTTACAGTTGCCAGCTCGTTGCCCAGGCGCTCGCGCACCTCGCCCCAAAGGCTTTCGGGAATGTACGCACGCGAAGCTGCCGAGCACTTTTGCCCTTGGTACTCAAATGCTCCGCGAACCATGCCAATGGCCAGTGCCTGTGGGTCGGCGGTAGCATCGGCAAAAATGAAGTCTTTACCACCGGTTTCGCCAACAATACGCGGGTACGATTTGTACCGGCTTATGTTTTGGCCAATCGTTTTCCAGATGTTTTGGAACACCGAAGTGGAACCAGTGAAATGGATTCCGGCAAAATCGGGGTGCGAAAAAATAACATCGCCAGCCACGGGGCCCGAAACGTACACCAGGTTGATGACCCCATCGGGCAAACCGGCTTCCTGTAAAATCTCCATAATTACGGCAGCCGAATAAACCGACGTGTTCGATGGTTTCCAAACAACTACGTTACCCATCATAGCGGGCGCTGCCGGAAGGTTTCCGGCAATTGAAGTAAAGTTGAAGGGAGTCAGTGCAAAAACAAATCCTTCCAGCGGACGGTATTCGTTGTAATTCCACATGCCCGGAGCCGAATCGGGTTGCATGGCATAAATCTCAACCAAGCATTTCACCCCGAAACGAAAAAAGTCGGCCAACTCGCAAGCGGCATCAATCTCGGCCTGGTAAGCATTTTTTGATTGGCCCAGCATGGTGGCGGCATTCATTTTATCGCGATACGGACCAGCCAGCAAATCGGCTGCTTTCAGAAATATTGAAGCGCGGTGTTGCCACGATAAAGCAGCCCAGGCCGATTTTGCTTCCAATGCGGCGTCAATTGCCATTTGAACATGCGAAGCATCGCCCTCGTAATAATAGCCCAAGGTATGCTTGTGGTCGTGCGGCGGGGCAACGCGTTTGCGGCGGTTGGTTGTTACGTCTTTGCCTCCAATTATCATTGGCAGTTCAATCTCTGTTGCTCTCAATTCGGCCAGTTTCGCCTGAAGACTTTGACGCTCGGGCGAACCCGGGGCAAAGCTTTTAACCGGTTCGTTTTTAGCTACCGGCACTCTATAAATTCCTTTGGGCATAATCTTATTTGTTATGTTATTTCAACTGAGTTCCAATTCATTAAATACTACGATTTACAAAATTAACCGATGCTGCCAAGCAAATCCAGAATAATTGTCAGGTTTCAAAAAATACCGAATTAAATGCTAGGCACAGCTCCCGGTTCAATTTTTACTATATTAGTCCATAAATTAGCCTGTGCATTCATGTTTGTGCCGTTAAAAAAACTAGCCGAAAAATTATCGCTCCAACTAACTGAAGACCGTAGAAAGAAGCTGGTCTTGTCTGCCGTTTTCATAATTCCTTTATGCTATGGCATTTACCGTCTAAGCACAAGTTTTCTGTATGTTTTCGGTTATCAATGTATTCCTGGCGATGTATCGCTTATAGCCATCAGCATTATTGGTTTGTACTGTACCCGTGGGAAACGCTACCAGTGTGCTGTAAACAGCCTGTTTTTAGTGGTCTTTCCGGTTTATTTTTACTTTATTTCTCCCGATTATGCGTTTATGCCTGCCCACCAAACCGTTCGGTTTAACCTGTGGGCCTTACTGGTGTCGTTGCTGATTTTGTTTTTTTTCAGCAAAAGCCGGTTGAAATTCCTGGCATTTTACGCGCTCGGAACTGCATGTCTCATTTTCCATAGCTATGTTGCCGGACAGCTCAACCAACTCTTGTTTGTGTTTCCCGAAAACGGCACTCCCCTATTAAACCCCCTTCTGGGCTTCAACCTTGTTTTTCTGATTGGTTTTTCGAGTGTATCGGTACTGGAATTAAAGTACCGGGAACTAAGTGAGAAAAGTGAGCAACTGGTGCACCTGATTAGCCAAACGGCCCGCCAATTGCCCATGGGCATATTGGTTTTGAAGACCAACCGGGACGAACGGGGCAACAAAGTAAGTACCGAAATTACCCGGACCAACCATGCATTCGAGTCGCTGTTTAAAATAGGGGCGCGTGAACTGCGAAACGCAGATGCCAACCTGATTTTTCCGAAAGTATTCCGGGATTCGTTCGACTGGAATAACTTTTTCAACTTCCCTAAGAAAAACCGCACCGAGTTTTACGTCGGTCACCTCGGAAAATGGATTGAACTAACCACTCTAAACCCGGCAAAAGACCTGACACTTTGTTTGTTCCACGACGTAACGACCAAACAAACGGTAATTGAAAGTTTAAAGGAAAGCAGCAAACGCTACAAAGTACTGCTCGAAGCCATTCCCGATTTGTTCTTCGTTATCGACAAAGACGGTATTTATGTTGATTTCGTTATTAAGGATACTGAAAGCCTTCAGATTAACCCCGACGACATTATTGGCAACTCCATTTTCGAAGTTGGTTTTTCGGAACGAATGGCGCGAAAAATATTCCAGTTCATCCAGAATGCTATCCGCTTCGACTCCATTGAAACCATTGAATATGCACTTGAAGTGGACAAGGGAACAGCCATGTTTGAAATGCGCATTGCTAAACTCGACGACAACTCGGTGATTTCGATTGCCCGCGATATTACCCGGCGCAAGATGGCCGAAATACAACTTGAAGAAGCTAAACAAAAAGCAGAAGAAGCCGACCAGTTAAAATCGGCGTTCCTGGCCAACATCTCGCACGAAATACGCACCCCGATGAACGCCATCATCGGCTTTTCGCAAATGATTGGCTCGCCCGATTTCGATATGGAAGAAAAAAACCGGTTTATCGATATTGTGGTTAGCAACGGAAAACTGTTGATGGAAATGATTAACGATATGATTAGCATTTCGAAAATTGAGAGCAAACAAGTAGTGATGTACAAAAGCTTTGTGAAAATAAACGATTTGCTGGTTGACTTATACCGCGAATATAGCCTCGACCTGAGTAACAAAGCAGTACGACTAAGACTGAATGCCGAAAATACCAATCCGCGGTTTGGCGTTTCGACCGATCGCCACCTTTTAAACGAGATTATAAAAAAGTTGATTGACAATGCCATTAAATTCACCCACGAAGGCGAAGTTGAATTTGGCTACCAAATGCAAGGCAAAAACCGTTTGCTGTTTTTTGTAAAAGACACAGGAATCGGTATCGAGCAGCAACACCTTTCACGCATTTTCGACCGCTTTCACCAAATCGACAATAAAACCACCCGGAAGTATGAAGGAACCGGGTTGGGGCTGGCTATTGCCCAACATTACGCCATTACCCTGGGGGGCAAAATTGAAGTTGAATCGGAGATGGACAAGGGATCCAAGTTTTCATTTTCCATCCCGTTCGAAAAAGGCGAAGGCACCCTCTCCATCGT
The DNA here is from genome assembly GCA_047972415.1 of Mangrovibacterium sp. Lineage (GTDB taxonomy): Bacteria > Bacteroidota > Bacteroidia > Bacteroidales > Prolixibacteraceae > Mangrovibacterium. The sequence continues at coordinate 13,645 of JBKEAN010000172.1, forward strand.
ACGATAAAGTGGGAACAAGAGCTACTTTTAGTTTTGTGAGCTCACTTGCTGAAAACCTACCAACTCGTCGTAGCGTCCCGACAGGCTTTTGTAATATACAAAAATATGGTATTCGTTTTCGGTATCGTAGTGGTTTCCCTCAATTACCCCAGCATCGGCAACTGCGCCACCTTTAGGCACATATACATACTCGTAATTGTAGTAACCTTGCTTCAGAAACAAGGTTAGCTCGTATTCGTTACGCTCGGCGTTCCAAAGCATTTCGTTCGATTGATTGGCATTCCAGCCGGTCAACTCACCAAAAACATTCACCGAACCGCCAAGCAAGGGCACCGGCATAGCCAGGGTAAAATGCACAAATCCGTAATCGCATTCGGTGTCTGCGTCTTCAATCCTATCCTGGCTCTCAATGGAAAACGCTCCGTTCATTTCGCGATAATCGAAATATTTTTTATTCGAGCGCAGTTCATCGGTCAATAACGTTACGTGGTAGTATGGATCGAAAAAACCCGTGTTGGCCACATTCTCGCCATTGTATTTCCACGAGCGTATATCGAAATAGCGAAATTCGTTGCCACCCGGAAACACATTCTCGCGATCGTAATTATAATCGAGCTCGGCCTGCCGTACAAACAGCGGTTTCAGATTGCGGACGGCATTATCCCAGCGCCGGTTTTGCATCAGTACAACCTTCATCTCCATAAACGGATCGTTCAGGGTAATCTGCGGGTGATAAACTGTAAAATCCACTTCCTGATTATCGCCGTTAAAGGGGTCGAAAGTAGCCCGCTTCACCAGCGTGCGAACTTCAACTTTGGGTTGAATGACGTAAAACCGTTGTGTTATTACCAACTTATCCCGGTCGCCATCTTCGAAAACCACCAGGACATAATTGCCCGAGCAGTTCATCTTTACCCGCTCGTTGGGTAGCCGGAGTTGGTAGTTGACATAGTTGGCTGTTGTATTGAAACTCAGCGCATAATCATCAATCGGGTTATCGGGAAAGCCATCCAGGTATTCGGGTTGCGACAGAAACGACTCGTTCCAGTCGGCATCGCAGTGAATAAGGGTGTAACTGTAACTTGGTGTTGCCCCCGACACGTTATCAAACTTCAGTACCAACTGCTGGCTCGTACCCAAACCGATGACCGGCATGGACAGCGGTGCCCCGTCGGGGAAAAGCTGTACCGATTTTATTTCGTCTTTATAAACCGCATTTTGGTAATAAAACGAACCGTCCGGTACACCAAAAGAATTTAATGTAAAAATAACGCTTTGAAAAAGTATAAAACTGAACAAGAAATACTTCATTTTAGCTATTTGTAGTTTAAAAACACGCGGCAAACACGCCTTGCCAAAGTTAAATGAAACCATCCGGGCGGTTCCACAAAAGTGCAGCCAATAAAAGGCTTAAATCGGGCTATGTTTCTTAACAAAGATTGTGAAAAGTTTTCAATAATAATTACTTTTGCTACCCATTAAAATTAAAACAACAAGGGATTACAATGTCAAAGCATTTTAAACTAAAACGCGGATTGGATATCCGGTTGAAAGGTGTTGCCGAGGCAGTTCTCGAAAATGCTCCAGCTTCAACAACCGTTGCCCTTAAGCCAACCGACTTTCAAGGCTTAACTCCGAAATTAAGCGTGAAGGCTGATGCTCAGGTAAAAGCCGGTGATGCCCTGTTCTTCGACAAATACAACCCCGAAATTTTATTTACCTCGCCGGTTAGCGGAACTGTGAAAGCGGTAATCCGTGGCGAACGCCGTAAAATTCTGGAAATTGTAGTTGAAGCAGACGGCAAAAATGAATTTGTAAATTTTACCAAAGCAGATCCACTCCATTTAAGCCCCGAAGAAATTAAAGGGCAGTTATTAAACAGTGGGCTTTGGCCATTCATCAAACAGCGCCCCTACGGCACGTTGGCCAAACCAAGTGATCAACCCAAAAACATTTTCATTTCCGGTTTCGACTCTAACCCATTGGCCCCGGATTACGAATTTATTTTTAAAAGCGATGCGGCCGCCATCCAGACCGGGGTGAATGCCTTGAGCAAACTTACTCCAGGGCATGTTTATGTGGGCCTTTCGGGAAAAGCGCCCAACGGTATATTCAGCGGATTGAAAAATGCCGGATTAAACACCTTCTCGGGCCCTCACCCGGCCGGAAACGTCGGTGTACAAATTCACAAAGTAGCCCCCATTAACAAGGGCGATGTTGTTTGGACTATTCCCATGCAGGCTGTTATATACATTGGCCGCCTGTTTCTGACCGGCAAGTTGGACTTCAGCAAAATTATCGCCTTAACAGGTTCCGAAGTAAAAGCCCCGAAATACTACAAAACCGTTCACGGTGCAGCAATCAGCCCGCTGGTAACAGGCAAAACCAAGCTTAATGCCAACGAACGCATCATCAGCGGGAATGTGCTAACCGGTAAAAAGGTTGAAAAAGACGATTACCTGGGCTTTTTTGCCCAACAAATAACTGTAATCCCCGAAGGCGACCACTACGAATTTATGGGCTGGGCTTTGCCCGGTTTAAATAAATATTCCGCTTCGCGAACCTTCCTATCCTGTTTATTCCCGAAAAAAGCTTACGCTTTGGATGCCAACCTGAATGGCGCCGAACGTGCCTTTGTTGTTTCCGGGCAATACGAAAACTTCCTTCCAATGGACATCCTTCCAGTGTACCTGCTCAAAGCCATTTTAGCAAACGATATTGACAAAATGGAACAACTTGGTATTTACGAAGTTGTAGAGGAAGACTTTGCTTTGTGCGAATATGCATGTACCTCGAAAATAAAAGTTCAGGACATTTTGCGCGAAGGAATTAACACCATGGTTAAAGAATTGGGATAAACGATTGCTTTAAAAAAGAAATTCAATGAACGCGATAAGAAATTTTTTCGAAAAAACGAAGCCACATGTCCAGAAAGGCGCCAAATACCACTGGCTGCACTCCACGCATGATGCTTTGTTCACGCTATTTTTCGTTCCGAAAAGTACGTCAAAATCGGGAACACATATCCACGATTTTATCGACCTGAAACGGACCATGGGTATTGTGGTACTCGCCTTGGTCCCGGCCTTATTATTTGGCATGTACAACGTAGGTTACCAACACTTTGGTGCACTTGGCCAACTTGAAACTGCAAGTTGCTGGGAAATGTTCTGGTTTGGTTTTCTGAAGGTACTCCCGATTATTGCCGTTTCGTATATTGTTGGTCTAGGTATTGAATTCATTTTTGCCCAATACCGCGGCCACGACGTAAATGAAGGCTTCCTGGTATCGGGACTGCTGATTCCGATGGTAATGCCGGTAAACACACCGCTTTGGATGATTGCCATTGCTGTTGCTTTTGCCGTTGTTTTCGGCAAAGAAGTATTTGGCGGGACCGGAATGAACATCTGGAACCCGGCTTTGATTGCCCGTGCCTTCCTGTTTTTTGCTTACCCTGGACAAATGTCGGGCGATAGCGTATGGATTTCGGCCGAAGGGGTACAAAAAGCGGTTGACGGTTTTACCGGGGCCACCCCAATGGCTTTGGCTGCTGCCGGCCACCCCGAGTCGGTCAACGTTTGGGATGCCTTCATCGGCCTGATTCCCGGTTCAATCGGCGAAACATCAACCCTGGC
>JBKEAN010000173.1:0-14940 GCA_047972415.1 Mangrovibacterium sp.
AAAGAAAAGTAACTCATCCTGACTTCTGAAATTTTTTTCTTTTTTAATATTTCGTTAATGTTGAATTAACAGCGGAATGTGTTTTTGGGCATATCTTTGTTACAGATTTTATTTCATAAGTTTAGGTTTGATTAGTTTTATTGGTTTAGTTAGGTTTGAAAAGGGTAGATAGAGATCTACTCTTTTTTTTATCTCAAACAGCACGGACGAAATCGGACAAAAACTTTAAAAAAAATGCCACCCCCCGAAAGGATAGCATTTTCAAATTTTCAGAGCCTCTCATGGGACTCGAACCCACGACCTGCTCATTACGAATGAGCTGCTCTACCAGCTGAGCTAAAGAGGCAAAACAATCGCCCTAATTTATAAAAGACTGTCGTTTATTTTACCATTGGGCTTAAAAAACTTTTTTCCGGTTGTATTTCCGTGTTTTGAGGCTGGAAGCTGTGTTAAAAATAAAAGCGGGAGTTCTCTAATTTTACAATCGTTGTTATCCGGTTCGGCTAAAAAAAAGAAAATCCCGATTGGCATACCAACCGGGACTTGTATTTTCTTGCCAGATAAATTCAATTAATAAGCGTTGATGATGGCCAGGAAATCATCTGCTTTAAGCGAAGCACCGCCAATCAAACCGCCATCAACATCGGGGCTTGCAAACAGTTCAGCAGCGTTTTTTGGGTTACAGCTTCCACCATAAAGGATTGAAATTTCGGCAGCAACTCCGGCTCCGTATTGGGCGGCAATAGCATCGCGCAGGTCTTTGTGCATTTCCTGGGCTTGTGCGGTTGTGGCCGTTTTGCCGGTACCAATGGCCCAAATGGGTTCGTAAGCAATAACCACTTTTTTGAAATCGTCAGCACTCAGTTTAAAGATGGTTTCTTTCAATTGGTTAATAACGTACTCTTTTTGTGTACCAGCTTCGCGAATGGCCAGGGGCTCGCCGCAGCAATAAATCGGGGTTAAACCGTTTTCGAGGGTTAAAGCCAGCTTTTTATTCAAAATTTCGCTTGTTTCGCCGTAGTATTCGCGACGTTCCGAGTGGCCCAGGATAACAAAACCTGCACCTGTTGATTTTACCATGGCGGCAGAAATTTCGCCTGTAAAAGCGCCTTTTGCTTCGGCCGCGCAGTTTTGCGATGCAACGTTAACGCGTGAACCATCAACAGTATCAACCACTTTGGTAATATGTGTGAAAGGGACTCCAAGGACTACAACAACATCTTTTGCGCCTTTTGTGACAACCAGTTCGTTTACAGCTTTTGCCAATTCAACGCCTTCTGGCAGGGTTGTATTGCACTTCCAGTTACCGGCAACAACTTTTTTTCTCATGTTTTATTTGATTTGTGGATGTAAAGATTTTCAAAAAAAAATGTTGGTACAAAAATAGAAAAAGCTGGAAATTCCTGCTATTGTTTTGCCCTTGTGAATTTACATTTAACCATTGTTTAAATCCGTTCTGAATTAGAAATTTAGCGTGTGCCAACCATCTTTCAAGTAATTAGTTAGCGGAATTCCCATTGGTCTCACGTCAATGTCTAAATCGCTCAGTACCTGATCTACACCATACGTTTTTGCACAAGCGATACAGGCTTCTACCGTAACACCGGCTTCCATTATTTTTTTGATGTCGGCCTGAAGGTCTTCGTTTTCGGCCAGCAACTTAGCCGACGGGCCCCAAACAATGAGCACCACTTCGTCGAACCAGCCTTGCTTTTTTGCGTTCAATGTGTACATAAAGCATACTTTTTCGGCTACTTCCGGGTCGGCACTCGACCAAATGACGGCGAGTTTGTTTTTGTGTTCTTCTATTTTTTGTTCTTGTGCCTGGGTAAAAGTTAAAACCCCGACGAGTAACAAAGTGAGCAGTATAATTTTTTTCATCGTATAGTTGGTTTCAACGCAAGTTATTACACTGGTACCGGAATTCAAAGGCAGTTTGGCCGATTTAAACATTTTTTACTGTTGCTCTGTCGTGTCAGGCTTGGTGCAGATTTTTCATTTCAACCAGATCAAACTCAGAATAAGGGAGGTTGTTCTTTTCAATAAAGAGCTTGTTTAACATAAACAATTCGCTATTGAAGCGATCCTGTGCAAAGGTGTTTTCTGTCGCAAATTCTTCATCGTCAAACTCGGTGAAATTCAGTTCGCAGGTCGAAAGTTCCCATTGTTCGTCGTTTAAAAACAGCAGGGGCAAACCGTGTGTGCGACAAATTACGGGGCGGTGTTCGTAAATCTGGCAAACCTGTTTGTTCAAAAAAATGCAGCTGCCATCAACCGATTCGCACGTCAGGTTGGCCTCAGGCTTCAAGGCTTGTTTTATTGCATAGTACTCGATTGGGAAAATGCGGTAGTTTATGCAGCACAAGTCGCACCCTTTTCGGCATTGCAGATGTGCCTGGTGCTCAGTGCCCAGTTCGGCGCAGCGTTCGTCAACTCGTTGAATAAATTGGTTGTATTGATCAAAGTTGAAACTCATTTGTTGAAAATTTTACAACAAATTTAGGGAAAAGATTGAAGTTCATGCTCCGAAAAGAATATACCGGAATACCTACCGGTTTTGCCAGCTTGTAACTGATTATTAACAAGTGGCTGGAATTATTCACAAAAGGCTTGTTTTGTAGCTGTCAGTCCGGATACTTAGTCAGAATTTTTATCTTTGCACCGTGTTTGTCAAGGCCTTTTTTCGGTAACTGGTGCTGCGGGTTGAGTCTGTCACTTTTGTTGCCGGAAACGTTTCGTCAAAACGGGCTTGGCCTCATCAGCAAATCAACTTTATTCAAAAAAAGTCAACATGATTTCATTTTTTAAAACTCCGCAGAACAGTGTCCTCGCTGTTCAATCAACAAAAGCTTTCTCTCCGTCCGACCTCGAAAAACTACGTTGGTTATTTGGCGAAGCTACTTTTGTTGAAAATGGATCACTTGCCGGCTGGTTTGTTGGCCCGCGCAAAGAAATGATTACTCCATGGAGTACCAATGCAGTGGAAATTACCCAAAACATGGGCATCAACGGGATTTTTCGCATCGAAGAATTTGTAGAAGTCCCCAGTGCCGAAGCCGGTTTCGACCCCATGCTGCAACGCCGCTATGAGGGGATGAACCAGGATGTGTTTAAAATTGTGAAAGAACCGGAGCCAATCCGGCTCATTAACGATATTGCAGCGTACAACGAACAGGAAGGGCTGGCACTGAGTGCCGATGAAATTGCTTACCTGAACGAAGTGGCTGTAAAACTGGGGCGCCAGTTAACCGATAGCGAAGTGTTTGGCTTTTCGCAGGTAAACTCGGAGCACTGCCGCCACAAAATTTTTAACGGTAGCTTTGTTATTGACGGGGAGGAGATGGAAAGCTCGCTTTTTAAACTCATTAAGAAAACTTCGCAGCAAAATCCCAACAAAATTGTTTCGGCCTATAAGGACAACTGCTCCTTTGTACAGGGACCCGTGGTGGAACAGTTTGCTCCGAAAACGCAGGATAAACCCGACTTCTTTGAAGTAAAAGATATTGAAACAGTGTTGTCGCTAAAAGCCGAAACACACAATTTTCCGACAACGGTAGAGCCTTTTAACGGTGCTGCAACAGGTACCGGCGGCGAAATACGCGACCGCATTGCCGGTGGTAAAGGCAGTTTGCCCATAGCCGGTACGGCCGTTTACATGACCTCGTACCCGCGCACCGAGAGCGCCCGCACCTGGGAGCAAGCAACTGAAGAACGCCCCTGGCTATACCAAACACCCCAGGAAATACTGATTAAAGCCAGCAACGGCGCCAGCGATTTCGGGAACAAATTTGGCCAACCGCTTATTTGCGGCTCGGTACTCACCTTCGAACATGCCGAAAACGGAAAGAAATATGGTTTTGACAAGGTAATTATGCTGGCCGGCGGTATTGGTTTTGGCCGAAAGAAAGATAGTTTGAAGGACGAACCCAAAGCCGGCGACCAGGTGGTGCTGCTGGGTGGCGATAACTACCGCATTGGGATGGGCGGAGGTGCCGTATCGTCGGTGGCAACCGGCGAATTTGCCAATGCCATTGAGCTGAATGCGGTACAACGCGCCAATCCCGAAATGCAGAAACGAGCCTACAACGCCATTCGCGCCCTGGCCGAGGCCGACCACAACCCCATTGTATCCATTCACGACCACGGCGCCGGCGGCCACCTCAATTGCTTGTCGGAGCTGGTCGAAGCAACCGGTGGTTTGATAGATACCGCCAAATTGCCCGTGGGCGACCCAACCCTCTCGCAAAAAGAAGTGATTGGCAACGAGTCGCAGGAACGTATGGGCTTGGTGATGCACGCCAAGGACGTGGACTTGCTGAAGACCATTGCAGACCGCGAACGGGCTCCCATGTACGTGATTGGCGAAGCTAGCGGCGATATGCAATTCACCTTTAAAAACTCGAAAACCGGCGAAACACCCATCGACTGGCAACTGGCCTACATGTTTGGCAACCCGCCAAAAACGGTACTCACCGATACCACTTCGCACGAAAGCTTTGACGAATTGGACTACGAGCCGGCAAAAATTGAAAGCTACCTGGAAGAGGTATTGCAGCTGGAAGGCGTGGCTTGCAAGGACTGGCTCACCAATAAGGTTGACCGCTCGGTTACCGGGCGCATAGCCAAGCAACAGGGTGCCGGCAAATTACACCTGCCCCTGAATAATTTAGGTGTTATTACCCTCGATTACCAAGGTAAGGCTGGCTTTGCAACATCCATAGGTCACGCGCCGCTCGCGGCCATGGTGGATGCAGAAAAGGGCTCGGTGCTGGCCATTGCCGAGGCCATGACCAACCTGGTTTGGGCTCCCATGCCCGACAAAATACGCTCCGTGTCGCTGAGTGCAAACTGGATGTGGCCTGCCAAAAATGCGGGCGAAAACGCGCGTATTTACAAAGCGGTAAAAGCAGCCAGCGACTTTGCCTGCGCCCTCGGAGTAAACATTCCCACGGGTAAGGACTCCATGTCGATGACCCAGAAATACAAAGACGACGTGGTGTATTCGCCAGGCACAGTCATCATTTCGGGTTCGGGCGAAGTAAGCGATGTGAGAAAGGTGGTGGAACCGGTTTTGGTGAGCAACAGCAGTCTGCCGCTTTATTACATCGATTTTTCGTCAAGTCCCCTGGTACTGGGTGGAAGCGCCTTCGGACAAGTAATCAATAAACTGGGGCAACAGGCACCAAGCGTGTACGATGCCGCCTACTTTGTAAAAGCATTTAACGCGGTTCAGGAGTTAATCGAAGAAGAGCTGGTCGTTGCCGGACACGATGTGGCTTCGGGCGGATTGATAACGACTTTGCTGGAACTCTGCTTCAGCGACAACGAAAGTGGCTTGAAACTCGACCTGAGCGGCCTGGGCGAAAGCGACAGCGTGAAAACCTTCTTCAACGAAAACCCCGCTATTGTGGTTCAGGCCGCCGATGCCGCCAAGCTCGAAGCTAAACTAATGGCGGCCGGCGTTCGCTTTGTAAAAATAGGTGTACCAGCCGGTACCCGCGAATTTACCCTAGTGAACGGACCCCAAAACTTCAACCTTGATATTGATTCACTACGCGAACTGTGGTTTAAAAGCTCCTACCTGCTCGACCGCCAACAAAGCGGCGAAAAACTAGCCCTGGAGCGGTTCAAAAACTACAAGAAAAACGAACTGGTTTACGATTTCAAACACTTTACGGGTAAGGCAGCCGACTATGGCATCGACCTGAAACGGCGCAGTGCAAGTGGAATCCGGGCTGCCATTATCCGCGAAAAAGGGGTGAATGGCGACCGCGAAATGGCCTACATGCTGTACCTTGCCGGTTTCGATGTGAAAGACGTGCACATGACCGACCTCATTGCCGGTCGCGAAACACTTGACGATGTGAACCTGGTGGTTTACGTAGGGGGTTTCTCCAACTCGGATGTTTTTGGTTCGGCCAAAGGCTGGGCAGGCGCGTTTAAGTACAATGAAAAAGCCCGTGTGGCGCTCGAAAATTTCTATAAACGCGAAGATACCTTGAGTCTGGGTGTTTGCAACGGCTGTCAATTGGCCGTTGAGCTGGGGCTTATTTACCCCGAACACAAGCAAATGCCGAAAATGCTGCACAACGAGTCGCACAAGTTCGAGTCGGCTTTCCTGGGTGTTGAGATTGCCGAAAACAATTCGGTAATGCTGAAAAGCATGGCCGGAATGAAACTGGGTGTTTGGGTGGCGCATGGCGAAGGCAAGTTCAGCTTTCCGTATGCCGAGAGCGAATACAACATTCCGTTTAAATACAGCAATAAATTTTACCCGGGCAACCCCAACGGCTCCGATTTTGATGCAGCTGCCATCTGCTCAAAAGACGGTCGCCACCTGGCCATGATGCCCCACTTGGAGCGCGCTTTCCGTCCGTGGCTGTGGCCTTATTATCCGGCCAACCGCAAGAAAGACGAAGTAGCCCCGTGGATAGAAGCATTTGTGAATGCCCGTAACTGGATTTCGGAAAAAGCAAAAGCCTAATAACGAGCCCTCTTCGGAGGACTTTTTTATTAAGAAACTGGTTGAAAATTTATTCGTTGATTGATTTGAACATCAACTCTCTCTCTTTACTCGCCCCAAACCCGATCAACCGGACTCTGCCCCTTTCGAAGTATAGAGGGGGTAGAGTCCGGCAACTGTCGGACGATGGGGTGAGTACCGGGACTCTAATTTGAATTTGAGCAGTTTCTAAGCTATTTTTATCCAGTTACTTGATTATAACTGAAAAACTTAGGCCGATTCTTTGATAGTTCGATAAAATTAACATCTTTGTGGCAGGCCTAGATTTTTATGAGAAAGTTACTGGTATTGCTTGTGTTCGCTTCGCCCTTTTGTGTATTTGGAATGTCGGCAGCAGACAGTCTTAGTTTGTTGTTGCCCTCATCCAAAGGGGAAGAAAAGATAAACTACTTGATCCGGTTATATTCGACCTGCCCGGCCAACGATAGCGCCTGTCAACTGAACTATATCCGCGAAGCTATTCGTGAAGCAGAAAAACAGCAACGTCCCGCTTTAGTTGCCGATGCCCTGCTCCTCAAAGGCGATACATACTTCAACTTTTCAGAATACCATTCGGCTATAGGGTACTATCGGCTTGCTATCAAGAATTATCAAACAAGTGGTAAAACAGGGCATGTTGGTGATTTGTATAACAATATAGGACTTTCGTACTATTATTTAGGTGAATACGCAAAGGCGATTGAAAGTCAAATTGAAGCCATAAAGAATTTTGAACAACATGGCAATGATGCCGATTTGGCGCGTATTTACATCAATATGGGAATGGTGTATAACGAGCTGGCTGATTATGAATCGGCAATGGAATACTACCGGAAGGCCTCCTTTATTTCCCGAAAAATAGCGCACCCGGATAGAATGGGGAACAGTTATAATGGTTTGGGCACGGCTTTTTATAACAGTGGACAGTTAGACTCGGCAAAAGTTTATTATCGACAGGCATTGAACTTGTTTCGGGTTTCGAAGAACCAGGAACGACTGGCAGCTGCAATCAATAATTTAGGAAATATTTATTTGAAAGAAAATGATAGTTTGAAGGTTGGTTTGGCCTACTATCAGCAAGCTTATTCTATTTACGACGAATTGGGGAACCAGCGCAACAAGGTGTATGTAATGGAAGGAATGGGAGGCACCTACTGTGCCCTCGGCAATCATAAAAAAGCACTTGAAATATTAACACAAGGACTTCGTCTGGCCATTGAAAACGGTTATGGATACTATATCACCCAGTTGTATTATCAGGATATTTCGTGGGTTTACGAGCAAATGGGGGAAGCAGAAGCTGCTCTTGGAGCCTACAAAAATTTTAAATTATACCTGGATAGTATGCGCCAGGAAGAACTTTTGTTTCAAACCGAAGCAATCGAAAAGAAATACGAGTTCTCGAAAAATGAAGCGCTGATTACAAAATTGAATACGGAAAAAAAACTAGCAACGATCCAGGTTGAAAAGGAGAAAGCTTTTCGGAATTTGGGAATTTTTGCAATTCTTATCTTATTGGTTATCATTACGCATGTGTCTTTTTCGAACTTTCAACGCCGGCGGATCAACCAGGAGCTGGCCGATAAAAACAATCAGATTGAGGTTCATAAAAATGAACTTGAGCTACTGAACGCTTCAAAAAATAAGTTCTTTTCTATTATAGCACATGATTTGAAGAACCCGTTGCACACGGTTTTAGGTTATTCGTTTTTGCTTTATCAGGAGTACGACCGTTTTAGCGACAAGGAGCGCAAAAAATATGCGAAGGACATTTATAATTCGACTAACAATATTTTTCGTTTGTTGCAAAACTTGCTCGACTGGAGCCGGGCACAAACCGGCCGGTTAACATACGAGCCGGTTTATTTTGATCTCACGGCATTATCCACCCGGATTACCTCGTTGCTGAAGCCCGTTGCTGATGAAAAAAACATCAATATAAACAACCAAATGAACGGTAGTTTGCAGGTTTTTGCAGTGCCAATGATGATTGAAACAGTAATACGGAACCTTATTGGTAATGCCATCAAGTTTACACCCAATGGGGGTTCGGTAACTATTGCTTTTCGCTGTGATAAAGAGTTTGTTGAAGTATCGGTTGCCGATTCGGGGATTGGCATTGCCCCCAACGAACTTGAACGATTGTTTGCAATCGATTCAAAAATAAGGAATAAAGGAACGAATAACGAAGATGGTTCGGGGTTGGGACTGATTTTGTGTCGCGAGTTTATTGCGTTGAACAAAGGGCTAATTTGGGTTGAAAGTAGGCCAGGGAAGGGGAGTACCTTCAATTTTACCGTTCCGTTGGCTGATTCAATTAAGAATTTGGTTTGAAGTCGATTAACATCGATTTTGCCAGTTGTTCTGCTTTTTCAATGCCTGCTAGTATGGCTGTTAACTGCAAGGCAAAATCCAATGCCGTACCTACCCCACGGCTGGTAATCAGGTGCCCGTCAACGGTTACAGGCTGGTTCACAATTTTTGCCCCAACTAGCTCATCCTCAAAACCTGGATAACACGAGGCCCGTCGGTTCCGGAGAAGGTTTAAGCGACCGAAAACCAGCGGGGCGGCACAAATAGCTGCCAGAAACTTTTGTTGTTGGTCAAAATTTCGGATTTGTTGTTTCAGCCCCTCATGTGCAACCAGGTTTTTGGCGCCTGGCATACCTCCCGGAAGTACCAGCATATCTACCTGGTTATAATTTACTTCATCGAACAGCTCGTCGGACTGAACAGTTATTTGATGAGAACCTGTAACTTGCTTTTCTCCGGTTACCGAAACAATAATTACAGTGAGGCCAGCCCTGCGCAACACATCAATTATGGTAATTGCTTCGGTTTCTTCGAACCCACTGGCTAAATGAATGGCAACTGTTTTCATATTGAAATTTTTTGTAAGTAAAGTTAGCAGATTGGATGGGTAGATACAAAAAAAATGACCCGCAATCGGGTCATTTTTAAATTGAGATTTACTATGTCTGAAACTAATTTGCGTAGTCTTTTAATGTTTTTTCCAGTTTTTTACGGGTGAAAAAAATCCGGCTTTTTACCGTTCCCAACGGAAGGTTCAGGTGTTCGGCAATCTCCTTGTATTTGTAACCATCCAAAAACATGGTGAACGGAACTTTGTATTCGTCTTCCAATGCATTGATGTTTTTCAGGATTTCTTTGGAGCTTAAAAACGAATCGGGCGAAGGATAAATTTTGTCCATCGAAAATTTCAGGTGAAAATCGTTGTTCGATCCGTCGAATGTATTTTTTGCTTTTACGTTTCTTCTGTAATTGTTAATGAAGGTGTTTTTCATTATCGTATAAATCCACGCCTTAAAGTTAGTGTTCTGCGTAAATTTGTCACGGTAGGTCAGCGCTTTCAAGAAAGTTTCCTGTAAAAGATCCTGCGCTTTTTCCTGGTCAGAAGTCAGGCTCAGTGCGTAATACAGTAATTTATCTTGCAGTCCGAGCAATGCGGTGTTAAATTGAAGCTGTGTCATGGCGAATGATTTAGCGTTATTATTTAGAACAAATATAGATAAGAACATTTCATATTAAAAGATTTCGGAGTCTTTTATCGTTCGATTTTATTGATTCCTGATAAAAAAAATTGATGGTATAACGATTTAATCAATCACTACAGTCGCTTACGTTGTATCTGTTAATTTGTTTTATAGTTACGGATGTTTCAAAACAAGGTTTTACAAAGTTTATCAAAACAGGTTAACAAATAGCGTATAGCAGGCCGAAAGCATTTGGTTTACTGGACTGGCTTTTGTTTTTCATTATTTTTGCGCTGTTCTGTGTAGAAAAATTAATTCATGAGAAAGTTATTTAACAAACAAACGAGGGTCGAAGTAATCAATTTTCGCCATTGGGGAGGACACCGGTATTCGCTGTTTCAGTCGTTAAAAAAACAAGTGCACATTGCTGTTTTAGCAGTGGCGTATTTGTATGTTAGCCTGCCGCAGGAAACCTTTGCCCAAGCCGGCGATACGCAATTGAAAACGGATTACAACCTTGATGAAATTGAGGTGAGTGCCCAGCGAGCGCCTGTGACTTATTCGCAGGCGGCACGGATTGTTTCCGTGATTGAACGTGAGCAAATTGAGGCGGCGCCCGTCTCCAGTATCCAAGATCTTTTAGAGTATGCCTTGGGCGTCGACATCAGGCAGCGCGGTACCTACGGGGTGCAAGCCGATGTGTCGGTCAGGGGCGGGTCTTTCGACCAAACACTCATCTTGCTCAATGGGATCAACCTCTCCGATCCACAAACCGGCCACCACAACCTCAATGTGCCGGTAAGTTTAAAAAGTATCAAACGTATCGAAATTCTGAACGGGCCGGCAGCCCGGTTTTATGGTCCCAATGCCTTTTCGGGGGCAATTAATATTGTAACCGAGGCTGATGGTACCGAATCGCTTTTGGTTGATGCTGCCTTTGGCGAGCATGGCCTGCGCGACTTAAATGCGGCTGCCAACCTGAAAACCGGCAAGTTGAGTAGTTTTATTGCTGCCAGCAACATGGCTTCGAACGGTTATATTGCGAATACCGACTTCGATACTTATAATTTGTTTTACCAGGGAATATTGACCACAGAGCCCGGTAAGCTTGATTTCCAGCTAGGTTACTCCGACAAGGCTTTTGGTGCGAACAGTTTTTACTCGCCCAAGTACCCGAACCAGTTTGAGGCAACCAAAAACACTTTTGCATCGGTGAAAATGACCACTGGCGAAAAGCTGCACTTTACACCGGCAGCCTACTGGCGCCGGCATCAGGATCGCTTTGAGCTTTTTCGGGCTAATCCGGAGAGCTGGTACACCGGGCACAACTACCACCTAACCGATGTGTACGGGCTAAGCCTGAACAGTTGGTTTCAGTCGGCATTGGGAAGAACAGCTTTTGGTGCCGAGTTTCGTTCCGAAAACATTTTAAGTAATGTTTTAGGTGAAGATTTGGACGAGCCCATCGAAGTTCCAGGCGAATCAGGCCACTATTTCAGTAAAGGGCATTCACGAACCATTGTTTCCTATTTTGGGGAACATAGTTTTTACCTGAACCGGTTCACCGCTTCGTTGGGAGCGATGGCAAACTGGATTTCGGATTTACACAACGAGTGGAATGTTTATCCCGGATTGGATATGAGTTACGCTTTTACCGACGAGTTGAAGGTATTCGCATCGTACAACAAATCGTTGCGCATGCCAACTTTTACTGATTTGTATTACTCAGGCCCAACGAATATAGGTAATACGGATTTGAAACCGGAACGCTCAACAAGCTATGAATTGGGCGTAAAATACCGCCAACCAGTTTTAAATGCTGAGGCTGCCTATTATCACCGCGTTGGAAAAGACATGATTGACTGGGTGCGCAAAACTGAGGCAGAAAAGTGGCAACCGCAGAACCTCACCGAAATTATTTCGGACGGAATTGAAACCAGTATCGATTTTTACCCGGTAAAACTTGCAGGAGAGCGTTTCTTTGTGAAACACATTGGAATTAACTATGCCTACAATAATTTAAAAAAAGGCGATAGTAATTATTTGTCGTACTACGTGTTGGATAATTTGAAACATAAATTGGTGTTCAGTTTCGACCATGCAATTTACAAAAAACTGCATGCAAACTGGAAAGTGCGCTTTCAGGAGCGGAACGGAACTTATTCGCGTTATGAAAATGCTGTTTCGGTCGGGGAGGCCAGTTACGAACCCTTTTGGCTGACCGATTTCAAACTCTATTATAAAACACAAGCGGCACAGGTTTACCTAACAGTGTCGAACCTGTTTGATCAGCAGTATGTTGATTTGGGCAACCTTGAACAGCCTGGCCGCTGGATTAATGCGGGAGTTAGTTATCAGATCGACTTCAAAAAGTAATTCAAATCAAAAGAAAATCACTACACAGAAATAACATCAAAGGCTTCCCAAGCGGGAGGCCTTTTTTATACTTGTCAATTTGTATTATCTTCGCAGTCATTTTTAAAATTAGAAACATACTATGTTGAAAGGTATTTTATCAATTTCCGGTCAACCGGGTCTGTACAAACTGGTTGCAGAAGCAAAAAACAGCATCATTGTCGAATCGATATTAACAGGTAAACGGATGCCTGCATTTTCTTCATCCAAAGTAAGTTCGCTGGGCGATATTGCCATTTTTACACATACTGGCGAAGTGGCTTTGAAAGAGATACTTAAATCGATTTCGGAAAAGGAAAATGCTGGTGCCACTGGTAAGTTGGAAGGCAACGAACTAAAAGCATATTTCGCAACAATATTGCCCGATTACGATCGCGACCGGGTTTATACTTCCGATATGAAAAAAATAATTCAATGGTACAACCTGCTTCAGCAAAACGGGTTGTTGAATTTTGAAGAAGAAACTCCGGAAGAAAAGGTTAAATCGGAAGAATAACAGCTGTTTATTCATCGAAAAGAGGCGACAAACAAGTCCGTCATGGAACGAGTTTGTCGCCTCTTCTTTTGCTTGCTGAAGACTGCTTTTGACAATGAAAAAGGTGGCGGAAGTTTTTTTACCGGTAAAATTTTGCTTCGTATGTTTTTTCGTTCCCAACAGCATCTTTTACAATCAGCGTCAATTCGTGGTTTTTACCCAATTGCAGGCGTTTGGTGTCGAAATGGTATTCAATCAGTGCATTTTTTGCATCGTATTCAAGCAACACCCATTCCCCGTCAATCTCGCCCCTGTAGCTGTCAATTCCCGAAAGATCGTCGGTTATTTTGAAGCTAATTTTGTTTTTGTTGGTGAGGGTGGTCCGGTTTTGGATGTTCAATGGCGTAATGGTTGGTGCATTAGTGTCGGTTGTTACTGCAAAGCTGCCCAGTTGGCGTGCTTTGGCTTCCACCCAACCATTTTTATAGCTCCCGCCAAGCGACGAGCGTTTGCCGGTTTTCGGGTCAATGGCAGCAATCAGCGCTTTTCCTTCCAAATTTTCGGGAAGCCCGTTGGTTTTTAATCGTAATTTGAAAAAGCGGTGTACCGGTACCTCCGACGGAAGTAACTGGATTGTAGGTGAGTAAAAGCCTGTTGTTGCCGGTTTTTCGGCATAGTTTAGTATGAAGTCGGAATAAAAGCTACCGCTTTCAAACGCGATGGAAGCATTCGCTTTTTCAATCTCGGCCCCCGAGTTATATTCAATGGCTATTCCTTTTTTTGCAGCGCGGGCTTGTCCGGCCGCTTGCCCCAGAACCTGGAAATTCAATTGGGAACTGTTGCCTTTGACATCTTTCAAAAGATAGTTCACATGGTAGGTTTTTCCGGCTTCGGTTTCAATTTTACCTTGATTTTCAAGTACCGGATAATTGTTCAGGTGGTTACCCGGTTCAACCCAGTTTTTGTGATACCGCCGTCCGTATTGTTGCAGGTGCGCGTAATCGATGTGACTGTTAATATAGCGGCTTTCGTCAAAGCTAAGCTCGTTCATCTTGAACTCGTAAACGGGTTCGTCATTCACCGCTAGCTGTAGGTCGTACACCCCGCATTTGGACGTGGAGCCATCCAGAAAATCGAGGGTCTGGATGCCGAACCCAACTTGCCCTGCTACGCTGACAACCGGATTATCTTTCAACCGGTAAGTGCCATTCGCAAATACTGTTTCGTAACGTTGGGGTGTTGTTTTTCCGCCAACCACTGCATCGTTGGAAAGCGGATAAATAAGTACCGAATAAATTTTCGGAGCCGAAGAATCGGCTATTTTAAAGTTGAAAAGCAAAGGGTTGAGGGGATGTTCCGAGTCGGTGTCGCGTATTTCGAAATGGAGGTGTGGTCCTCCGGAACTGCCACTGTTCCCGCTATAAGCTACCAGTTCACCTTTTTCAAACTTAAATAAACCGTTGGGAACCGGAATGTCAATGGCGAACGATTGTTTTTCGTACTGGATGTTCCGCGCAAACTCTTTCAAATCGTCGCGCAGCCCGTCCAGGTGCCCGTAAACGGTGGTGTAGCCATTGGGGTGATCGATGTAAATGGCCAGTCCGAACCCAAACGGGGAAATGCTTACCCGCGACAGCCATCCATCGGCAGCAGCATACACCGGGATTCCGGTCCGTCCCTGGGTTTTTATGTCAATGCCAGAGTGAAAATGGTTGGCCCGCAACTCGCCAAAGTTTCCCGCCAAGTAGAGTGGTATTTTAACCGGGGCCGAAAAGTAATCTGCATCAATGCGCGGGTTGTACGGAAATTTCCAGAAAGTGAACAGTAAAATGAGCAAAAGGCATTTCATAAAAATGTGGTGATTATGGAGGTGATTATTTTTTGTTCCTGTTAAAACCAATAACGGGGAAACTGGTTCGAATAAACCTGAAGTGAAACCGTTTCCGCAGTTTTCAAACCAAAGCTGTTAATAAGATTATTGGTCGGGTTCATGCTATTCAACAAATAAGTTTATCTTCGTATCCTCAATTGGGCAAAAGTATTATTTTTGTCCG
>JBKEAN010000174.1:0-1723 GCA_047972415.1 Mangrovibacterium sp.
GGCTGGTGAGAATTCCGCGGACAATAAGAAACGGAACCAGGCAAACAACGTAGGTCAGGTAAAAATGGCTGAGATGGTGCCTGAACCGGTTTCTGAAAATGGTGTAACCGAGGTAGACAGTCAGGATTAAAAAGGTGAAAAAGGTATAGGCGTGTTGACGGAAAAGGTATGAAATCAGCCCGAAAGCTACTGTCAGAATTAAGCTAAAGGCCGCAAGCAGTTTGTCGCTTTTTGGGGAAGGCGAAAAACTTTTAACCCCTTCGTAAATGAACATCGAAAAAAATGGGAAGACCAAGAAAAATAGCCATTCCTCCAGTGGTATTTTCATATAATTTATCCCGAGGGTATATTCTGGGTTGAAATTCCAGATACCCACTTGTGTAAAGCGGACATTCCAAAACACAAAAACCAGCGCCGTGAGCAAAATAGCAGGAAACAAGTATTTCCATTTGCTGTAATACTGAATTTTTGGACCGAAACTTAAGAGTACCGGAATGGCTAAAATAATTAAAAGAAGGCCGGTATAAATGAATTGTGCGCTCTGCATGTGCAATAAATTAAGGGATTTTTCCACATTCGATGGTGCGAAGGTAATAAAAGGACCGAAGTTGGCTGCGGGAATCCGGGGCTTTTATTTGGTGCGCTGGTTAAAGTATTGAATTGAGACCCCAATGATGAAAAGAGTGGGAAGACGGGGTAAATGCTCCCATGTTAAGTTGGTGATATTCAAATACATGGATCTTGCTGATTTCGTAGATAGGCATAATCCTGATGAAATTGGAGCACCATTTATAACGCGGCGGATGTAGGAGTAGGAGTGTTAGTTCTATTGCTCATCAAACCAATAAGTTACCAAATTATTTTAATGAGAGGTTTGTTGTCTTTTTTATGTTAAAATTCGACAAAAGTCGGACGCATTAAAATTATCATAATAAAAAATTAGTATGTATATCTAATTATCAAATAATGATTTTCAGTTATCAAAATTGAAAATTGGAAATAAATTTGTGCGTATAAGTGAGTGATTTCGAGCGGTATTGAGGTCGTTTGTGGCTTGAAAAACAACTTTCGTATAGTTTTCTCCAATTTTAACTGATTTTGTAGTGATAGATCGAAATAAAATGTGCCTTCTAATCGGACTTGGAATGGGTGAAGAAGATTCGATTGTGCTTTATATTCAGCAACTTTAGCCCAGCTTCGTCGTTTTCCGAATAAATTTTGTATCAAGAATCATTGTTAGCTAGTGGTTTTTGAACGAATAAGGCAGGATAATTTGCATTATTTCGTTAAGTAGATATTATTATGAAAAAAAATTCCTTTTATCTTACATAAATGGGAAATTGTTTGTACAAATAGTTATAATTTGAGACGAAAGCTAGTGCGTTTTTTTTCAAGGGATGATTTTGTGTTTGTATGAGACTCAGTTTACCTGTGTATGTGTATGATTAAAAACGTGGTAAAGGTGGTGTGTATGACGTGGTTAAAATGCCTGTTGGCTGTTGTTTTGGTGGTAGGAACATCAAAACTGGCTAGCAGGACAAAACCTGTGTTCGTCTTTCCGGAGAGAATTCTGTCTGCGGGAGAGGCGCCACTTTCCATTTTTACTCAGCCTGTCTTCTCTGTTCATTCAGATTATCGTATCACTTCTTCGTTTCGTAATAACCCCGAAACTTTTGCCCTTTCGTTGCCGCCAACCGCTTTAGGGGGCAACTGGAGCGAAGCC
>JBKEAN010000175.1:0-5351 GCA_047972415.1 Mangrovibacterium sp.
AAGTCGTTGAAAGCCCTTTTGTCCCTGCTGCCGGGTTTCAGCCTTCAAATTTAATACGAAAATCGGAATTGCCGAAAAACTAGCTCCAAATAGGCCGAAGGGGGCATGAATGAACGACCCGAAACGGCGCGGGGAGCTTTCGAAAATTTCGACAGGTTGAAAACAATCTGCACGAGGCTGTCGAAATTTTCGAAAGCATGAAAACAGTGCGCGCGGGGCTTCCGAAAATTTCGAAGGCATGGATCCGACTTGCGCGGGGCTTCCGAAAATTTCAGAAGCATGAAAATAGTACGCACGGAGTGTCCGAAAATTTCGAAAGCATGAAAACAGTGTGCATGGGGCTTTCGAAAATTTCGAAAGCATGGATCCGACTTGCGCGGGGCTTCCGAAAATTTCGGAAGCATGAAAATAGTACGCACGGAGTGTCCGAAAATTTCGAAAGCATGAAAACAGTGTGCATGGGGCTTCCGAAAATTTCGAAAGCATGGATCCGACTTGCGCGGGCCTTCCGAAAATTTCGGAAGCTCCCCGCGCCAAGTTTACCCGGAGCCCCGAAAACGGGCAGCCGCATTTTCGGCATAAAACAGAGGCAAAAGGCAAAGCCGTTTACCCGCGTACCCACTCGGTTTTTTCGGCTACGGGGGTTCGTGTACGGGGTGGGCGTTGGGGGGGCGTTTTGGTCGGGCTCGCCCAATATAAAAAAGCCTACCGGCTCGTCGTCGGGCCCCAAGCCCAGAAAGTTGCGCATGGCTTGCGCATAGCAAACATCGCCAGTGCTCAGGTAGCCGGCCAGGTTGTAAGCTTGCAGGCTAAGGTATATATTTTGTACCGCGCAGGCCACCGAAACCAGGTCTTCCTGTTTCGGAAAGCGTTTGTAGGGGTCGCGCCGGGCAATAACCGCTACAATATGCGATACCCGCTTGTGTTTGTCGTCGTAAGCATCGTATTTAAAGCTGACGAACTTATCAGCAGGGGTAATTTCTTTATAAATGTGTTTCTGTACACCGAAAAAACGTTTCACGGCATCGCCGGCAAAAACTTTAAAATACCAGACCTGAGCCAACCCGTGCGATGGCGCCCAACTGGCATTTTCGAGCAATTTCATCACCGTGCTATCGTTTATTTGGCTACCTTCTTTCAGTCCATTAATAAAGGTCGACTGGCGGTTGCGAATCCAGTTTTCGATATTTTCTGCTTTCGTAATCATGTGTTTACATCTTTAAATTTGAAGTAGAAACAATTTGTTACGCGATAAGTTTTTAACTTTGCAGCCAACCAAAACCAGATGACGCTATTAACGAGTTTTGTTATGAATGAGAAATTATTACAGATTGAACAATGGATTGAACTGAACCGTTTGCAGGATGCCGAGCTTGAGATAAGCCAACTCCGGATGACTGGAGCAGGATCGGCCCAACTTCATTTTTTACAAGGAAAACTGGAAATGAAAACCGAGCGATGGGGCGATGCCATCAATAGTTTTCAAAAAGCACTGGAGCTTGAACCGAATATGGAAACCGCCCGCACAAACATTGAGATGTCCCGTTCGATCCTGAGCTTTTTTAATGCCGATATGCTGAACCCATAACTGTACCAGATGGTAATAGCGCCATTAAAAAAACAGAAATAGCAGGCCATAACCTGCTATTTCTGTTTAATCTGATTTTATTTAAACCGGGTAAGAATGTCTTTTACGGCATCTTTGTTAATGGTGAACCCCATCATTTTTAGCTTTACGTAATCTTCGCTGAAGAAATAATAGCCAAATTCGGCAGCATCGGGGGCATTGTTGCGCGAGCCCGAGCTCGAATCCTTTATCAGGTACCAGTCTTTGCCGTCGCCATTAAAGTTTTCCACATAGCCAACCATGTGCATCCCGTGGTCGTCGGTCGTTGTTTCGTTGTCGAAACGGAAGGCACGCGCATCTTCGTTAATATAAGCCGACGGAATATCGAAATCGGGAACTATTGCGCATTGTGTTTCACGTGAGAACCCGGTTTCCGACACGTCGCCGCCAATGCTCATGGTATAGCCTTGGCGAATGGCTTTTTTAACAATGGCCATGTAATCGTTCAGCGGTACATTGTAATAGTCGGCATTGTGCCACCAGTTGTCGGGCACGGTGTATTCAACCTGTTGCCAATATGGTTTTTGCTTGTACGAAAGGATTTCAACAAAATCGTTCGGGTCCAGCTTCAGGTAGTCGTTCATGTAAGTCAACGGGGTGTATTCGGTGCCGTTTACACGAAAGCTGGTTGGGGGCAGGCCCATGTAGTGGTCCATAATGGAAGCGATGGTTGCGAGCGCTTCGGTTTCGTTCCAGGCATTCGATGTTTTCAACGAATTCAGGAAGCCGCTCATTTCTTCCATCATTTTGCTATGGTCGTGGTATTTGCGGCCACCAACCAGGCCGGTGTATTCGCTTTCGGGCATCAGGCCGCAGGCCAGCGCCACGCGGGCAACCGCGTTTCCTTCCGAACCTTCGTCGAAAAGCGAGTTGCCACGTTGTTCAATAAAACGTTTTGCTTTGGCCAGGTATTCGTTGTAAACCACATACATTTCCGACAGTTTTACTTTTTTACCGGTTGTACGGTAAATTTCGGTTTCGTAAAACGAAAGGGTCGAAAAGTCCCAGCAGCTTCCGGTGTTTCCTTGCGAAATAACAGGGTTGGCCCACTGGCGTTTGTACAAATCAACTTTGTTGGGCAACTTTTTACCCGATTGGTCCATAACAAAGCGTGCCGCGGGCTCTTCGGCGGCAACCGAGTCGCGTACATGACTAATGTCTTTTAAAATGGTTTCGTAGTAAAACCCTTTTCCTGCCGGCAGGATTTCGATTTTGGCCACATCCTTATTTTGTGCCCAAAGACTTGATGTAAAAAGCAGAGCAAACGGCAGTGCCAGTAATTGTCGCATAGCTTGAAATGTTTTAGTTGTTAAATGGTGCAAGTTTAGCTCGAATGATTCGCGGAGCAATTGGTTAAGGGCATTAAAAATAGTAAATTGAATATTGCCGTTGGGCTATTTATCCGGTTTTAAATGAAAAAAATCCGGAACGTTATGTCATTAACTTTCCGGATTTGTACTCCCGTTCAATCGCCGTATCCCGGCAGACGCTTAGTTGCTTTCAATTACTTGTCCCTGTTCGCGGTACAGGTCAGCTTTTCCTTTCAAAAGTACTGCGATCACGGTTACCTGTTCGTCCTGTACGCTCTCGGGCAGGTCAATATGAACCACGCCGGGAACCTCACTCCAGTAGGCTTTACCAACCACTTTCCAGTTTAGCTTGCTGCCTTCGCCCACCACCCAAATGCGGTTAATGGGGTTTTTCAGCCCTTTAATCATGAGCGGGCCATTGGGTTTGTACGGAACGTACAGGTACAGGATGTCGCCATCGGCATTCAACGAGCTACGGCCATAAAAGTGGTCGAGGGAGATTCCGGCCCGGGTACCGTAAATGGCTTCTTTGTGTTTGTTTGTCCAGCGCCCGAGTTCCTTCAAAATTTTCACTTGTTCTTCAGGGATTGTTCCGTCGGCTTTTGGGCCAATATCAAGCAACAGGTTTCCGCCCATGCCAATACAGTCAACTAAAATGCGGATAATTTCGTTCGGGGTTTTGTAATCGAGGTCGGTGTGTTGGTAACCCCACGAGTTGTTGGTTGTCATACACAGTTCCCACCAATGGGAGTGGGGGCGGGTAACCGGAATCCCCTGTTCGGGCGTGTCGTAGTCGCCGTAGCCCTGTATACGCGAATTGAGGATGACCCCCGGGTTCCAGGTTCTCAGTTTTTCAC
This sequence comes from Mangrovibacterium sp., assembly GCA_047972415.1. GTDB lineage: Bacteria > Bacteroidota > Bacteroidia > Bacteroidales > Prolixibacteraceae > Mangrovibacterium. The sequence goes on from JBKEAN010000175.1 coordinate 3,795, forward strand.
TAAGTTCTTTTGCTTTCCATGCTTCTGCTTTTTGTTCCCAGTCGCCATCAAACCAAAATAAACGAGGGTTGAATTTTTTCGACAGTTCTTCCAATTGGCAAAAGTTGAAATCTACAAACCGGTTCCAACGCACCGAGTCGTTGGTGTAACGCTTCTCGGTGCGGGTTACGTTCGGATAGTCGGGGTGCGACCAGTCGAGCAACGAATAATAAAGCCCAACCTTTACGTTTTCTTTATTCAGCGCTTTTACAAACGGGCTAATCAGGTCGCGTCCGGCAGGCGATTGTTTCACCACGTTCAGGTCGGAACATTGCGTGTCCCATAGCGCAACCCCGTCGTGATGTTTTGTGGTGATGACGGCATATTTTGCCCCGCTTTCTTTAATGAGCCCGGCCCAGTATTCGGGCTTGTAGTTGGTGGCTGTAAAGCCTCCGAGCTGTTTCATGTAGTCGTCGTGCGAAATATACTTGTTGAAAAACGACCAGCTTTCGTCGATGCCGTTAACCGAATAAATGCCCCAGTGAATGAAAATGCCCAGTTTGGCGTCTTCGAACCATTGCATCCGTTTTATTTTTTCCGGTTCGGTTTCCTGAGCAATGGCAGGTGTGGTTTTTAGTAAAATAAAAAAAGCAAGAAATAGAAAAATGAATTTCATGGTTTGTGTGTTTTTAGGATGTCCAAAAATAAGCACGATGGCCAATAAATCCATGTGAAAAGTTAGTTTTCAAGAAGAACTTGCCTGTTTAATGCTTAAAAAAAAGCCGAGAGGCAGCTAATCAACGCGGTAGCAATTGTTTTCGACGGCAATTTCGGTATTGGTAAAAATGTTGCGAGCCTGTTCCAGAATAATCCCAGGGTTTTTGTAACGGGCCGAAAAATGGCCAATTAACAGTTTTTTTGCGTTGGATTTCAGGGCAATATTCGCCGCATCGGTACTGGTTGAGTGGAGTGTATCAGCCGCCAGTTGGGCATCGTCGGCAGTAAAGGTTGCTTCGTGGTAAAGCAGGTCAACGTTTGCAATTGCCGGAAGCATATTTTCGTTGTAAGCCGTATCGGAACAAAAGGCGTAGGAGCGGGGAGGCGTTGCCGGAATTACAAGATCGGCATTCGGAATCCGTGTTCCATCGCCGAACACAAAATCGGCACCGGCTTTTATGTTTTTAATTTCGCGAATGGGGATGTTGTAGTCGCGGATTCGTTCTTTGATAATATTGTTTTCGCGTGGCTGCTCATCAAAGCGGAACCCGCAGCAGGCAATGCGGTGTTTGAGGGGGAACGATGTGACCTTTATTTTTTTGTCTTCGAGAATGACTTGCGGGCGTTTAAAGTTTAGCGGGTGGAAAATAATCGGGAACCCGGGTTCATTCATTTCCAGAAACTCTAACTGGAATTTTGTATAGCGTTGCAGTTCCGAGTGGGCATAAATGTGCAGTTCGGTTCGTCGGCCTTGCAAAACCAGGGTCGAAATTAGTCCAATCAACCCAAAAAAGTGATCGCCGTGGAGGTGCGAAATAAAAATATGGCTGATTTTACTGTAGTTGATGTGGTTTTTGCGCA
>JBKEAN010000012.1:0-5880 GCA_047972415.1 Mangrovibacterium sp.
GCCATTCCCAGCCCAGGTGCCACTTGCCGATGCAAGCAGTGGTGTAACCATTTTGTTTCAGAAGCTCGCCTACCGTTAACCTTTCGGGCTCGATAAGCGGCCCGTCGTAAGGCCACAATACGCCACTTTTTAAACTTGTACGCCAGCAATACCTACCGGTTAGAATGCCGTAGCGTGTTGGTGTACAAACAGAAGATCCAGAGTGGGCATCGGTGAAAGTCATTCCTTCGGTTGACAGTTTGTCGATATTTGGAGTGGCAATTTTCGATTCGGCGTTTAAACAGCTTACATCGCCATAACCGAGGTCGTCGGCTAAAATGTAGATAATGTTGGGCAATTGCTTCGGGCTGCTTTCCTTTTTTGAGCCACACGAAATAACCAATGCCGTTGCAACTAATATAAAAAGGTGAGTTTTTGTTTTCATATTCTATTTTATTTTGCAATTACACCTATGAGAGTCCAATTTGTTTCGCTACCATACACTTTTCTGACATCATAAAAGCTTTTGTTCTTTTGTGCAAACACAAGCAAAGGAAATGCAAGAACCGCCGACAGTACGCCAATTCGGCGTATTGTTATTTGCCAATTATGTTTCGACATAAAATGCTGTAAAATCAAGGATTTGGGGTTCACCCTTCGATGCCGGAATTTTTAAACGGAGTGCCGAAACTTCCAGATCATCAAAACGGTGAATAAATTTATGCCCGATGCAGGAACCTTCAAAAATGGTTTGCCAGCCTTTCTGCGTCTTTCCTTCCAATACAAATTTCCGTACGCGTTCGCCTCGAGCAATATCCTCCATCAATACCACTTGGTTTACCTTTTGTTTTTCAGGAAGTTTCAATATTAGCTCTTCCCCTTGACCGGAAGTGGTCGCTGTTGGATTTGAAAACCTGTGTTTTATTTCATCGCCAAACTCTTTCAGTCGTTTTACGTCGGGTGTAGGTATTAACCCATCGGCATTTGGCGTTATCCCAAGAATGAGTGTGGTGTTGTGTCCCACCGATTTGTAATACATGTCAACCAGTTTGTCGAGCGGGTAAATAATTTGTTCGCGGTTGGGTTCCCAAAACCAGTCGTGTCCGCCATTTCCGCGCAAGGGGGCATCGCTCATGGCAGGAATATAATACTTTCCGTTGGGATCGCCCGTTTTCAACAATTGAAAGTTATTGGCCCCTATTTCCTTTTTTGCCGATTCGCCCGCACCGGTTGAAACATAAGGGAAAGTAGCCCAGCAAGGGTAGGGGACGGTACCTGTTTCGCTTCCCCCCCAACGCATGTCGGCTCGTTGCAAGTTGTGATAGAATAAACAGTTGGGTTGGTATTTTTCGAAAACCGAAAGTACATCGGGGCCGCCTTGTTCGGGGCCATGTGCACCACCATCGAACCAAACCATTGCCCAATCGCCGTAATTCGTAAAAACCTCTTTTGCAATAGTTTCAATCATTTGGTTGTAATGTTTCTGCCGGTTTTGGGCGAACTCGTTTTCACCTTGCACTTTAAAATCGTGAATACCGTAAAATGAGTTCCACCGGGTGCCGATATACACTCCCGGCAGCATACTATGCCTTTCGCAGGCTTCTTTAAAATCGCGCAAAATATCGCCTTTCCCGTTTTTCCATTTCAGTGCTTTCATGCAATAAGGCGTGGCATTGCTTTGATGGAAAAAGAAACCGGTTTCGTGGCTCACCGTAAAAATGGCGATTTTAAATCCGGCATCTTTTAGCGATTTAACCCATTGATCCATATTGTATTGTTGCGGATTGAACGAGTTGTAATCTTTTACCGGGTTGATACGAACCTCTTTTTGCACATAGAATTCTCCATCGAAAACGTGCATGTCCCAACAAACCAAGGCTGCCAGTTCGGTATTTTGCCATTGCAATTGCGCCGGGGTTGGCAGTGGCAAGGCCTCCTGTGCGGTGGTCAGTCTTGCTATTGTACTAACGAAAAGTATAAGGATTAGTTTTTTCATTGATCGTGATTCTATTTTGCATACAGGTGAATTCTTTTCAGGTGAAGGGCCTCTTCTGAACCTGATTTCAATAACACCTTCACATACCGGGCATCCACGCCGGGAAGCTGAATTCCGGCATTGAACTGCGCTACGGTAACTTCCCATTGTCCAAAGGTTTCATCGCGCTTTTCAATGGATTGCCAATTGTTTCCATCCTCCGAAATCAGAATTTCAAAGGTGCCCGGGTTTCCGTTGTACCGTTTTTCGTTGTATAAACCAACGCCGGTAACCGAGTACAATTTGCCAAGGTCAACCACGACATACGGTTCTTTTTCTGCTTGCGTATGGAAAGCGAAAGGGCTGTTAAATAAGCGGTTTTCCCAAAGCAATGAGTGATGTTCAGCATTGTCGAGAGGTGATTGGGAACTAAGTTTCAGTTTTACATTTTCAGTGAGCTGTTTGCCATACATCGGATCGTCGAACCGTGATTTCGACCGCTTTTCGGCCACCATTCCTTCAATTTTATTTGCGAATGACAGTTCAATTATGACCGATTCCTCCTTCCAGTTTGCATTTTTCAGGTTGAATAGCGTTTCGTTTTTAGTTTGGCTGAAGACGACTTGTCCGCCAGTGAGCAGCTTGGCCGAAATAATTTTATTCTCAATTGCAGGCAGCGAAAGCGTTTCGGCTACTTCGCCGGTAATATGGACAAAAGCTGTTTTACCGCGATACGTGCTGCCTCCCCATTTTTCGGGGTACCAGGGGCCGCCTTTAGTATTGTAAATAGATTGGCCATACTGTTTCAACCATTCGCCTACTTCTTCGAGCCGGGTTACCTGAACCGGATCGAATGCACCTTCCCATTTTGGTCCCCAGCTAAGCAGTATATTGCCATTTCCGCAAGCAGTTGCGGTTAACATGTCGACGATGGTCTTTTTCGATTTTGTAGGAGTGTCCGACCATGACCAGGAGCCGCAAAGTGTTACGCAACTTTCCCAGGGGCGAAACTGGTACATCCCGATTTTTTGTTCGGGGGTGTCAAAGTCGCCAGGAATAGATGCCCGGTTATTGATAATTATCCCGGGCTGAAGTTCGCGAATCATCCGGGTGAGTTTTTCCGACTCCCACATCTCTGCCGTGAACATGCCTCCCCACCAGCTGGCATCGAACCAAAAAATGTCTACTTTGCCGTAGTTGGTACAAAGCTCACGAACCACGTTAAACTGGTAATCATTATATTTTTGATGGCTCGCTCCCGGTATTACTTTTTTTACCCCAGGTTTTGCCCTGAAATACGGAGCCTCTGCAACCTGGTCAATCAGGGCAGTGTCGACAGGAGCATAGTCGGGGTGGTACCAGTCGCGCTGCGAATAGTAGATACCAAACTTCATCCCAGCCTTATGGCAGGCATCGGCAATTTCCTTTAAATAATCGCGTCCAAAGGGGGTGTTGGTCACCTTAAAGTCGGAATATTTGGTGTCCCACATATGAAAGCCATCGTGGTGTTTGGCAATGGTTACAATGTATTTCATGCCGGCGCTTTTGGCAATGTCCACCCACTTTTGGGCATCAAAATCTTCGAATACAAAGTTTTCGGGGTATTTCACCCACACCGAATCGGGAACCGGGCCATGACCTTTGTCGGGGGCTTTGCGGGTATAACACATGCCCCAGCTCAGGTCTTTGCCAATGTAGGTTGATAACCCGAAATGGATAAACATGCCGTAACGGGCATCATTAAACCATTGCATTTCTTCATCAGTCGCAAAATTGCTGGCATTCCATTCGTCTTCCGAGAACATTTGCAGCAAGTTCCACCGGGCATCTTTATCGGTGGTTTGTCCTTTAACAGACCATTGGGCATTGGCCGAATGAATGCCAACAATGGTAAAAAGCAGAACTAAGACTAACGTTTTAGTAGATGACAAAACGAATTGGTGATTAGAGCTCGATAGCCAGCGGGTGACAGACGGATTATTCATTTTTAGTTGATTTTAGTTGGATATGCACATTAAACGTAGTTGTGTTTTTACCTGATGGAGGTTCGACGGCACAGGCGCAGTAGAGTACCAGAGGCTCGCCCAACTTATCCAGAAGAAGTTGGGGGCGCTCCAGCCGAGCTACGTGCTCTGTCGTTCCATTTTCCCACGTAATGGTTAAATCAGAAGCCAGTGGGTTGTCGGCAGTTTGCCAGTTTATGCCATCGGCCGATTTAAACAGGGCCATGGAATGTCCGTGCCCGGTAATATTGCCTTTAAAATCGCGCACCAGGGCATAAAACGATTTACGCGGATGATTGTACCAGATGAACGGGTCTTCGGCCATAGCAATGTCGCCGTCTTCTTTTTTTACAACAAGAATTGGCTTGGGTTGCACCTCGAATGGACCTGTTGGCGAATTGGAAACAGCTACCCCGTGTTGCGGGCTGAAATTCTTTTTGTTCTGCCAGCTTTTAAAAACCAGGATGTATTTTCCGTCGGGGCGTTTTTCAACCGAGGGGTTTACCGTCACAATGTTTGCGACCGAGAGGTTATTCTCGTCACCGAATTGCTCATTCTCCGGAACATTGTAGCCGTAATTTGAAAGGGGTGCCAGCAGCGGTTTGTCCAACCGTTGAAAATCGCCATTCATCAAACCGGCAAACGAGTCGAACGCGATTACACCGATTCTTTGGTGACGGACAAGCACATTGCGGTCGGTACTTTTCCCTTCGGCATAAGGGTCGTGTGTTCCGGTGTAGTAGAGGAAATATTTTCCGTCGAATTTTTTAAGGTGCGGGTTGTAAACCGATGCCCCGTCCCAGCTTTGAAAATTGCCTTGGGCTTTTCGTCCCTGTAAAACGGTGGAAACATGTGAAAACGGTCCTTCTGGTTTATCGGCCGTGGCGTAACATAGTTCTGCGTCAATAAGCCAACCATCGCCAAAAGGAAACTCTTTGGGCCAGCGGCAGTAAACCATATGGTATTTTCCATCGTCGCCTTGTTGTACGCTTGCTCCCCAAATAAACCAGCCGTCCTGTTCTAGTTTCGACGTTTCCGAAACGGGTTGCATCATCGCCATAAAATTAAAATCGGCGGGTTTAGTTTCTGTAGCCTGGGCCCGCTTTTCAGTTTTAGTTGAGCACGAATAAAAAACAAAACAGATGAAAAACAGAATGAGGTATTTATTTTGAATCATAGTTGTATATAATAAGTCCTTTGCTTTTTTTCTAGTTATTTCGTAATCCGTAAACGTTATATTCTTCATTTTCGGCTATAATTGGGTCAACGATAAAGTTGTCCGTATCATTCAGGTATAAAATAATTTCCTTGCCCTTTTCTATTGTTAACGAATACGTACCGGGTTTAGTCTTTTTTGCTTTTCCACCCATAACTTTAAATTCTGAACCGAAACCAGGTTCAATAATGCAAGGTTCTCCGGCATTGTTTTTCACCCTTATCCAGACTGTTTTGCCATTTTGTTTTTTTGCCGAAACCTCAAATCCCCCTTCAGCTCTTAAATTATGAAACACAACATCGTTCCATTTCCCGGATACCCCGGGGAAGATGCGGATTTTATTACCCCAACTTTGTAAAAGCATATCCTGCAACATTCTATTCAATCCGCCATAGGTTTCGGAACAGGGGCATCCGCCTTCGTGGTGAAACGTATTTGATGATAAATTTGGCGACGCTAGGAGCCTGTCGGGCTTTTAATATTATCAGTTTTTCATACCTTTTGGGAGTGTAATCAGAATTCGCTATCTCCATTTTTGTGGCACTAATTCTATTTCCCGAGTATTATCCAACACTATGGCTCCTTATACTTGTCCTAATTTGATTTTTGCCAATTCAGTTTTAAAGTAAAACCACTTTGGGGCTTTTTCATGCCATTTGCATCTTGAAAAACCGTTTGAGGTTATAAGCAGCACAGACCAATGACCA
>JBKEAN010000176.1:0-20018 GCA_047972415.1 Mangrovibacterium sp.
TCAAACGAAACCATTAAGCTTCCGGCAATGCAAAGTCTTGCCGGTGTTGCCCAAAATGCCATTCATGACGTAAACGTAGCCATTCCGGCACACAACATTGCCGTAGCCGCGCGCGAAACAGCCTTTGAGCCATTGAGCAAACTGGCCACACGTATTCTTAATGCCGTAAAAGCAAGCGGGGTAAACAAACAAATTGAAGAGAATGTGACAAGCCTGGTTAAAAAACTGCAAGGCAAACGTATAGGCCCCAAACGTACCGACGAGCAAAAGGCCGAAGCCGAAGCCGAAGGAAAAGAAGTAAAAGAACATTCGACCTCGCAAATGAGCTACGACAGCCGCGCCGAAAACTTCGACAAACTAATACAACTACTAACCAGTATTGCCGAATACAGCCCCAACGAGCCCGAACTAACTACCGAAAGCTTACTAATTTACCAGGTGCAGTTGCTTGCCACCAGCGGGCCCGTAGCTGCCGCCAGCACCGGGCTAAGCAATGCACGCCTGGCACGCAACGAAGTACTGTACCAGCCAATTACCGGGTTGGTTGATGTGGCTGCCAATGTAAAAACGTACATTAAGTCGCTTTACGGGGCAACCAGCCCACAGTACAAACAAGTATCGAAACTAACTTTTGTGAATGGCTTACGGTAAACCATGCCACCAAAACAGGGTTTAGGCATAAGTAGTTTGAAGAAAAAGGGAGAGAGGGCGAAAAGCGAGGCTGATAGGGCGAAAAAGGAAAAAGGAAGAAGCAAAAAGGAAACGACCACTATGAAAAAGGAAACCTTTTTTCCGAAACACGAAACGAGCTTGTCCAAACCAGAAACTACCATCCTAAAACCGGAAATAGCCTTCCACAAAACAGAAACTGTAATCCACAAAACCGAAACTGTAATCCCAAAAAAGGAAATTGACAGCTTAAAAGAAGAAACCATCAATCTAAAAAACAAAACTGTTATCCTAAAAAGGAAAACCATCATCCACAAAGCAGAAACTGCCATTTTGTAAACCAAAACAAACTACCTGTAAACAGTTGTAGCAACCTGTACCGTTTCAACCTTGTGTTTTCCAAATAATATCCGATTTTTGCAAAAGGCAAACTATTGCCGGTACTTAAGCACGTTGAGAACAAAAATTAGTCATGTTATGAAGCAAAAATTAGTACTCTTTCTTTTTTCGCTTATCAGCCTTCCGGCACTGGCACAGTTCAGTCCCGAGTTATCATTTTCGCTTAGTCCAACGTTAAACTGGATGTCGCCCGGCGTTAGCGAAATACAACGCAACAAAACCATCCTGGGCTACGAGCTGGGCGTAAATGCCGACCTCTATTTCGACGAAGGCGCCCGCTATGCACTGGCAACCGGTTTGCACGTTACCAGTACCGGTGGCGAATTAACCTTTAATACCGACGGAAATTTCAATTTCGCCGGCAAAACATTCGCAAGCGGAACCAGTATCCGCTATCGCATGAAGTATGTCGAAATTCCGTTTGGGTTAAAAATGCGTACCAACCAGTTTGTCCGCTGGAGCTATTGGGGATTATTCGGGTTGGTAAGCGGGATAAACGTTGGCGCCAACGCAGACTCAAGCGATGGTTTGCTCGATAGGAGCAGCATAAACAAAGAAGTAAAACTGTTTAACATGGCCTTAAATATAGGTTTAGGGGCTAATTATGATTTGGGCGAACGCAACTCACTCATTCTTGGCTTAAACTATAAGAGCGGCTTTGTTGATGTAACCAACCGCGGAATGGGCGAAAACACAAAGGTAAACTCGCTCGTGTTTAAGTTAGGCCTGCTGTTTTAAAACGTATTTGGCAAACGGCCCATTTCAAATAATGTTATAAGCACGGTTACAAGGCCGTGCACTTGGTTAAATCTGAAACAAAACCCATGAAAGTTGCGCTTGCCCAACTAAACTACCACATTGGTAATTTCGACAGCAATGCCGAAAAAATAATTAACGCCATTGAAAAAGCAAAAGCCGAAGGTGCCGAGCTCATTGTATTTTCCGAACTGGCCATTTGCGGGTACTACCCGCACGATTTGCTTGAACGGAAAGAATTTGTTGAAAAAGCAATTGTAACCATGCAGTCGGTTGCCGTACATTGTACCGGTATTGCAGCATTGGTAGGCGGCCCAAGCATAAACCAGCACACCCGGGGCAAAAAACTGTACAACTCGGCCTGGTTTTTAGCCAACGGGCAGGTAAAAACACTCCGCCATAAATCGTCGTTGCCTACTTACGATATTTTTGACGAGTACCGCCACTTCGAACCAAACCGCGAATTCGACATTATTGAGTACCAAGGGCACAAACTAGCCGTTACCATTTGCGAAGACCTGTGGGACGAACAACCTACCCAAAACGAGTTTGGCCGCGATAAGCTTTACCAACGCTCGCCACTGGCCGAGTTAAGCAAACTAAACCCCCACTTGGTCATTAACCTGTCGGCATCGCCTTTTTCGTACAACCAGGAAAGCTGGCGAAAAGATATTTTGGTAAAAAACGCCTTAAAATACCGCCTGCCCATTGTGTATGTAAACCAAACCGGTGCACAAACCGAATTAATCTTCGACGGAGGCTCGTGCCTGGTCCTTCCAGATGGCTCCATCCCTGTTGAAATGGCATATTTTAAAGAAGATTTTGTCGTAGTTGATACACAAAACAGAAACCAACAGCTTAAACAAGAAAAACAAGGGTACATTGCCAAAATACACCAGGCACTAATTCTGGGCATACGCGATTATTTTCGCAAAGTACAGTTTACCGATGTAGTTTTGGGCCTTTCGGGTGGTATCGATTCGGCCGTAGTTTGCGCCCTGGCTGCCGAAGCGCTGGGACCGAAGAATGTTTGCGGTTTATTGATGCCCTCGCGCTACTCGTCCGACCACAGCGTAGCCGATGCCGTGTCGCTGGCCGGCAACCTGGGCATCAGGTACGATATTATTGGGATACAAGACGTGGTTGACGGGTTCGAAAACAGTTTGTCGGGGATGTTCGAAGGATTAGCCCCCGGTATTGCCGAAGAAAACATTCAGGCCCGGGCACGAGGCATCTTTTTAATGGGCATATCGAATAAATTTGGGAATATATTGCTTAACACCACCAACAAAAGCGAATGCGCAGTTGGTTACGGAACCCTTTATGGCGATATGAACGGAGGCCTTTCGGTTTTGGGCGATGTGTATAAAACCGACGTGTACAAACTGGCGCGCTACATTAACCGCGATAACGAAATAATCCCCGAAAACAGTATCCAAAAACCTCCTTCGGCAGAACTTCGTCCCGACCAAAAAGACAGCGACTCGTTACCAGATTACGACACGCTTGATGCGATTCTTTTTCGCTATATCGAAATGAATCAATCGCCCGACGAGATTATAGAACAAGGTTTCGATAGGGGAATCGTTCAGAAAACAATCCGTATGGTAAATCAAAATGAGTATAAACGCTTTCAATCCCCCCCAATTTTAAGGGTCAGTTCAAAATCTTTTGGGTTTGGAAGGCGTATGCCCCTTGTTGCAAGGTATAGCTAAGCTAATTTTTCAGGTTTTTTCAAATCTGTATTTGGCGCTTTTTAGTTTTCTTCGTACCAAGCTGTTAGCCGTTAAAATAAGCCGGATAAAAGTTTTATATATTCCAGAAATAATTAACTTTGATGCTGTAAAACATGTAAAACTAAGCCTATGCTGAGTCAAGAACAGGGCCTCTCCGAAATTTTTGAAAACCCCAAATCGGTTTTTAGCCTATTAAATGCACAGGAACGTGGAGAACTATTAAGTCAAATATCGATCGTAAATTTTAAAAAAAGCGAATTTGTTTATAAAGAAGGGGATATGCCTTCGGCTTTCATGTTCTTGATTGATGGTAAGGTTAAAATTTTTAAAGAAGGAGTAGGCGGGCGCGAGCAAATAATACGCATGACCAAGCCACTTGGATACGTGGGTTACCGGGCGCTGATTGCCGAAGAAATACACAATGCCTCGGCTGTAACACTCGAAGACTCGTGGGTGCTGATGGTAAGCCCCGAACATTTTTTCAACAAACTGCTCCGTAATCCCGACTTCAGCTTTAGGCTTATCCAGAAACTGGCCCGCGAACTGGGCTTCTCCAACTCGCGAACAGTTACCCTTACCCAGAAACACATTCGCGGCCGTTTGGCCGAATCGTTGGTGTTGCTGAAAGATAAATACGGTTTCGAGAACGATGGTGTTTCGCTTAAAGCGTACCTCTCGCGCGAAGATATTGCCAACCTCTCGAACATGACTACCTCGAACGCCATCCGCACCTTGTCTAACTTTACCTCCGAAAAGGTAATCGCGATGGATGGACGGAAAATAAAGATTTTGGATCTGGATAAGTTGGAAAAAATAAGCAAACTCGGATAACAGTTCCTATAAGTCCTGCTCTGGCAGGATTTTTTTTTGCCCGTGCAACAAGCTAACCCGCACCCGCAACACCAAGGGGCAAAACCGTAAACAGCTTACCCATATACGCACCCCAATGCCAGTACCCCGGCATTCTGCCCCTCCCTCACGAAAGAGGGCCAACGCTTTGCGCACACAGCGGATAAGTTTTGGAGAATGTGGCTCTTAATTAAGCAAGCTGGTATGAGCCTTTTGCAAAAACGAAAGCTGTTTTGGTAATTGCGTGTCTTAAATGTACAAACAGTGGTAAGCAACCTGCTGCTCGGCTTTTACATTAAATTTGACACCTTTTTCAACGCGAAAAGTTTCGCCGCGTTTGTAGCTTTTCCAGTCGCTTTCGCCTGGGAGCAAAACCAATAAGGTTCCGCTGGTAATGGTCATTAGTTCAACGCTTGCGGTGCCAAATTCATACGTGCCCGCTTCCATCACACCAATGGTTGCAATGCCTTCTTTGTTTTCCAGTGCAATCGATTTTACGGTGCCGCCAAAGTATTCATTTACGTTCAACATAAACTTACGTTTTAGGGGTTTAAACTGGCAGGCAAAAGTAGTTAAATTTGAATCCGAAAAGCGTTACTGGCTTTAGTTCGAAGTAAAAAACAAAGTGCTGTCCCGCAAAAGGAACAGCACTTTGGTAAAGGGCTTGTTGGTTATTGTTTCCCTTTTTTCGTTGTTATCAGAATAACTCCATTTTTTCCTTCATCGCCAAATGGCTTGGTCGATTCGGGTGTGTTAATCACGTCAATCGACTCAATATCGTCGGGATTCAGGTTTAAGTTGTTCACATCGCTGGTGCCTTTATTTTCACCATCGATAACAATAAGGGGGCGCGCGGTTGCATCGGGCAAATCGCCTGTTTTCCTTATTTGAATGGCCCTCTTCGTGAGGTTACGGGTCGAATCAGTCTTTGCACCGCCTGGATTAAGGAGGTTTTTTCCTTGCTTAGTTTGGATAGAAACCACCCCGTTTTTGCCGCGTTCGCCATATAGTTCGATAGCAGTTTCGTTTTTAAAGACACTAACCGATTCAATATCTTCGGGGGCAATCCCGTCAATGGATTCAAGCTCCTTACCATCGATAATGTAGATTGGTTTAGGCTGAATGCCTGTCGGTTGGCCGCTTCCCTCAATACGGAGCACCGAATCTGGTGTTGCAAGCAGGTTTGCCTGTTTCGCATCTTGGAAAACTGGTGCTGCTTCAAACTTCTTGTTCGACAAGGTAAGTACAAGCACAGTCATAATTGGGACAATAAGCAGTTTGCGGAGCAATTGCCGCCCGGGTTTTGTGGTTTTTTTCATCATAATTATTCTCGATTTAAGTTGCGAACCGTTTAAGGCAGTCAGAAATGGGGCAATCCCTTTCTTATCGGCTACAGCCACCATCGCCAGTTGGTAACGTTGCCGCTCTACATGGTGAATAACCCTGTTGTCGGTTAAAAACCCAAGGTTGTTTCTGATGGCGCTTTTCATTAACCAGGCAAAAGGGTTAAACCATTGGAAAAGAAATAAGAGTTCGGCGAGCAATACATCCATACTGTGCTGTTCGTCGGCATGGATTTGTTCGTGCATAAGCACAACCGGCAAGTGCGGGCTCTGCAACAGCCGGTCGGGGATAACAATGTAGCCAAAGAACGAAAAAGGATGGATATCGCTTTTCGAAATCCTGTAGTTAACACCCTGTAGTTGGCAAATGCAGCTCTTTTGGATTAAAGTCAAAACCTTTACATTGGCAATTAAAAACTTGCCCAGCAACAAGGCAAAACCGGTACAGAAAACGAAAAACAACAGTTGTTCAGTTGTAAATGCGGCCATCGCTGTTATTTCTTCTGTTGTTGCTTGCCCGGTTTGCAGCAGGTTAAACCCTGTTTCGCTACGTACTGGTTTTGGCAGGGTAATGCTTATAAGTGGAATAACAAAGCTAATCAGCATCGAGAGCAGCAAATAGGCACGCAAAAATCGGAATTGCTTACTTTGGCGAAAGAAAAGCAAATAAAAAAGGTAAAATACAGCCATTGCTACACCCGATTTTGCGAGGTAGATTAGAAATGCAGCCATCTTATTCTTCCTTTTTGATTAATTCAATAAGTTCTTCCAATTCTTCGGGCTTTAAACCTTTTTCTTTCACAAAAAAGGCCACTGCGTTTTTATACGAATTGTCGAAATAATCTTTCACAACCTGCGACATAAAACTGCCCCGGTAGTCTTCTTTGGTCAACAGCGGGAAATATTCGTACGTATTCCCGTATGCAGTAAAGCCAATCAACCCTTTTTCCTGCAACAACCTCACCAGCGACGAAACCGTGTTGTAATGCGGTTGCGGATCCGGGTATTCGGCAATAATGTCTTTCACGAAAGCTTTGTTGAGCTTCCACAAAATTTTCATCACTTCTTCTTCCTTTTTGGTCAACTTCTTCATTTTTTGTTTTTTTCGGTTGTTGTTACAAACATACAACTGTTTTTTTAGTTTGTAAACGAAAAAATCAGTTTTATAACTGAGAAATCAGTTTTATTTTGAATTTAAATTTCTGAAATGAAAAAAGGGCTGAAAAACAGCCCTTTCTATTTACAAGTTTGATGATGAAAATTTACGGAGGATATTAAAATTCTCCACCGCCTCCGTAGTCCATTTCGTTGGTAGCGTTGTCGCGTTTATTATCTGCTTTGTAATTGTTCAGTTTAAAACTAAGCGTCAGCTCAACCACGCGCGGATCATGCTGAAATTTAAATTTCGAGTTGAAGTTGCTGCCCGAACTGGTTCCTCCCCAACCAGCTGTACCAAAAACATCTTTCATGCTCAGGGTAGCCGTTAACTTACGTTTCATAAACTCTTGGCGGTACGAAAAGTCGGAATAGAAGAACGCGTCCTGGTCGCCTTGGGCCGAAACCGAAGCACCGCGAAAGTTGCCCGACAGTTGCAGTCGGCTGCTGTTCGAGATTTTGAACGATGCAGCAGCACGTCCGTCAACGTTGGTGCTTGAGCGGTCGATGTATTCCCCGTCGTATTCGCCTTTTAACGTATATTGATAAACTGAAACGCTTGAGTTGAGAAGAAACCACTTGGTAATGTTCAGGTTTACCATCAGTTCGCCACCAAGCGATTTGCTGTTGTCGGTATTCACGCTGGTCATTGTCATAATTCCTTCGTCGTCAACACTGTTTACGCGCGAAATTACATTGGTAGTTTTGCGGTAAAAACCGTCGATTGAGGCAAACGACTGGCCAAAACGTTGCAAGAAACTTAAATCGTACGAGCCAGTATATTCGGGTTTCAGTGCCGGGTTTCCAACGCGAATCGATGTTTGGTTCATGTAAGTAGGGAAGGGGTCGAGGTCGCGGCCGCGTGGGCGGTTGATACGACGGCTGTAGCTGGCCATCAGTTGGGTTGCTTCCGAAAAGTTGTACGAAGTGTGCAGCGAGGGGAACCAATCGAAACGATCGATTTTGTACTCGTCGGCAGCCGAAGTGTGTTGGGTAATGCGCTTGGTGTACTCGCCACGCAGACCGCCCATCAATTCCAGTTTATTAACTTTGGTCGACAGTGTGGTGTAGGCCGAATGAATATCGCGCGAGAAGCTCATGCTCGAAGTAAAATCGGGATTATTAATCCACTCCTGCGAGCCGGTGTCGAAGTCTTCAAACAGGTAATCTTCGTCTTCGCGTTCAATGCGGCTTTGTAGGCCGGCTTCCAGCTTTCCGGCAATTCCCAACGGACGGGTATAGTCCAGCTGAATGCGGTAATCTTTTGAATCTTCACTGTCGGTCGTGCGAATTTGCTGGTCAAATAAACTTGTTGAAATAACTTGTTCCGATTGGTAGGCACCGTCGTCGCCGGTACGGCTGCGGAAATAAACCATCCCTTCGAGTTTATGGGTGCCTTCGGAGTTGTATTTGTGCAGGAAGTTGATGTTGGCATCCACAAACTGGTTATTGCGGTCGGCATTGTCCAGGGCGAGGGTGTACTTCTCTGTATTTCCGGGTAAAGTAAGGTAATAGTTGTCGGTGCTGCTGTTCGAATCGAAGTTGTATTGACCGGCGCTGGCCGTAAAGCCAAGCGTTGTATTGTCAGTCAGGTACAAGTCGAGGCCGCCTTTAAAGGTAAAGCCGTTCCTGTCGAATTCACGATCGCCGTTGGCTGTTTGAAACAGCGTGTCGATGGCATCTGTTACCCAGGTTTTGCGTTCCATGTCAACATCAGCATTCGAAATGCGGTGATTGGTGTCGAACCCGAAGGTAATATTTCGTTTCTCGTTTTTATGGTTCAGGGTGAAGTCCAAGCTACGGCTTTTGTTTGTTGCGCCCGAAACATTGATGATGCCATCGAACCCGGCCAAGGCATTCTTCTTGGTTACCAGGTTAATAATACCAGCCTGGCCGTCGGGGTCGTATTTGGCTGATGGGTTGGTGATAATCTCAATAGTTTCGAGCGCCGAGGCCGGAATTTGTTGCAGGGCATCGCTGCCACTCAGCGCACTGGGACGCCCGTCAATAAATACCGTAAAGCTCGACGAACCACGTAATGACACATTCCCTTCAATATCAACCTGTACCGATGGGGTATTTTCGAGCACGTCAACCGCTGTTCCTCCGGCAGCGTTGATGTCCTGCGATACGTTTATCACCTTTTTGTCAACCTTGTATTCCATTCGTTGGCGTTCGGCCACCACTTCCACCCCGTCCAGTTGCTGGCTCGATGCTTCCAGTTTGATGGTTCCCAGGTCGATCTGTTTTTTATCGGCAGTAACAGCAATGTTTTTAATCCGTGTTTTGTTGAACCCGATGAAGTTGGCTTCAACATAGTAATTTCCGGGGCTTATCTTGTCAATTGAAAACTCACCTTTTTCGTTGGTAATACCGCCTGTAACAAGGGTTGAATCGGTTGTTTGGAAAACTGAAATATTGGCATATTCCATCGGGCTTTGCGAATCCATATCCACTACTTTCCCTTTAATTGTTGGCTTTACCGCTGGCATTGGATCCGGGTTGCTTTCGGCAACCAACATCGAAACACTGCTCGTCAGCAGTAAAATCATCCACACTAATTTTTTCATGTACTTTGTTAAACTGTTTGTTGTTCAATTTGGGGAGCGGTCTTCAAGTTGCCCGACCGATCGCTCCGGCGTTGTGCCTGTTTTCAAGCATCAAAACTTATAGATTAAGACCCCAAAAGGCAGTTCTGGTTTAATGGCTAACTACCTTCTTTTGTTAATAAGTGTAAATCAAACACCATGCTCAGACCATTGGTGCGCAAGTTGATTTTTATCAGGCTGAAATTGAGTTAGATGGCTATCCTGTATGACATTTTTCTTTTATGCGGAAGTTTGCTTTTTCCCAAATTCAGGGTCGAATTTCAGAAATGGGATCAGTATGAAACCCGGCAGGGTACACAGACAGACCCAAACAAAAAAATTGATATAACCGATTTGGTCTTCAATCCAGCCGCTCGCCATGCCCGGAAGCATCATTCCTAAAGCCATCAACCCAGTGCACAACGCATAGTGGGCTGTTTTGTGTTCGCCAGCGGCCAGTTGAATCATGTACAGCACATAGGCGGTGAACCCAAACCCGTAACCAAATTGTTCGGCCACAATGGCTGCACCAATCACAAAAAGCTGGCTGGTTTGGCTGGTTGCCAGCAACACATAAACCAAGTTTGGTACATTCATAGCCAGCACCATTGGCCATAGCCAGCGTTTCAACCCGGCTCGTGAAACAACAATTCCGCCCAAAATTCCACCCAGGGTAAGGGCGACAATTCCTGCTGTTCCGTACAGAAAGCCAATTTCGCTGGTATCCAGTTCCAAGCCGCCTGCTACTTTCTTGTCCAGCAAAAAGGGCGAAGCCATTTTTGCCAGTTGCGATTCGCCTAACCTGAATAGAAGCAGGAACAATATTCCGGCGACAATACCTTTTTTATTGATGAAGGAGATAAAGATTTCCCCAAAGCCTTTCAAAAAAGAAGGTAAGTTGGATGTTTGCTGTTTCACATCGGCCGCCGGACGGGGAAGCATCATCAGGTGATAAATTCCGAAGGCAAGAAACAGGGCTGCAAACAGGAAAAAAGCAAAACTCCAGGCTAAAGCGATACTGGTTGAGTTTTTTTCGAGGTAGCCAGCCAGGATTACCAGCGGCCCTTGCCCCGCCAGCATGGCCAACCGGTAAAAGGTGTTGCGGATACCTACAAAAAAGGCTTGGTCGTGTTGCGACAGCCCCAGCATGTAAAAGCCGTCGGCAGCAATGTCGTGGGTGGCCGAGCTGAAAGCCATCAGCCAGAAAAAAGCCAGGCTATATTGGAAAAATTTGCTCATGGGCAAGGTAAAGGCAACCCCTGCCAGCGCCGCGCCAACCAACACCTGCATGGCAACAATCCAAAAACGTTTGGTGCGCAACAAATCGACCAGCGGGCTCCAAATTGGTTTAATAACCCAGGGCAAATACAACCAGCTGGTGTAAAAAGCAATTTCGGTGTTCGACAAGTTAAGCCGCTTGTACATAATAACCGAAACAGTCATGACCAAAACGTAAGGAAGTCCTTCGGCAAAGTAGAGCGTTGGTATCCATGTCCAGGGGGTGCGGGTGGCAGTGCGTTTCATTTCACTCAATTACAGTTGAGCCGCTTAAATTAGTAAAAAAAGACGGGCAATTAGTTATTTCAGCTTCATGCTGATTCTGAATCCGGTAGTCGTTTCCTCCCAGCCGTTTATCCCACAGTTTACTTCAATGTCGAATAGCAGAAAGATTTGGTTTAGCCCGTAGCTTAGTTCTAGGTAATCGGGGCTCGACTCGCTGCGGAAATAATGGAATTTAAGTTTCTCACTAATCAGGGTTTGGTTCAACAGTGGCAGCCGGGTCAGCAGCAGCCGGTCGAAGCTGAAGGATGTATGTGCTTCAATATAGTTGTTTTGACTGAATAGTTGATGGTAATCAGCGCGTTCGAATTGCTGATCGCTGTTCGAAAAAGAAAAAACCTGATTGTTCGATGCCGGAAAATAAAAGTCGGCGGTATAAACGCGATCCCGGTTCAGGAATTTCCCGGCATTAATACTGTAATTCAGTTGATCGTTGAAACCGATTGGAACACTGTGACTAATTTTGGCACGGATGAGCGAGTAGGCAGCATTGCTCCCCACAATGTTTTTTAACGCGCCTGTATAGTTGAGCGTAAGGTTGGGAAACTTGCTTTCAGCATAACTTTTAACCCCCTGCCTTATCCGGTACCGCTGAGCTGGTGTGTAGCTCAGCCCCACTCCAAATTGCGCCGACTGGCTTTTGGTAAGCTGCCAGTCTTCAAGCCCTGCAATGTCTGGAATATTTTCGGTGTACTCTCGGTCCGACCAGGTGTTGAAGCTGTAGTCCGAATAATTCCGAATGGGTATCCGGGTTGAATAACCAACTTGTGTTTTCAATTGTAATCCGTTACTAAGCTCGGTTTGAGCCTGTAGCGAAAAGAATCGTTTTTCGTAGAATTTCTGGAAATTGCGGTGCAGCAAGAGGGCATAAATCTGATAATCCATATTGTTTATACCTTGTTCACCTTTAAAATCTTCTAAGGTTCGTCCACCTTTAAGTCCAAACCAACGCATTTTCAGCCCATTGATGCGGTAGCGCAGGTTCCCTGTTGCGTACAGCGTGTTTCGGGCAAAGGCATACCGGGCCGATCCGCTTGTCATAAGCACATGTCCGAGGGTATCACTCAAGCTAAAATAAAACGGAAGCTCGTAGCCAAAACCATCTACTGTGGTAAAATTAAGTCCCTTCGGATTAATTATACCGGGGATGGTGAGCCACGAGCGGTGCAGCGTGGAATCCGAACCGTAGCGGTAAGTTCTTCCCGAAATTAAATCACTCAGTTTGAATTTTATGCGGGCATCGCGCGCCGAATCCTGGTACTCTTGAGTTTGCTGACGGATAATGATGGAGTCCTTGAGGGCAAATTCGGTTTTTTCTTTTAAACTTAACGGCACAGGGCGGATAGCAGCCCAATAAACGGAGTCGTTGTTGACGGCTTTTGGGTTTCGCTTCACGGCTTCCTGTATTTCGAGCGGTTCGGGAGGAAGAGAACGCTGGGTTTCTTTTTCCATCAAACGTTCCAGTTTGTACATTTCCCGGTTCGAAAGGTCTTCTTTTTGCAACAGTTCGTCAATTTTTTGTTGCGTGCTACTGGCAGGTTTTAGGTCCTGAACCGACGATGCGGGTTCAGCGATTGGCTCCGCAAGTGATTTGTTGCTGGCTTCGGCCTGTTTTATTTTTTCGGCAAACGAGTGATCCAGTTGCTTGTTCAATTCAACCTTATAATCCGAAACTGAGGCAACGTAGTTGTAAGTCAGTCCGAAGCCGAACCCGTTGATGTCCATACTGAAATCGAAGCTGGTTGGCATCCACGTGTTCAATTCAACAAGGCTGTTGATTTGGCGCATTGAAACGTCAAACATGGGCATCGAAAACTTCAGGTCGGCCGAGTGAATGTTCCAATAATTGTCAACAATGTTGATGATACCTTCAAAAGTCCCTTTTTGGGCAACCCGTGGGGTTACTTTTACTTTGTCAATGGTTAGACCTTGGTCTTCGAATACGCCAAGCAGCTCAAAACGATAGGTCTTTAGTGCTTGCCGGCCCACCGGCGACACAATGCCGTATTTGTCCACATTGTACAAATTGGTGGTTATCATTTCCATCGGGTCAGTACTGTTCGATTTTCCTGAATTGTGCATGGCAATTACTTGTTGTTCAAGCTTATCTGGTAATTCGAAATGAATTTTGTTTACCGACTCCATGACAAAAGCTTTGTCCTTTTTAATACCTTCTTTCTCCAGTTTCTTTTTAAACAGTCCCGGAATTTTTCGAAACAACCCGGTCCCTTTCAGGTAAACTTTGCAGTCGTACGACGAGACTTGCTTTTCGTAATACGGCGCCAGGGCTATCGCGTGGCGCATAATGTAATAGGCCGGATCTTCGCCGGAAGCCAACACTTTAATTTCGCTTAATTTCACGTTTTGCGGTTCCAAAACAATGACCAACTCTTTAAACCCGGTATCAACCAATAGCTTTTTCGTAACCGATTGGTAACCGATATACTGAAAAATAACGTCCCATTCGCCCGGCGGAAGTTTTAGTTCGAAAAGGCCCTCGGTATTCGATGTTGTCCCGCTTTTCAGTGCCGGAACATAAATGTTGGCGTATGGAATGACTTGGTTGTCCCGGTCGGCAATTCGTCCTTTTACACCTTGTTGTGCAAACACGGACAACGACCAAATGACGGAAATAAGCAGAAGGGCGGTTTTCATAAATTGGGCGAGCTATTTGTTGCAATTTATGGGAATAAAGTTTTTCAATGTGTTAAATAGAATTAAATAAATTGAAAGTTAAGCGAAGGGTTACTACCTGTCCGGTTTCTTGTCCCTCAATTCAAATAGGGGTTAATCTGGCCATACGAGCTGAGGGACTAGTACCTTTTTACCAGCTCTGCACCATGAAAATAGTGCTGCAAAATTTGGCGGTAATTGTAGCCTTTTTCGCCCATTACGGCTGCTCCAATCTGGCAAAGGCCAACCCCGTGCCCCCAGCCAGCACCGGTTAATACAAAGCATTGAGGGATTCCGTTTTCAACCTGAAAGTGGTCTGCAACAAAAGCCGAACTGTATAAATGCGAGGGAGATAGAGCCCGGCGGATTTCAAGTTCTTTCCCCAATACCATACTCCGCTTTGTGCCACGGATATGCAGCCGGATAATCCGGCCCGAGTATCCGCGCTCAAGTGCTGCTAATTCAATTATTTCTCCAAAGTCAATGCCGCTTCGTTCACGGAGCAGTTTGGCCAGCTCGGCCTGCGTGTAAGTGACTGTCCATCGGAAAAAATCACGGGTTTTTTGGTCAAAGTCCGGAAGTACCTGTTTCAGTACATGTTGGTTGGTGGTGTTGCAAAAGGCTTTGGGCGAAGTTCGTATCCAGTTCTCTGCTTCGGCTTCCTGCCGTAAATCAACGCAGGTGGTCGCAGTTTCGTCCGAGTCAACAATTTTTGTGAGGTACGGATGAACCACGGGCTCCCAAACCAATTCGAAGTTTTCGGAAACGCCGCCGCAGCATTTCGAAAAACGGGCATCGCAAATGGTGTCGCCGTAAAGGAGAAATTCGCCGAAAGTGGCTCTAATGGAGGCATTTGCCTTGTTGCTGATTATTTTGGTAATTCCCTGGTAACGTTGGCAATGGTCGTCGGCACAAACGTCAAACAGGTGGTGGTCTTCGCGGTCCCACCAGCGAACACGTTCTCCTTCGGTTTCGGTGAAGCTTTGGTAGCCGCGTTTTTCCTTTTCAATTTTTCGGCTTTTTTCAATTTGCGCCATCAACCAGCTGCGCGAAATTACGGCGTGTGCTTTCAGTAACTCGGTCGAGCTGGCCGCGCTCATTTCCGACGAAATAACCGAACGTAGGTATTCTTCCAGCGGAACCTGGTTTACGGCGTGCACTTTGCCGTTGTCGATAATCAAGTTCAAATTTCCCCGAAATTCTTGATCCTGCTTCTGTTCCCAGTGAAAGTTGATGCCGATGGTCACGCCTTTCAATACAAACGAAGCGCTATTATTTTTAGCCTTAAATACCAATTCGTTGGCAGTGCTGCTTGTACCGTCCTCAGCTTGAACCGTTAACTTTTCATCCGAAAAGCTTACGGTGAATTTGTTTCCGCTGCAATTTTCAGGCAAGCGGTAATTGCCTTTCAATTCAAATTGAATACGGCTTTCGGCCATTATGCCAACTTGTATTTCGGGTTGTATCATCGAATTATATTTCAAATTTCAGGGTTCGAATTTCAAGTTGTCTGCTCACCGGGTCCGGGCCAAAATAAACTTGAGCATCTTTCTTTTAGCGTGTCAAAGGCTTCCTGATTCAGGCTGACTTGTTTGTAGATGTCTATCAAATCTTCAGCCCTTATTTTTTCAAAATCTTCTTCGCGGGGAAGAATGGCCAGTCCGCCCATTTCAACCGAGGCGGGGCTCATCAGAATCTGCCCGCTTCCTTCCCTGAAATATTGGCAGGGGCGTTGTTTTCCGCGCGGGAAAAGCAGCAGTTGCCAGCCGTCGTCGTCAAATCGAGCCAAAATGTTCATCATCGGCTCGTCTTCGCTTTCATTTTTAGGTAGAAGTTGGACAACTTTCTCAAAAACAGCAGCCAGTTCGTTGCGGTCAACCGATTTAAAGATAAGCAGTTGGCGCAAATAGCTTTTGTCCAGCGCATAAATTTGGGTTGACTTGCTTTCGGATAGCTTTTCGAGTTTGGTCCCAAGTTCATTCAGTTCGCGGTCAACCGGCATCAGGCCTTTTTGACCGGCCTGAAAATGAAAGTGGTCTGGAGCCGACGCACCGCATTTGGGACCGTTGTAAAATAGGGTGAAACCCGGCAGCTCTTCGGCCAAATCGAGCATGTCGCTCATCCGACCGGCAATTAGCTGCGGGCGATGTTCGTAAGCAACCACGGTCAGGTGGCGGCCGAAAATAGGGAACGGGTTGATGAGGATTTCGTACTTTCCACAAAAGTCAACAGCAGCCTGTTCGTCCGGCCGGTTGGTACGGCACAAAAAGCAGGGACGTTCGGCAATTGCTTTGCGGTTGGTGTTGGCTGCCGACGAGCGGATGCGCCCCGGGTTGAACTGCACTTCTAGTTGAAATCCGTCAAACCAGAAGCTGCGTTTTTCAACTCTGGCCAAATCGTTGTAGTTTTTCCGCGCAAGCTCCCAGTTGCGGGTTTGCTCCTCAATCAGCTGTTCTATTTTTGTTTCAAGTTTCAAGTTTGAAATTTTTACTAACCACAGAGTAAACGGAGGTCTAAGTGTTCTATTTTCACAACGCGGCAGTATTGCCAGATTATTCCTGATAAAATGAACTATTCTTTGTGTCTTAGAGTTTTCTTGTTCATCATTTTCGACCCTTATTGCGACTTTTTTATGCGTGCTTTCAGTTCAAAAGTCCGCAGGGTGTCTTTGTACAGGTTGTGGGCATTCAGTTTAGCGATGTCAAGCGAGGCGTCGGAGTTGTCTTCCCAACGGCGGCAGCGGTAAATCGGGTTGTAAATGCGGCCGATTTTCCAAGTGCGTGAAATCGCCAGCCCCACGGCATAATCTTCGCCGTAGCTGGTATTTGGAATGCGGATGCTGCGAAAAATGGGGGTGTAAAAAGCACGCGGTGCACCCAGCCCGTTAATTCGAAGGGCATTGTTGGGGCCATTTTCCGGCGTCCACTCACGGTGGTCAATCAGGCCTGGGGGAATTTCCTCAAGCTTGAAATTACACATTTGGTACGAGCCAATCACCATGGCACATTGTTCTTTGTGAAACTTATGAACCACCTGTTGCAGCGTCGTGTCGTCGTAATAGAGGTCGTCGCTGTCCAATTGCACGGCAAAGCGGCCACACTGCGGGTGAAACACGGCTTCGTTCCAGCAACCGCCAATGCCCAAATCGTTTCGCTGCGGAATAAGGTGAATCAGGCGCTCGTCGCGGTAACTTTGCAGCAATTCGGTAGTTCCGTCAGTCGAGAGGTTATCCACTACAATCAGGTTGAAAGGAAACCGGCATTTTTGCGAAAGCACCGAGTCCACCGCATCTTTGATGGTTTTTATGCGGTTGCGAACCGGAATGATGACACTCGCTTCAACCAGAAACCCATCCTCAAACTGTACCGCTTGAAACTCAGGTTTTAAGAAAGCACCTATTTTTTGCAGGTGCACCGTGCAGGCCTGTTCCAGTTCAATTTGGCGTTCGCGGGCCGAGTTTTTCACGTAGTCGAATTGCTTTTCGCCCGATTGGCGTGTGTCGGTTTCAATCATCGTAAATAGCAATTCCGATACGCGCAACAGCTCGCCCATGCGCGAGGCCAGCAGGCGCAGTGCGTAATAGCCGGCATGTTTCCAGTCGGTTGTAACCGCAGCTTCATATGTTTTCAATACATCGGCGCGGAAAAGTTGGGCCGGGCCAAAGTTGAAATCGTCGCGCAGGCTGCCTTGTTGGTAAGCAATGGTTGGTAGCGCCGACAGCTCGCCATTTTTCAATTCGTAATAATCGGCATATAGCATGGCGGCGGCGCTGCATTCGGCCAGTTGGGCCATGCGCTCTACGGCAAATTGTCCCAAGGTTACGGGTGTCCCGTTCATCATTAGCAAGGCGTAGTCGGCGGCTGTGTGACCGGCAATCATTTTCAGGGTTTGGGTCGAAGTCAGGCTTTCAACCAAAAGTACTTGTGCACCTTCTACTTCAACCTGAACCGGCGCTAAAACAAAAACCCTGTCGACCAGTTCCGATTGGCGGAGTTGCTGAACCAGCAGTTGGGTACTCTCGGGTCCTGCCCAGGCAATGAAGCTATCTATTTTCATGTTGAATTGATGAGTCGTTGAATTGTTTACCATTTAATTGTCACCGGTTTGCTGGCCGGGCTTTCGTTATTCAACCGGTCGAGCGCAGTTACCCGGAACTCGAAACGTTCTTTTTTGGCCGTGCGTTTTATCAGTTTCACTTCGGTTCCCGGGCTAATAATGTACACCGAGCGCATGTCTTTCAGGTAGGGCTGTTTCCCGATTCGGTTGAAATACACGATATAGCGCTTGGCTTCGTCCATTGGGCTGTTGAAATCCGGCTCTTTCCAGCTCAGTTTTTTTCCTTTTTTCCTGAACTTTTGCGGTATTTGCGGAGGCAGATGGTCAATCCAGGGCGAAGTAGGAACCAATGACGGGTAGCTGTATTGTTGCTGTTGCAGTTTATTCTGAAGTCCAAGCAGGTCGCGTTTCAGGTGGATGGCGCTGTAAAAAACACTGCCCTGAAGCGCAGGTGTTTGCCGTAAAAAATCAATTTGCTGCGGCATTTGATTGGGGTCTTTCCATTCGGGTACCGAAGCGTTGGCTTCAATTTTATACAGTGCATGGCCAATGTACACGTCGCGGTTCGAGCTGTTTTTTGCCCACCAGTTGCAAAGTGTGGCAAAGTCGGCCGCAGGGTGCCCTATTTGCCAATACAATTGCGGTGTTACATAATCAATCCAGCCATTTTGAAGCCACTTTAAAACATCGGCGTACAAATCGTCGTAGTTGGTCACCCCGGCGCGGGTTGCCGATCCGCGCGGATCCTTGTCGCTGTTGCGCCAAACACCAAACGGGCTGATACCGAATTTTACCCAGGGCTTGGTTTCTTTGATGGTTTTGGTTAGCAGCAGAATGGTTTTATCCACGTTGTCGCGGCGCCAGTCGGCTAGTTGGGCAAAGCCGCGTGGATTGGCTGCAAAGTCGGCTGCATCGGGAAAAGCCTCGCCTGCCACGGGATATGGGTAGAAATAATCGTCCATGTGAATGGCATCAATATCGTAACGGGCAACCACATCCTGAACCACAGCCGCAATAAACCGGCGGGTTTCGTCGAGCGCCGGGTTGAAGTACAGTTTTCCGCCGTAACGGATTATCCAGTCGGGATATTTAAACGCGATGTGCGATGCCGCCAGTGGTTCGTCGGCCCGTTGCGACACCCGGTACGGGTTGAACCAGGCGTGCAGTTCCATTTGCCGTTTGTGGGCTTCTTCAACCCAAAACTGAAGCGGGTCGTAACCGGGGCCTTTGCCCGGAGTGCCGGTAAGGTAGCGCGACCACGGTTCCAGCTCTGAGTAATAAAAGGCGTCGGCAGTAGGCCGAACCTGGAAGATGACGGCATTCATCCCGTTTTTCTTCATCAGGTCGAGCAGGGCAATGGCTTCCGCTTTTTGTTGTTCTGCTGTCAGCCCTGTTTTCGAGGGCCAATCAATGTTGTTTACGGTGGCTACCCATACGCCCCTGAATTCGTACTTCGGGTGAACATCGGGTTGGGCACTTGCAGCAGTTGCCGCCAACAGGCAAAGGAATAGAAATAGCTTTCGCATAATTGAGTTCGCGTTGTTTGGTATTTGTTGTAAAACCGTTTCACCGGCAAAACAACATCATTTCAATTTACAATTTGATGAAGATTTTCCGGCGGTACAAAATAAGGGCAATTATCCAAAAAATGATAGCCAGATGAAGGGCAAACAGAAAAGAAGCCAGGTATTCGCCAGCCCAAGGCAACAGTAATTTGGCATAAATGAATTGCTGAATA
The DNA here is from genome assembly GCA_047972415.1 of Mangrovibacterium sp. Taxonomy (GTDB): domain Bacteria; phylum Bacteroidota; class Bacteroidia; order Bacteroidales; family Prolixibacteraceae; genus Mangrovibacterium. Next base: position 19,523 of record JBKEAN010000176.1, read on the forward strand.
CTTGTTCCGTCAGGTAATTTAATCAACCAGAGTAAGTTGGCCCAAATATCGGCAAGCACATAAATAAACAGCGGGTTCATACCGTAAACAAGGAAGGGCTGTGCCCATGTTTTCAACCCTTTTATATCGACCAGCCAGATAAGCGTGGCCAGTAAAACTGCCGCCAGCCCGCAGGTGAGCAACACGTACGAACTGCTCCAAATGGGTTTGTTTATTGGGAAAAAAGGATTCCATAGCAAGGCGAGGGTGAATAGAGCCAAGCCACTGGTTGCGAGTTTTACGACCACCTTTTCGCGCGAGGTCGTTTCGTCGATCAGCTTGCCCGCAAAGTAGCCCAGCAGCACGTTCACCAGGGCAGGCAAGGTGCTCAGTAAGCCTTCCGGGTCGAATGGAATGCCGTAACCGTGGTACAAATGATTTTCGCCGAACAGGAATAAATCGAGCTGTCGGACAGCATTGCCTTCCAGCGAGAGGGGCTGTGCCCCGCCGAAAAGCA
>JBKEAN010000177.1:0-8858 GCA_047972415.1 Mangrovibacterium sp.
AACTACCACCACAACAGCAAAAGGTATTCCGGATGAAGCGGTTCGAGGGCAAGAAAAGCGGCGAAGTGGCCGAGGAAACCGGACTATCGGTTAAAACGGTGGAAATGCACTTCACCAAAGCCATTTTTACACTGAGAACCAACTTGAAAGACTACCTGCCATTTGTTCTTTTCTGTTTTTTACTACACGAGTAAAAAAAAAATCATCTTCCGTACAGGGTATTTTGTTGTCGGTGCATCATAGGGTAAAGACAAATGAACCGATGGAAGATAATATCCACAATTTAATCATCCGATTGTTTGACGGCGAGGCAAATCCCGAAGAAAAAAGGCAGATTAAGGATTGGCTGGAACAGGACGAAAAAAACCGGAGCTTATACGCCGATCTAAAAGAAATTTGGCTTTCCGGATCAAGGCCTTCTGAATACGATATTCCAAAAGCCGTTCAAAAATTTCTTTTGCGAATCAGAAAACCAGAGCAAAGCAAGCGGATATTAATTCAGATGCTGCGCTACGCTGCCTTGGTTCTGTTGATTTTATCAATTCCATTTTCCTTTTTTCTAGGAAAGCGTTTTACCGGAACAGGCGCAGAGTTCACAACAATTACCTGTGCTTTCGGCGATAAGTCAACAATTCTTCTGCCCGATAATACAGAGGTTAACCTGAATTCAGGAAGTACCCTGGTTTTCGAAAACGATTTTACCCACCGTCGGAACGTGACACTATGCGGCGAGGCCTTTTTCAAGGTGGCAAAGAACGAAAAGCTTCCTTTTGTTGTGAACGCCTCGGATCTTGAATTGAAGGTCTTGGGAACCTCGTTCAATGTGAAAGCTTACCCGGATGAGGATAACGTATCAGCAACTTTGGTTGAAGGCCGGATTCAAGTGACTAGCGGGTCAGCTCAACTTGAGCTCAGCGCATACCAAAAGGTGACCTACGATACGCACAATAAAGAGATGAAGGTTGCCGCCGTAAGCGATGTGGATCCGGAAATCGAGTGGAAAGACGGGAGGCTGGTCTTCCGGAACGAATCCCTGGGAGAAATGGAACTGAAGCTGGAGCGCTGGTTCGATGTTGACATCGACTTAGCTGACGAGGCAGTGGCCAACCGGCGTTTTACCGGAAGTTTGGACCGCGAAAGTATATTGGAAGCGTTGTCCTATTTTGCCAACGCCAATGCATTAGACTATTCCATCAATAAGAATAGAATTACTTTTTATACCCCAAATAATTAAATATTAACCGTATATGGACAGAAATAGAACTGGCTAAAAACATGAATTTATTTATATCCTGAGTTGGATGTGCGAAACGATAAACAACAAAGAAAGGGGAGGTGTTGGCCCACTTCCCCTTCAAGGATAAAATTAAACAGAAGTTTAACTTTTAAAAACGATCAAATCTATGAAAATCAAACGATTTCTTCAAGCCTTATTAAAGTTTGAAGAAAAAAAACACCTGAGAATTATGAAGTTGACGTGCTTTCTTATTCTGGTCTTTACATTACAAACCACGGCCACGGTCTGGTCTCAAAATGTAAAAATGAATGTTGACCTGCAGAACAAATCGTTGCTCGAACTTTTTAATCAGATTGAACGAAATTCGGATTACCGTTTCTTCTATAGCAACGATGAGGTTGATGTGAACGCATTAATCTCGTTGAAAGCCGATAATAAGGCGATTGGTGATATTTTGGATGCCGCGTTTAAAAACTTACCCTATTCGTTTAAAGAGCTAAACAGTAATACCTTATTGGTTGAACCCAAAGCCAGTGCAAATGTACCGGCTGTTCAACAACAAGGAACTGTAAAAGGAAAAGTTACCGACAAAAACGGTGAACCGCTGCCTGGCGTATCGGTTCAGTTGCATGGTACCACTCGCGGAACCATTACTGACGCCAATGGAACTTACACCTTGGCCGATGTACCAGAAAAGGCGACACTTGTCTTCTCCTTTATCGGGATGCGTGCCAAGGAGGTCCCGGTTGGAGGTCGTTCCATGGTTGATGTGGCCATGGAAAATGACGACATCAACCTGGAAGAAGTGGTGGCCGTCGGTTATGGTGTGCAGAAGAAAGTAAACCTCACCGGAGCAATCGGAATTGTTGATGGCGAAACGCTGGAAAACCGGCCAATTGCGAATGCTATTGAAGGCTTGCAAGGGACGGTGGCCGGTCTGAACATTACCAATGCAGACGGAGCTCCCGGTAGCACACCTAAAATAAACATTCGTGGTGCCACTTCCATCAATGGAGGTAGTCCCTTGGTTTTGGTTGACGGGACAGAAATGGACCTGAACATGGTTAACCCGGACGATATTGAAAGCCTTTCGGTATTAAAGGATGCCGCATCGTCGGCCATTTATGGAGCCCGGGCTGCCTATGGCGTTATTTTGGTAAGCACCAAAAGCGGCAAGCGAAACTCAAAAACTACCGTTACTTATAACGGAAATTTTTATGCAGCCAAACCTACGATAATCCCAGAGAAGGCTGATAGTTACAAGTATGCTCTTTATGTGAATGCCATGAGCGCAAGCGACGGGGTGGCTATACCCTTTAATGCCGAACACCTGGCACTGATTAAAGGTGCTGTTGATGGTACCGGTAGCCAAGGCTATACCCTGATGCCGACCGGAACAGGAGCGTACTATGAACACAACAATACCAACTGGGCCGATCTGGTTTTTTCTGATGCGGCTCCGGGTCAAAGCCATAACGTAACCTTATCGGGCGGTGCCGAAAAAGTAGGCTACCATGTTTCCTTGGGATACACCGGTTATGATGGTGTAGTAAAAATTGGTGGCGATAACTACAAACGTTATAATATGAACATCAAGCTGGATAACGACATCACCAGCTGGTTGTCAAGTTATTTTCAGGTTAATTTTGCCAGCGGAACCTCGAACCTGCACCAATTGCCGGAAGGGCATGGGTCTTCCATCTTTCATGTGGTTTGGCGCGCACGGCCTATTTTAACGCCGACAATGGAGAAAGATGGCGTCGAGTACCCAACCTTCATTCGATTGAACCCTGTTTCGACGCTCGAATTGGGTGGAAGGGATGTCACCAAGAATATTAACCTGAATACCAAGGCCGGTATTATGCTGAAATTGGGCGATTTTACAGTTAATTCCAGCTTCACCTTTAACCCGGTGATTACCGACAGGGTGAGAAATGCCAAAGAGTTTACGTCTATCGTTCCCTGGCAGGCCGGGGCGCCAGTCCGCCTTGATGCCGGCCCAAGCTTCGTGCTGAAAAACAGGGATATTGACAACTACTATGTGTTTGATGCCTATGCACAATACGAAAAAACTTTGGCTGAGTCGCATTACTTGAAAGGCATGATTGGCTTTAACCAAGAGTGGAAAACAATTTCTGATTTACAGGGAAAAAACACAAACCTGATTAGTCCTGATGTTCTTTCTTTATTAAATGCATCCGGTACAGCTACCGTTTCCGATTTATACGACCAATGGGCTATCCGTGGGGCCTTCTTTCGTTTGAACTACGCTTACAAAGAACGCTATTTGCTGGAGGTGAATGGTAGGTATGACGGTTCATCCCGCTTTGCCAAAGACGACCGTTTTGGCTTCTTCCCTTCTATTTCAGCGGGCTGGCGTATTTCTGAAGAGGCGTTTATGCAATCGGCATCAATGGTTGATAACCTGAAACTGCGTGCTTCATACGGTTCGCTGGGGAACCAGCTTGGATCTATGTATCCTGTGTCACAATATGTTACTACTTCTCAAGTTGCTTATGTGTTGAATGGGATTCGGCCAGTTGGTATTCAACCGGGTGTGCCATTGGCGCTTTCGAGGACTTGGGAAACCGTTTCAACGGTGGATATAGGCGTGGATGCTACTTTATTTCAAAAACTCGATTTGACCTTCGATGTGTATCAACGCAAAACAAAGGATATGTTGGTGAGTGGCGATGCCCTTCCGGGCGTTTATGGCGCTAGCGCTCCCGAATCAAACAGTGCCGATTTGAAAGTGAACGGTTGGGAAGCTGCCGTAAGTTGGGCGGATAAGATCAATAAGGATTGGAGCTATAACATCGGTTTTTCGATAGCTGATTGGACTGGCGAAATAACCCGTTTTGAAAATCCAACCAAATCCTTGTCAAAAGCCTACTACGTTGGGAAAGAAATTGGAGAAATCTGGGGCTACGAAACAGTCGGCTTGTTCCAGTCAACGGACGAAATTGCAGCAGCTCCCAGCCACGCCGGATTGGGCGGTGGTAGTTTTGTGGCACCGGGTGATGTGCGTTATGCCGATTTGGACAACAGTACTGCTATAGACCAAGGCGAAAATACGGTGACTAAGCCAGGTGACCAAAAGGTGATAGGTAACAGCACTCCGCGCTACAGTTATTCCATTAAAGGAGGGCTTAATTATAAAAACTTTGATATGAGTTTCTTCTTCCAGGGAATTGGCAAACGCGATTTCTGGCTGAACGGACCAATCCTGTTTGGTGGTGTGGGTGGCTACGGTAATGTCATTGTGACTGATGAGCTTTACGACAATGTCTGGAGCGATGGCAGTGGAGCGATTCCCGAAAACCGCGATGCGTTTTATTTCCGTCCGAGCGAGAATGCGATTATTACCCGAAATACGCAAGTGCAAACCAGGTACCTGCAAAATGCCGCTTACCTGCGCTTAAAGAATGTGATGCTGGGATACACCTTGCCACAAAGCCTGACCAACCGGATAAAGATTGCCAACTGTCGTTTTTATGTCAGTGCGGAGAACTTGCTTACCTTCACTAAATTGAACCCTAGTTTTGACCCGGAAGTACTTGTCCCTGGAGAAATTGGACAAGGTTCTACCAGTGCAGCCTATGACCTGGGTCAATCGGGCAAGGCCTATCCGCTTTCCAAACGCGTGTCATTGGGTGTCAACATTACATTTTAACCGGATCTAAAAAATTGGAAAAATGAATAAATTAAAATACATTCTACTGCTCGTCATATTGCCCCTGTTTTTCAGTTGCAACGACGATTTTATGGACAGGTATCCTGAAACAGCGATTACAGAGGGAACATTCTGGAACTCGGAACAGGATTTGAAAACCTATAACAACCAGTTGTATGCTGCCTACTTCGCCGATAAAGGCTTTGGTACGGGTGCAACCATGGTTACCAACGAAAACTGGAGCGATAACTCCTTTGCGGATGTACCGAGCGATGCGCGCTTGGGTACCAATACCGCGAATAGCCCGGGCAGATCGGATTGGGATTATTCGTTGATACGCAATGTGAACGTTTTTTTGGCCAACTACCAGCATACCACAATTGCTGAAGCCCTTCAAAACAAATATGCAGCGGAAGCCCGCTTGTTTAGGGCCCTGAACTATTACGACAAATTGAAGCTTTATGGAAAGCTTCCCTTGATTGATCGCGTGTTGGGTGAGAAGGATGAATTGCTTTATGCGACACAAAGCAGCCGCGACGTGATTATGGATTTTATTATGGCCGATCTGGAATTTGCGGTGACCTGGTTGCCCACAACTGCCGAAACCGGTCGTTTTACGAAATACATAGCCGAGGCCTACAAAGCCCGGATCTGTCTGCACGAAGGCACCTTCCGGAAATACCATGGCTTGGCCAACAGTCAGACCTATATTGAGGCTGCTGCGGTTGCTGCAAATGTGGTGATTGCCAGTAACTTATATGCCATTGATGTAACAACAAGTTATTATTCCCTGTTTGAGATGGTAAATTACAACAGCAATAAGGAAATCGTCTTTTTCAAGAATTATGATGCTGCGTTGCAAATGTATAACAACTTGCCCACCATCTCTGGTCCATTTGGTTCTCCTGTTTCAGGAACAAAAAGTCTGGTAAATGATTACTTGTGTACCGATGGTTTGCCCATTACGGAAAGTCCGCTTTACCAAGGTGACGATAACATTACCAACGAATTTGCTAACCGCGATAAACGCCTGAGCAACACCTTTGGCTTGCCAAACACCTATTTTATGGGTAACCAAATTTATATTAATTCATCGCCAAAACCAATTGGTGATTCCGCTTCTCCGTCTGGTTATCAACTGGTTAAGTTCTATAATGCGGTGGAAGACAAAACAGCCGCTTGGGCTCAGGCTTACCACGATGCACCGCTTATCCGTTATGCTGAAATCCTGCTGACTTATGCAGAAGCGAAAAAAGAGCTGGGTACACTGACACAAAGTGATTTGGACATCTGCATTAATCCCTTGCGTGAGAAAGCTGGTGTGGCCGATATGCAGTTAGCAGGGGCGACCTTGGCCGAAATACGAAGGGAACGACGCGTTGAGTTAGCTTTTGAAGGCCTTCGTTACGACGATTTAATGCGCTGGAAAATGGGTAGCCTGCTGGCTCAACCGGTGATTGGCTTGAAATTCAATGCAACCGACATTGCCGATTACAGTTCTTTCGTGGTTGGTACTAACGTTTACCTGGATGCCAATGGTTACATCAAATCGAACAATACCTATTCGTTCGATGAAAGTAAGAACTACTATTTCCCGGTACCGGTCAATGAGTTATCATTAAATGAAAACTTGGACCAAACTGATGGTTGGGAAGAGTAAGATAAATTCGAAAGCACTATGTTTTGCTGTGAATACCATATCCGTGTTTATCATTAGTTTTAGATTTTAGGAGTAGATTAAGAGCCTGGTAGATTTATTATCAGGCTCTTTTCATTTTGAATGCGGAACTTTCGCCATTTGGCCAAGTCGGATTACAGGCTTGGAAAAGTCTGTTTTAAATCAAGCTCATCATCCATTTCTTGCTGAAGCTGAACTAACCGATTGAACATGGTCTTCACTTTTTCCTTGAACTCCGGCTTTTCTGAAAGGTCGTTCATCTCAAGCGGATCTGCAGTAAGGTCGAACAGTAGGATTTTAGGGACTTTGGGATAGACAATTAGCTTATAGCCATCTGCCCGGATCATACGCTGTAAATCTTTGTAACAACCGTAAATCGCTGGATAATTGCCTTCGTTGGTTTCCCCTTTAGCCAGTTTCAGAAAACTTTTAAACTCCACATAATCAGGTTTTGTTATTCCGGCCAACTCCAGGCTTGTGGCCATAATATCTTGCAAATAAACATCGGAGTCCTCTTTCTTTCCTTTGGGCAGATCGGGGCCAATCACCATGAGCGGTGCGCGAATGCTGCAATCGTACATATTCTGTTTGCCCATCAACCCGTAGTTTCCGCACGACAGGCCATGGTCGGCGGTGTAAAAAATGTAGGTATTGTCCATTTTCCCGGATTGCCGGAGAGCATCAATTATCCGTCCCACCTGCTTATCCAGGTGCGAAATAATGGCATAATACTCCTGCCGGTGAACTCTTACAGCATAGGGCGTTCTTGGAAATGGAGCCAGGCGCTCGTCGCGCAGGTCTTCACCACAGCCGATGGAATCCTTGTCGGGATATTCTTCCAGGAATGTTTTTGGAACTGAAATGTTGTCAATGGGGTATAAGTCCACGAATTCTTTTGGCGATTGCCGTGGATCGTGTGGTGCATTAAAAGCAAGATACATGAAAAAAGGCGCTTCTTTTTTACCGGCTTCCCGAATAAACTGCACGGCATCGTCGCCCAAAACCTCGCTCCAGTGCTTAGCACCCTGCCAGTAGCCACCATTAGCGGTATCCCACGGAAGCCAGGTCGTATCGGATGCTGATCGGGGGCGATTATATCCATGGGCTGCGTCGCCTGGCAGTCCATCCCGAACGGTTCCCAGATTCGAATAGCACGCCCTGATGTCAGCGGCTACATGCCATTTACCGGCCATATAGGTGTCGTATCCCGCATTGCGCAGGAGATTTCCCCAGTGTTGTTGTACAACCACAGTGTCTTGTAGTTGTGGGACAAGTTTGTTGGCCCGCCAAACCGAACGGCCTGTTGATAGCATGGTGCGCGAAGCAATACAAACAGCCCCTTGCCAGGCTCCCATATTATAAGCATGGGTAAAAGTTACTCCGTTTTCGACCAATCGGTCCAGATTGGGTGTGATGATTTCTTCGTTACCCAGCGCATGAACGGCGTCGTAAGCTTGGTCATCTGCAAAAACAAAGAGGATATTGGGTCGTTCCACCTCAGCTTTGTTGTGGTTGCCGCATGAAAGTATGAGTCCGATGACCGCTGGAGCCAGGGCGTAAGTAAAGAGTTTGTGCATAGCAAAACATTAATTCAGAGGCTAAATTAATGGCTTTTTTTGAAGATCAGATCTCCATGTCTTCGTGGTTGTGTTTTGCGCAACATGCTCGGTTCATTTTTGCCTATTGCAGGCTATGTACACCTGGCTGTTTGACCTGACACGAAAAGCAAAAAAAGAGTAGATCAGCATCTAGCCTTTTCAAACCGAACTAAGAGACTGTTTAAATTTCATTTTTTTGATTCTATTGTAAGCATTCGCTAAACCCCGTCTTGTTTTTGTAGGCAGAGTGATTTTCTTTGAAAGTTTCTTTAAAATGTTCGGAGAACTTTGAGCGGTTTAGGAGTGACTTTGGCTTAGGGGTTTTAAGTTGTGCGGTAGTAGTTCAGCCAGGTCTTTGGTGTAATCGTTGTCGTAGCGATGAACATTTTCCAGAAAGAAAACCATCCAGTCTCGGAAGTTCACCCCGGCAGCTTTGCAACAGCCCATCATGGAATAAACAACCGCGGCATTTTCAGCAGCACTGTCGTTACCACAGAACAGCCAGTTCTTCCGTCCAAGTGCGATGGGGCGGATGGCATTTTCGGTCAGGTTGTTGTCCATTTTCAGTCTTCCGTCCAGGTGATAGCGGGTTAATTTGTGATAAATGCCGTAGGTGTAACTGATGGCTTTTCCAATCCGTCCTTTAGGTAAGACCTTGGAATGTTCGCGAAC
>JBKEAN010000178.1:0-9440 GCA_047972415.1 Mangrovibacterium sp.
GTAACTGGTTCCAACAGGTAAAATGCCTGACATATTTATTCCCATCGTATTTCCCAACGATACCGTCAAAAACACGACGGGGTAAAAACTCGACTAACTGTGCGAAAACATATTTGCCTTTGTTCATCGGACTGGTTTTTCTTAACCGGCGAACATAGCATTTCAAATCGTCACGCAACAAAAAAGCGCTGAAAGCCTTAGATTACAAATATTTCAAAGAACGTTATTTAATTTTTAGTGGACACTAATGTTTCCAACAATGTAATAGCGGCCATCGTGGCCTTTGCAAATATCCGGGTGGCCTTTGTACTCGTCAAACACTCGCTTTTGATTATTTAAATCCTGCCAGTGTAAACCGTTCAGACTCACACTATAATACAATCTCCCGTAATCCAGATGCGTCATATGGGCAAAAAGGTAAGCCTGGTTGATGACCTGTCCCGGCTTTTCGACCTGCCCGGGAGGATCGGGTTGCTGAGCCGTTGCTAATACCGCGAGAAAAAAAATACAGGCAAAACAGACTACTATTATTAATGGTTTGTATTTCATTGGTTTCTGGATTTCGGATTAATTTGAAAATTTAGTTATCCAGAATAGGATTGATTCTGGGCGAAACAATTTGAAGGATGTCGGATCCACCACCCGGATTGGCAACAAAGCGGCAAGGATTAATGTGCGCCAAACGGGGCTGAACGCTGGTCTTGCTGAAATGTGAGTGATACACCACGTTTAGTTGCCCCTCAGTATCGTTAAAAAAGGCACAGTGGCCGGTACCCGCAAGCTCACTATCGGAGGCAATAATTGGGTTCCCTTCGTATTTAGTCCACGGACCAGTGGGCGATGGTGAGGTGGCATAACCAATCCCGTAATCCGGATTTTCAAAATGGTTTGCCGAATATACCAAGTAATAAATATTGTTGTGTTTTAGAATATACGGCCCCTCGGTAACCTTGGCTACCGGCTGTTTCTGGCTGTTTTCCCAAGGTTGGCTTACCCCGAAACATTGCTGAATAGTATTTTCTTTTATCGAAAGGTAATCGTCATTCATTTCACACATCCAAATCACATTCCCATCGGTAAAAGCCACATAGTACAAATACTTTCGTCCATCGGTATCAACAAATAAATGGGTATCAATGGCTTTCGAATCGAGCAACGGTAATTTATTGGTTTGGACAAACGGTCCCAGCGGACTTTCGCTCACTGCAACAGCAATATGCTCCTGCACACTAAAAAACATGTAAAACTTATTGTCAAGATAATAAACTTCGGGTGCCCAAAACGAGTTGTCTCCCCAAACATCATCTCGGTATAATGCAAATCCATATCTCGCTCCGGTCGGTCCGTTCCAATGTTCCAGGTCGGTTGACTGAAAGACTTGGATACCAAGCTCGGCCTGCGACGTCCCGTACATGTAATAAGTTCCATTGTGTTCAAGGATGAACGGATCGCCATACTTTACCGGGACCGATGTTTTATCAATCACTTCTTCTTCGGCAGACTTACCGCACGAGAAAGCAGAAAAAAATAGAATAATCTGCAGAATAAGTGCCATTGGTTGGTTGGTTTTGTGGTTTATCATGTAATTTTTAATACTATTTGATTGACAAAAACACACACGCCCGAATTGAAAATATGCAGTTTTTGCCTCGAATTTGATAAAAGCTGTACTTACAGACCGCAACAATAATACACTCATTTTTTTACATAACGACAGATTAATGCTCCGCTCCGTCAGTACAGCTTTTCTATTTAAATGTATCGACTAGTACTTGTCGTTTTGCGACAGATTAGGGTTATTATCGACTTCCGACTGAGGAATCGGCATACGATTGGATTTTCCGACAACAAAATTACTGAAGTCGGAATCGCGGCCAATCAGTTCGTTCAAACCGGCAGCGGTATCCCACAATTTCCAACGTTTCAGGTCGGCCCAGCGTACCCCTTCGAGGCACAGCTCAAGCGAGCGTTCCATTTGCAAACGTTTCAGAAATGCTGTTTTCGATGTTACTACCGAAGCATATAGAGTGCTGTTTGCCAGTTTCGGCAGGTTCACCCGTTCGCGAACGCGGTCAACACAATCGATCGCCAGTGTCGGAGGTGTTCCACTCGAAAGCTCGGCCAAACATTCGGCATACAGCAGAAGCACATCGGCATAACGAATGACTCGGAGGTTGATGGGCGAATAATAATCTTCGTTATTGCGATAGTAGTCGCCCTGATATTTGCGGAAGAAACAATCGGTTCCCCAACCAGACTGCCAATCGCGACCATAGATTTTTTCGCCGGGGTAGTCGGTTTGAATCTCCGGGTAAAAGATGCTCGCACGCAGGCGCGGGTCAATTTCACCATCAACGGTTTGTTCTTTCTTAAATTCGTCAACTAGCCATCTGCGCGGTTGACCATCACACCAGCCGATACCACGCGGGGCAAAAAACTGGGCGCGGTTCGAGCCAACATTTTGGTTGGATTCATCACCATCACCTGAAGGGTTAACATCGTCAAACTGGATTTCGAACACCGACTCCATATTGTTTTCGGTTGTATGCATAAAATTGTCTCTATAGTTCGAAACCAAACCGTAATAGGTAGCCCCGGCTCCTTCAACCAGCCACGAAAGGGCATCTTTTGCGTCTTGCCATTCGTGTAACTGCATGTGTACTTTACCGAGCAGTGCCAATGCAGCACCTTTTGTTGGGCGCCCCAGGTTGCTGGCATCCCATGTTTCGGGTAGTCCGGCAACGGCATCGGCCAAGTCAAGCTTTATTTGCGCAAACACCTCTTCCTCAGTCGATTGCTCCGGAGTGTCATCCGGATTAGATACATTTAACACCAGCGGCACATTATCGAACATGATGGCCAAGTTATAATAATAAAATGCCCGCAGGAATTTGGCCTGTGCTAAAATCTGTGTTTTAGCCGTTTGTTCAGCGAATTCGATATTCGGAACAAATTCGAGTACCTGGTTACAACGGAAAACAGCTTTATAATGGTCGCGCCACATCCAGGCATTGCCTTCCCAAAAGTTGTAATTGAAATAAATAAAACGGGTCCATTCTTTCAACTCGTTCCAGGGGCTTTGGCTATAGCCTTCGTCCGAGGTTAAATCGTAGCGGAAGTAAATCCAGCGGGTCCAGCTACCTGGTTTGTAAAACATAGTGTACACGGCATCAAGCCCAAGCTGTGCATCGGCAGGCGATTTCCAGAAAGTATCAGTCGTCGGAAAGTTTGGGTTCGAAATATCGATCAAATCTTCGTTACAGGAGGCGAGCGAAAGGATCACCACTAATAGACTGTATATTAATGTCTTTTTCATATTAGTCTGGGTTTAGAATTGAAATGAAAGTGAGAACACAACTGATTTTGGCGAAGGATAAGCAGCATCATCCTGTCCCTTCACCCAAATATCCGGTGATTTAAACTCTGGATCGAGGCCGGTATATTTTGTAAATGTGATCAGGTTTTGTCCGGTTACTGAAACGCGCAAATTATCAAAAACCTGTTTCACCTGCGGAATATCAACTGTATAGCCAAGGGTCATTTGTCTGATTTTGAAATATGATCCTTTTTCAATCCAGCGATCCTGATCCCCCCGCGAGTTTCGGTTATCGGCATAAATCACACGTGGATTCGGAGTGTTGGGGTGTTCGGGTGTCCATCCCACATAGCCCGACAGGTGGTTGGTATTATCCGAAAAACCTCCCATCCAGCTGGCTGCCCCGTTAAACACATCTTGCCCGAATGAACCGAATCCGGCAAAACTGAAGTCAAAGTTTTTATAGTTGATTTGCCCGTTCAAACCCACTTCGAATTTAGGCCACGGATTACCGGTGATGGTGCGGTCTTCGTTGTTTATTTGTCCGTCGTCATTTACATCCACATACCGAATATCGCCTGGTTTAGCATTGGGTTGAATGACCACTCCTTCAGAATTGGTATGAGCGAGTACTTCGCTATCATTCTGAAATAATCCGTCGTTTTTGATGGTGTAGAAAATGGCCAGAGGTTTGCCGATTTCGGTTTTAGTAATCCAGGTATATTGCTCCACTTTGCCGTACCCGAATTCGAGCACTTCGTTTCGCAAACGCGTAAAGGTGGCACCAATCGAATAGCTAAAATCATCTTTCTTATCGCGCCATGTACCGGAAATTTCGATTCCCTTGTTGCGTAAACTGGCTGCATTCACCGGCGGGTTTCCCCCGTCATTACCGGTAGTCATCAGAATTTGCATTGGTGTCAGCACATCTTTTGTGGTCGAGATAAAGTATTCTGCGCTGAATTGCAGTCTATTATCTAAAACACTCAGGTCGAGACCGAAGTTATCCTGGGTTTGCTCTTCCCATTTCAGGTCGCTGTTTACCAACTTAATTTGGGTCATCCCCGGCACCAAGTGCTGATCTTGTCCGAATACAGCGATGGGGAACGAGTTTAAAACTGCTACGTAATCCCAGTTACCGATATTTACGTTACCCAAAGTACCGTGGCTGTACCGCAACTTCAGATCGTTAATCCACGAAACGTTAAAGAATTTTTCCTTGCTTATTCTCCAACCAGCTGATATAGACGGGAAAAAGCCCCACTTGTTCTCGGGTGCAAATTTCGAAGAACCATCGTAACGAAAGGTTGCACTCAGCAGGTATTTATCGTCAAAGGCATAATTTAAACGTCCGAAGTACGAGATCAAGGCCGACTCGCCAATATTTCCCCAGGCATTGGGGTCGGTAGTACCGGCATCGATGACATCGAAATAATAGTCTCCTATCTGAACCAGATTTTTCTTTTGGGCTCCTATCATTTCGTAATAGGTGTTTTGGTACGAGTTTCCAACTACGGCATTAACATCATGTTTCCCGAATTGCTTTTTATAGGTCAGCGTGTTCTCAATCAGTTTATTTTCATACTTTGCCTTGTTTTCGTAGCGAGTAGAGGGCTCATAGGGTTGATTTAGTGTAAAGTTACCCACTTTGCGAAGCCATTTGTGGTTATCGCGGCTGGTTTCGTAGCCCAAGTTCACTTTAAATTGCAGTCCATCAATCAAATCCAATGTAGCATAAAGGTTTCCGCGCAGGCGAAGGTTCTCATCGCTATTGTACATCAAATCTTCAGTTGCAATTGGGTTGGACCCAAAAGTACGAGCTGTTGCTTCGTCGCCATATCCGTAACCACCGGGGTTGTTCGGGTTATAAATCGGGATAATCGGGAGCATCCTCAATACGTCAATGTGCTTTGAAAATACCGAATTTTGATTTTCAACAAAGGTGTTGCTCACGGCCAGGTTTTCGCCAATGGTGAAAATCCCTTTTCTAGCTTCTGTATTGACCCGGAAACTGTAACGATCCATCGAGGTGCCGTACACCGTCCCCGGGTTGTCATAGTAGTTTGTTGATACTAGGTATTTGCCGTCTTTGCTACCACCCGAAAAGGTGAGATTATGATCCTGAATGACAGCTGTTCTGAAAACAGCATCGTTCCAGTCGGTGTTACCGTCCATCCAAGTCGGGACAGCGTGCACATCAGGAACTCCACTGGCAATTGCATTTTCGTAAGCTTCCGTAGTAATATTTATCCACTCTTCGCGTCCCATCAAATCCATCATGGGCAGGTTATCAATACTTACTTTACCTGTGTAATTCACTTTCATCTCACCAGATGAACCTTTTTTGGTCTCAATAATAATCACCCCATTGGCAGCCCGCGAACCGTAAATGGCGGCGGCTGATGCATCTTTTAAAACCTGGATGGAGGCAATATCGTTGACGTTGAAGTCGCGGTTACCCGATGTTGGTAATCCATCGATAATGTATAGCGGATCGTTATTGGTGAAGTTACCCAATCCCCGGATTTCAACTGTTGGTTCGCTGCCAATGCCTCCACCCGAACGAATATTGACTCCGGCTACCAAGCCCTGAATAGCATTACCCACGCTCAACGCGTTTACGTTCTTAAAGTCGTCGGCTTTAACCACAGAAACAGCTCCGGTCAGGTCGGCCTTTTTCACAGTTCCGTAACCAATGGCCACCACTTCTTCAATGCCCACAGCATCTTCTTCCATCACCACGTTGATGGTTGACTGTCCGCCAACTTCTACTTCATGGTTTTTCATCCCCACAAACGAGAAAACAAGCACAGCTCCCTGATTCTGCCCGCTGAGCGAGAAATTACCATTCATATCGGTAACCGTTCCCCGGCTCGACCCTTTGACGACAACGGTCGCCCCTGCAATCGGTTGGCCGCTGGCATCGGTTACACTCCCTTTAATCGTGGTGTTTTGTTGGCTCTCGGAAGCGTTTTTAGGTGAAAGCACAATCTTGCGTTCAATGACTTCATAATCAATATTTGTACCTTCAAACAACTGATTAAGAATTTCATTGATAGGCTCATCCTTAGCATCAATATTCACTTTACGGTTAATATCGATGAGTTTTTGGTTGAACAGGAAATAGAATTCGGATTGATTTTCGATTTCGTCGAGAACCCGCATCAGTTTGGTTTCGTTCAGTTTTAGGGTGAGGTTCGTTTTTTGCGAATAAGACTCTAAAGCAAACAGTTGCCCTATACTTAAGAGCATTAGAAATAAAAAGGCTTTCATCATTTTAAAGCATTTTTTCAGAGCATAGCTTTCCCATGCCCATAATTCTGACTTTTTTTTCATAAATTTGGCTCGTTAAATGAATAATTTCATTGATATTTAACACATTACAGCGTGTGAGTGGTGGTGCACCCACACGCTTTTTTCGTATTCAAGTTTTCTCCGGTTTGATTATCATTTTTTGTTAATAATTACGTGTTTCTTGCTGTAAGTGCCGTTTGTCTGAAGTTGGCGGTCGGTTATGGTGTACGAAATCGGCGAGGTTTTCTGTAATAAACGCAGCACTTCGTCCAAAGGGTCGTTTTCGAAAACACCGCGAAAAACATATTCCTCCAGGCCTTTATCATCAATTTCCACCTCTACGCCATACCATCTGGAAATGCGCCTTGCCAGTTCGGTCATCGAGTCATCGCGGAAAATAAGTTTGCCGTCTTTCCAGGCGGTGTATTTCCAGGTTTCAACTTCGGTTTGACTTACTGTACCGTTTGCACAAACCAATTTTTCGCCGGGAAGAATTTCAATTTTCTTGTTCGTGGCGTAATACGGCGAAAACAAAACTTTTCCTTCTTCCAAAACCAACTCGGTTTCGCCGTCGGCCGGATAAGCCGAAAGTGAAAATTTGGTTCCTACGACCCGCACTTCATGTTGGTTGGCCGAAATCGTAAACGGGTGTTTTGCATCCTTGGCCACTTCAAAATAGGCTTCACCAACCAGCGTTACCTGGCGGTTTTCTGGGAATGTGGATGAATAAACCAGTTTCGACATAGAGTTCAGCGTGCCGCTTGTCCCATCGGGAAGTTGAAAACGGACACGGGCCCCTTTCGGGGCAACAATTTCTGTTATAGTAGTTTGTCCTCCCAAAGAGCGGGCACTGTACCACTGGTAAAGGGCAAGCAGCAAAAGTGGCAGAAACAGGATTGCTGCAACTTTCGACACAATCAGATTTAATTTGCGCAGGATATTGCGTTGCCTGGCCGATTCGTTCAGCCTAATGCGGTGGTGTATGGCGTTTAACACTCCTGTTAAGTCTTTGGCTTCGGTTTGTTCGCTCTCCAGATGTTCCCAAAGTTCGGTTGAAAGAAGGGTACCGGCTTCGTTGTCGCGTTGGTTTCCAAAACGTTTCGACAACAAAATTTCCTCTCGAAGAGACAATTTCCCTCCTCTATATTTTTCCAGTAGTGTTTTCAAATCTTCACGCATATCAACGCTTTGTCATCTGACGGAATTCTCTCTTTTTTCCCATACTGTTTATTATATCCCTATACAACAAAATACTCACGGTCAGAAAACAGAAAAGATTTCGCCAAAAACATTAACAAGTTAAATATCAAAAAATTGAATGCGTATCTTTTTTCCTTCACAGAAATAATGCTAGAAACAGCAAAAAAGCTAGATCTTCCTTTTTTAAGCTTTCGCGGATGATGTGGAGTGCTTCCGAAATCTGATTATCAACCGTGCCGACGGCAATTCCCAGTTCGGCAGCTATTTCTTTGGACGATTTGCCTTCGTTCCTGCTTTTTTGAAAAATCTGTTTTTTACGCTCCGGAAATTTTTCGATTATTTCTTCAACCCGTTTCAGTACCGAAGCGTAATCAATAGCTTCAACAGCCTGGTTATCAAATTCAGTTTTGCTCCTTTGCACTTGCTGTAAGTATTCCAGCGCGGTAGCCCGCTTATTAAAATACTTCCGGATTTGATTTAAGGCGATGGTAAAAAGGTAGGATTTAAAAGAAAGGTCAGTTTTCAAGTTTTTACGGTTCTCCCAAATTTTCACAAAAATAAGCTGAACCAGTTCTTCCGATTCGCTCTCAGTCTTCAGGTATTTTATTGCGAAGGCATACAACTTTGGCCCATAAAGATTGAAAAGTGAATCGAACGCACTTGCATCATCCCGTCTCAATCGTTCAAGCAAATGTGGCTCGGCTGGATTTGATGCTGTTTTACTATTTTGGGAACTAACTGAGTGCATTTGTGAAAGCTCATAAAAAAACAATTTTACGCAAAAAATTGCGATTGTGAATGAATACTAAACAATCGTACCATCTTTTTTTTCAGAAACAAAAGAACAAGCGCAAACCTGCAATGCAAAAAAGCACACCTGCCAATCCGGTGTGCTTTTCCCGAAAATCGTCATCCCTTTCGCTTAAGCCCGAGTTTGAACATATTATATTACTATTGTACAAGCGGAAATGCTGAAATCCGCAGCCGGGCAGCTCCCATCGGGATCAGCGTTAGATCCTCCGCCTTTTCGTTCGTTTGGGCTGGATACGAGGGCAACACGTCAACCAAGCCAAAGCGATCGATACACCAGGAAGGAATTTTTTTACCTCTTGTCCTGATTTCGATTGGCACAGATTTGGCGGTAAACGGATAATCATCGGCTGGCCAAGGCTTACGAAGCAATTCAAAAGCCGAAGCCGGTTTCTGCTCATCGATTAAGAGGCCGTAATTCCAGGCCGATTTGGCTTCGATTTGATAAGCCGGCCATTTTTCGGGGTCGGCATTTTTTTGCCATTTAGAGTCGGAAATTGCCGATGCGGTGCTGCTGATCTTTTGGTATTCTTCATCAATCTTCAACGAAAAAGTAAGGGGTCCGTAACTAACCGATACGCTATTCTGGTTCACCTGCCAAGTCGTGCACGTCATCTCCATTGGCAGATTCAAGACCAGTGCATCATTATTATTCCATTCCCGGTCAAGTTTCACGAAAGTACCCGCCGGGGCATTTAAGTCCAATTTTTTGCCATTCAGTTCAACCGACGCCTGTTTACACCAGCCCGGAATACGCAGGTAAAGTGGGAAACTCACTTTTTTAGCGGTGTTCAACCTGAACCGTACCTGCTCCTCGAAC
>JBKEAN010000179.1:0-8964 GCA_047972415.1 Mangrovibacterium sp.
TGTTCCATGCGGTTGTCGCGCGGGGGCTCATAGCCTTCTATAATGACCGGAATTCTCAACTCTTCGGAGGTCGCCTCAAGTGCGGCCATCAAATCGAGGAATACTTCGGCCGATCCAAGAGGCGGCAGGAAAATACAGAGTCGGTTTTCCCTGACTTCGGCACATAGAGCTGTTGTAATAAACGGTTGCGCAGACTTTTCGCGTGGCGGACCCGCTTGTTTCCGTTGCAGAGCCAGCAAGTCGTACTGGCCAAGCGGTCCAGTTGGAACGTACAAGTCGGGTTCAAATACCGGCTCACTTGGCCAAGTTGGACTGGCCAATAAGGACGAAAGCGGCAGGCGTAATCCCAAGGGTGAGGTACCGGGGGTCAAAAACAGGTTCTTGCTCCGAAACTCCCATTGACTGCTTATCCAGCGTGTTTTGTAACGGTTTAGCGGAAGTACAAAACCAACGGGCTTGTTCATTCCTATGTTCAGTATTTTACTCAGCCTCTGCCGTTCCAATGGATCATTCAAGTCCGATTTCAACGGATCGACATCGATCGGCAATCGCCCTTCCTCCCAAAGAAAGTAGAAGCTATCTTCGTATGCAGGCAGCATCGTTTCGCTGCCAATTCCTAAATAGGAAGTCAGGGTTTTTAGAAAGAGTTCAGCCGTGTCTTCATTCAACGTATATTGACAAGTAAACGAAGCGAGCAGCTCCGGGTTTTTCCAAACCGGCAAACCATCTTTTCGCCAGTAAAGGCCAATTGCCCAACGGGGCAGGGGCTCGCCGGGGTACCATTTGCCTTGGGCATGGTGCAAAACGCCCCCTTTCCCAAAGCGGTCAATCAGCCGGCGTGCGAGGTCGCTGGCTCGTTCGCGTTTATGCAGCCCATCGGCACCGGTGTTCCATTGCTCAGACTCCATGTCGTCAATGGAAACAAAGGTTGGCTCACCGCCCATGGTCAGGCGAACATCTTCGTCCTGCAGTTTTTGTTCAACGTCAAAACCCAGTTGGTAGATTGACGCCCATTGATCGTCGGTGTATGGTTTGGTTACGCGTGGCGATTCGAAGATGCGGGTAACGGTATTCGCGTGCAGAAATTCCGTTTTGCACAATTCGGTATAGCCAGTTACCGGAGCGGCACTTTCGTAATTGGGCGTACAGGCCAAGGGAATGTGGCCTTCGCCAGCCAGCAAGCCAGAGGTGGCATCAAAACCAACCCAGCCGGCACCTGGTACATAGGCTTCGGCCCAGGCATGCAGGTCGGTAAAGTCGGCTTCCGGCCCAGAGGGGCCATCGAGCGATTTTTCGTCGGCAGTAAGCTGAACGAGATACCCCGAAACAAAGCGGGCACCAAGTCCCAAATGACGGTAAATCTGGACGAGTAGCCAGGCAAAGTCGCGGCAAGACCCAAGGCGCTTACCCAGTGTTTCTTCGCAGCTTTGCACACCGGGTTCCATGCGAATGGTGTAATTCAGGTAGTGGTGCAATTGCTGGTTGATGCCAATCAGAAAGTCGATGGTACGCTGAGGCGTCAGATCGATGGTTTTCATGAAATCGCGGAGCAGAGGGCCGTCTTCTGCCATTTCCAAATAGGGGATCAACTCTTTTTGAAGTGTCTCATCGTAACGAAACGGAAAATCAACTGCATACTCTTCAACAAAAAAGTCGAAGGGATTAATGGTTTTCAGATCGGCAATAATTTCGACATCAATTTCAAATACATCGGTTTTATCGGGAAAAACCAAGCGGGCCTGGTAATTTCCGAAGGGGTCCTGCTGCCAGTTGAAAAAGTTATTTTCAGGTTTTATTTTAATCGAATAGGCTTCGATAGGCGTACGACTATGTGGTGCCGGTCGCAGACGGATAATGTGCGGCGACAGGCTTATTTTACGGTCGTACAGGTAGGTTGTTTTGTGCGAAATGACAACTTTTAAGGCCATATGAGGGAACTTGTTTACGTTTTTGAAACGCCTTTTTCGAGTGAAAAGAAACAGTCGAAAATAGCCGTGGATACATTGTTCAACTTTATCTGAAAATTGTCTAGGTACTCGTGCATACCCCCATTAATGATTTCCTTAATATCGGCATATTCCAGTTGAGAGGCCAGTGAACCCAATTCTTTTTCGGCCCAATTGGCATAGCCGCTTTGTTGCCCCGAAATGGCTTTAAGTGATTGCGCCGCATGGTTCAGACACCGCAGCATGGAACGTGGGAATTCTTTATCGAGAATCAGAAACGAGGCGATACCCTCCGAGGTTAGTTTTCCATTTTTCTTACGGTACATGTCGTAAGCACTGACCGATTTCAATAAGGCAGCCCATTGAATAATATCGAGTGGTGTCCCTACATCTTTGGGTGAAGGAAGCAAGAGATGGTATTTGACATCGAGTACGCGCGAGGTTTTGTCGGCACGCTCCAATAGTTTACCGATGCGTCCAAAATGCCAGCTTTCGGAGCGAGAGATGGTGGCATCAATGATTCCCCAAAACAGTTGACAGCCTTTTTTAATTTCGTCGAAGAATACACGCGGGTCGCGTCGGGTCCAAACTTTTTTAGTAGAGCCCTCGCGTACAAAATAATACAGGTAATTAATTTGTTCCCAGAGTTCTCTGGTTATCTCAGGTCGTATGGAACGGGCATTTTCGCGTGCACTGATGATGCAATTATAGATTGAATTCGGGTTTTTAGGGTCGAAGCCCAAAAAGAAGATCACCTTCTCGCGCGACATGGTTTTGTACATGAGCTCATACAATGCCCAGTCGCCGGTGGTAATTACCAGCGGTTGCCACTGCTCTGAGACATTGGGCGGCAACTCCAGCGATAAGTTAAAATTAACATCCATGAAGCGGGCATAGTTCTCTGCCCGTTCCATGTACCGGTTCATCCAGTACATGGCGTCTGCAACTCGGCTTAGCATGTTCTTGTTTTTAAATGTTGTCAACTACCCAGGTATCTTTACTGCCTCCGCCTTGCGAGGAGTTTACCACCAATGAGCCTTTTTTAAGGGCAACGCGGGTAAGAGCTCCGGGAATTATTTTTATCTCGTTTCCGTACAAAATATAGGGACGCAAGTCAACGTGCCTGCCTTCAATACCATCGTCGGTGAGGGTGGGTACCCGAGATAAGTTAATAGTTGGCTGGGCAATGTAATTGCGCGGGTTCTTTTTTATTTTTTCAACAAACTCGGCCTGTTGTTCTTTGGTCGATTTGGGACCAATGAGCATACCGTAGCCGCCCGAAGCGTCGGTTTGCTTGACCACTAGCTTGGCGATGTTTTCGATTACATAATTCCGCTCGCTTTCGCGATCGCAAATATAGGTTTGTACGTTGGGCAAAATCATGTCTTCACCCAAATAATATTTAATGATTTCTGGCACATAGGCATACACCGCTTTGTCGTCGGCAACGCCCGTTCCGGGCGCGTTCACCAACACTACATTTCCTTTAAGATAAGCGCGGAAAAGGCCGGGTGTACCCAGCATGGAGTCGGGGCGGAATGCTTCGGGATCGATAAAATCGTCATCAACCCGCCGGTAAATCACATCAACCCGTTGCAAGCCTTTGGTGGTAATTTTGTAAACGATGTCGTTTTGTACAACCAAATCACGCCCTTCAACCAACTCGGCACCCATTTGTTGGGCCAGGTAAGCATGTTCAAAATAAGCCGAATTGTAGATGCCCGGCGTAAGCACGGCGATAGAGGCCGGCGTGCGCGGCGACATGGATTCGAGCATGTCGCGCAAACTATGCGCATAATTAAAAACCGGCCGAACGTTAAGCTTTTCAAATATCTCAGGAAAGGTTCGTTTAAGGATTTCCCGGTTTTCGAGCATGTACGACACGCCCGAGGGGCAACGCAAGTTATCTTCGAGTACATAAAAGGCGCCATCGCCGCCCCGGATAATATCGGTTCCGGTAATGTGTATCCAAACGTTTTTTGGCGGTTTCAGTCCAATGCACTGCTTTAAATAAGTGGAACTCGACAGCACCAGCTCCTTCGGGATTATTTTGTCTTTTAATATTTTTTGCTCGTTGTACAAATCGTTGATAAACAGGTTTAACGCATAGATTCGTTGTTTTAGTCCCCGTTCCAGAAAATCCCAATCCTTACCGCTTACAATCCGCGGAATGATATCAAGATGCAAAATACGTTCTATTCCCTGGTTGTCGCTGTACACATTAAAAGTCATTCCCAGCGAAAGCTGAACGCGGTCGGTTGAGTGTTGCAGTAAGTTGAGTTTTTTCAGCCCCATTTTTTGCAAACGTTCGGCGAACAACGCGTAGTGTGGTCTCACCTGGTGATCTGCGTCAAAGGTTTCGTCGAAAAAATCCTCCATTTCATAGCTTTGAAAATTGATTTTTGACATATGCTTCTCCATTTTGTCCGACAATTAGGTATTACAAGAAAAGTCGGCGGTTTTTCTTACAATATGCTTTAATTTCTCTTCAAATATAATAAAAATGATATTTGATGCTCGATCGTTGTGTCAAATGTTCAAAATTACTTCGTCCTATTAAAATAGTGTTACCTCCCGCAGTGTTTTCTTTTGGGAACTGTGCTGAACCAATGGTAATTATAGGAATTGAAGACAAGGAAACATTGTTCATTAAAATCAATTTCGCAATAAGATAAGTTTAAATTGTTGTTGTACAAAGCGGGTTTAAAAGTGGGGGAGAGGTAAATTTTGTTACTTCGCAGACAATCCAGATTAAAAAAACGGTGGACAAGTCAACAAATAAACCTATCAGGGAATTGAGCAAAATTCTGCTCGAAACTGGTTCCCTGCTGATGGAATCCGGGGCGAATACGGCTCGCATCCGTACAACAGTTTTGCGCATAGCCAGCGCGTATGGTTACAATGCCGAGCTGCTGATTACCCACCGGGCGCTAATGTTGACCATTTTTGACGATGAAACCGACTACTTTCAAAGTAGCCTGAAGCGCACCTCGCCCCACGGAGCCAACTTTAGGATGGTAAGCGGCATTAGCCGTATGAGCCTGCACGTTGAGCAAGAACACTGGAGCTACGAGCAGGTTTGGGCAGAAATAGCCCGCCTGAGATCATTGTCACATTACCCACGCTTGGTTGTTTTATCAACCGTTGCTTTGGCAGGTGCATCGTTTTGTCGCTTGTTTGGTGGCAATGCTATTGAAATGCTGGTTTGCTTTGCGGCTACTTTTATCGGTTTGTTTGTGAGACAAGAGGCCCTAAAGAAAAACTTCAACCCATACCTTTGTATTTTTTTTGCCGCTTTAACCAGCAGCCTGATTGCAGCAAGCCCTTTTAAACTACACATAGGGGTAAACCCTGACCATGCTTTTGCTACTTCTGTGCTGTACCTTATTCCCGGAATCCCGCTCATCAACTCGCTGTCGGACATGCTCGACGGCAACATTATGAACGGCATTGTGCGGGGAATGCACGGGCTGATAATTGCCTTTTCAATTGCACTGGGTATGTTAAGTACCATTTTACTTTATAATTTGTAAGCTATGGAATGGTTATTATTTCTCGAAAAGTGGGTTTGGCTGGGCTTGGCAGCTTTAGGTTTTGGTATTTTGTTTAACGTTCCGCACCGAACGCTGTGGATTGTATTCATCTTGGGAGCATTGGGCGGAACCCTCAAATTACTAACAATAAAATTTGGTGGCGGCATTATTTTAGGCTCATTTTTCGGGGCCATGCTGGTGGGTTTTTTAAGCATTTATGCCGCTCATTCCCGCCATGCACCTTCTTTTATATTTGCTATTCCTGCCGTTATTCCTATGGTTCCGGGCGCTTTTGCTTACCGCATGATGCTCGGGCTGATAAAACTCACCGGCGATGTTGATCCGCAAACCTTTTTGCGATTAATGAATGAAACAGTTGATAATGGGTTGAAGGCGTTGTTTGTTTTAATGGCACTGTCGTTGGGCGTATCGGCGCCAATGCTGCTTTTTCGGCGCGAATCGGACAAGGAAATCAGTGTCCTGAAAATGGACAGTTTGCATAAAAAATAGACTATTGTTTTTCGATCGATAAAAAGCATCATTTTATCCGGATTCGCCAGCAAGCGCTCTTGGTATTTTTGCTATTTTTAGGCCCGTTCAAAAAATGAAAAACCAAGCACGGTAGCGGTAAATGTTCCATTGAATTTTACCGTTCTGATCGTCAATAAAATGACAGGCAATGAAGATACCTTTCGATCTGATTGAAAAATATAATGTACCGGTACCCCGGTATACCAGTTATCCGCCGGCCAATTTCTTCGAAGATAGTTTTGGCACTGCCGATTACCTGAAATCCGTTGTGCAGTCGAACCAGGAAAAGCCGGAGAACATTTCAATTTACATTCACATCCCTTTTTGTACCCAATTATGCCTGTATTGCGGTTGTAACACCCACATTACACGCGATCAAGATTTGATGCGGCGTTACGTTGACGCGGTGAAAACGGAAATCGGGATGATTCGCCCGTTGCTGGCGCAAAACCGTAAAGTGTCGCAAATTCATTGGGGTGGCGGCACCCCCAATGCGTTGCCATCGTCTTATATTGGCGAGGTAATGAGCTTGTTGACCAGTGGCTTCGGGTTTATTGACAAACCCGAGATTGCCATTGAGTGTAACCCGGCTTCGCTTGATGAAAAATACATTGCCGATTTGGCTTCGTTTGGATTTAACCGCATCAGCCTAGGCGTGCAGGACTTTCGAGAAGACGTGTTGAATGCCGTTCACCGCGAAGTGCCCGTCATCCCGATTGAAGAGCTGGTTCGGATGATTAAGTTGCAGCCCGGCATGTCGGTTAATCTCGACTTTATTTATGGCCTGCCGTTTCAAACCGGCGAATCGTTTGCCAAAACCATAGCAAAGGCTATCGAAATTTCGCCCGACCGCTTGGTAACTTTTTCATATGCACACGTGCCTTGGGTGAAGAAAGCGCAGCAGTCGCTTGAAAAATATGGCTTGCCCTCGGCTGACGAAAAAGTGAAAATGTTTGAAACATCGTGGGCGCAAATGAGCGCTGCTGGTTATGTGCCAATTGGGTTGGACCATTATGCCCGTCCTGAAGATGAGATGGCACAGGCCTTGCAAAGCCGCACGCTGCACCGGAACTTCCAGGGCTACTGCACCCGCGAAACGACCGGGCAAGTGTATGCTTTTGGTGTTACCGGAATCAGCCAGCTCGAAAATGTTTATGCGCAAAATGCACGAACCGTTAGCGAGTACCTCGAGCATATTGATAAAGGCGAAGCACTGGTGGTAAAGGGCTATACGCTGACTTCAACCGAGAAAATCATTCGTCAAATCATCAACGAAATCATGTGCAACCAATATTTGTCGTGGAAATCAATCGGCAAGCATTTCAACCAAAAACCGGAAGAAATAAAAGCGTTGCTGAAATTCAGTAACGATAAATTGGATGGGTTTGTTGCAGATAACTTGCTGGAATACAACGACGACGAAATCATCATCAACAACACGGGGCGTTTTGTTTTGCGGAATATTGCTGCCGTGTTTGATATTCATGTGGGCGATCCAACCCGTAAATTCTCAAAATCGGTGTAATGAGTTTAAAAGTAGCAGTTATTGGGGCCGGGTTAACCGGTTTAACTACCGCCTATTACCTGAGGAAGCGGGGTTTTGAAGTAACCGTTTTCGAAAAAACGGCACAAGCCGGGGGGGTTATTCAAACTTGCAGTAAAGACGGTTTTGTGTACGAAAATGGCCCGAGTACCGGTGTGTTGGGAACGCCAGAAGCAGCTGAATTGCTGGAAGAACTGGCTGAGCTTTGTACACTCGAAATTGCAGACGAAGATGCGAAGTTTCGATGGATTTGGAAGGGCGGGCGCTGGCATGCTCTTCCTTCGGGCCTGATGGGTGGAGTTACAACGCCGCTTTTTAGTTTTGGCGATAAACTTCGGCTGTTGGGCGAACCCTTCCGCAAACCGGGAACCAATCCGAACGAATCGTTGGCCAATATGGTCCGCCGGCGGATGGGCAAAAGCTTCCTTGATTATGCAGTTGATCCTTTTATTTTGGGCATTTACTCGGGCGACCCCGAGAAACTGATAACCAAATATGCCCTTCCGAAATTGTATAAGCTTGAACAAACATACGGCAGCTTTATTGGTGGCAGCATTAAAAAAGCCAAGGAGCCAAAGTCGGAACGCGATAAAAAAGCCACCCGGCAGGTGTTTTCCGTGCGCGGAGGCATTTCGAGCCTGATTGATGCCTTGGTGCAAAAAATTGGCCCCGAAAATTTCGTTTTTAACGCCAGCGCATTACAGGTCGAACCGGAAGAACCGGGCTATTCGCTGCGATGTGAAGGGCGGGAAACGGTGCATTTTGATCGCCTGATTTCGACCGTTGGGGCTTGGGCATTGCCGGATATCTTTCCTTTTTTACCCGGCGACCGCCTGGCAGCAATCACCCGTTTGCCCTATGCCAAAGTGGTGCAAGTTTCGCTTGGTTTTCGTAAATGGGAAGGAATTGAGCTGAAAGCATTTGGCGGGCTGGTTCCGTTTTGCGAAAACCGGCAAGTCTTGGGTGTTCTTTTTCTTTCGTCGTTTCTGAAAGGGCGGGCGCCCGAAGGTGGTGTGCTGCTTTCGACCTTTTTGGGAGGTGTTCGAAAATCGGAAATGGTGAATTTGACTGATGGTGAATTAAAAAAAATAGTGGAGCAGGAGCTGAAGGAAATGCTGGGCCTGTCAGTCTGGAATCCTGATTTGATGGTTATAAACCGCTACCAGTATGCCATTCCGCAATACGGAACTGAATCGGAAGCAAAACTGGAGGCTGTTGCCGGGCTGGAAGCCAATTATCCAGGCTTGTACCTTGCCGGCAACCTGCGCGACGGAATCGGGATAGCTGACCGGATAAAGCAAGGGCGGCTGTTGGCTGAAGAATTGAAATAGAAGCATCCCGGAAAGCTTATTTTTACCGGGTAACACAAGGGTGTTAATTTGAAATCTTTACAGGAATATTCATAAAAAAA
>JBKEAN010000180.1:0-27225 GCA_047972415.1 Mangrovibacterium sp.
CCAGTGCATGAAGCGGGAGTTCTTCCTCCTCGTCCAACCAGTCTTCTTTTAAAATATAAACTGAATTACCGCAGAGCTTGCGGGCTTGTTGTTCGTCGTCAACCCAATCGAAATGAAGCAAGGCTGTTTCGCCGGAGCGAAAACGAAGGCCTTCGTCGCGAAGAAAAAAGGGAACCAGCAGCCCGTCGATTTCGAGGAAAAGTGTTGGCATTTCATCAAGACTGGCTTCGTATTCGGGTTCGAACTGAAGGACAATTTCACCTTTAATTCCGTGTGGTTTTTGCAGGTAGCCTATTTTCAGGCAGTCTGGTTTGGGTATTGTTTCCATAATGCAAACTTACGAAAGATGGATGTGAAGAGGTTGAATTGTTGAACTGTTTATTTGTTGAAAGAGGTTGAATTGTTTAATCGGTTCAACCCTTCAACCCTTCAACCCTCACCGATAAAGATACCGTTTAATGTTTCTCTTTGGTGTTTTTTCAAATTCAGTTTCCACCAGTTCAATGGCCGAAACCTGGCTGTATTTAGCCAGTTCTTTATTCACTTTTTGCCGATATTCTTCCATAATCCGCTCAATATCCGGCGTATTGTCGTTTTTGTGTATTTTCAGGCTTTCGTGATCTGGAAAAACAAGGGCCACGAGCTTTCCTTTGCGGTCAACTACAACACATTCGAGTACAAAGTGTTGCGCACTTAGTTTGGCTTCAATTTCTTCGGGATAAATATTCTGTCCCGAGGGACCGAGTAGCATATTTTTACTACGTCCGCGAATGTAAATAAAGTTATCGGCATCGGTAATACCCAAATCGCCGGTGTTCAGCCAGCCATCGGCGTCAATCGCTTGTTCGGTGGCCTCTGGGTTTTTATAATAGCCGGCCATCACATTTTCGCCGCGTACCAGTATTTCGCCAACTTCGCAATAAGGGTCGGCCGAGTCAATTCGCAGCTCCATGCGATCGACCAGCGAACCGGCCGAGTAGGGACGGGTTTTGTTCCATGCCTGGTACGAAATAAGCGGGCCACATTCGGTCATGCCGTAGCCAATGGTAAAGCGAAAGCCTATTTTTCGGAAGAAGTCTTCTACTTCGCGGTTCAGGGCGGCGCCGCCAATCACAATTTCGTAAAAACGGCCGCCAAAGGTTTCAACCAACTTTTCGCGAATCTTTTTATACAGTAGGTTTCTGATACCCGGAACTTTCAGTAAAAAACACATTACTGGTTTTTCCAGTGCGGGTTGAATCTGTTTTTGGTAGATTTTTTCAATCACCAGCGGCACCGATAAAATCAGGTGTGGGCGTATTTCTTTGAATGCTTTGACAATGATTTGCGGCGTTGGCGCTTTGGTTAAAAAGGTGATGTGGCAGCCCAGCGAAATGGGGAACAGGAATTCGAACAGCAGTCCGAAAACATGTGCCATGGGCAGGAATGATACGATTTTTTCGCCTTGTTTCAATGGCATGTATTGGCGCGCAAACCGGATGTTCGACTTCAGGCTTTTGACCGGAAGCATGACCCCTTTGGTAAACCCCGAGGTTCCGGAGGTGTACGAAATCACACAAATATCGTCGTCGGCCAATTCGCCGGGCATCAAAAGCTCGTCGGTATAAACAGGGCGATTGCTGTGGTGCATACGCCAGTAGTTGAGCAGCTCGGTGGTTTTTGCCCAAATACCTTCCATACGTTGCAGGCTCACCACCGCTTCCAGGTCGGGCATTTCGGCCAAATCGAGTTTTTGTACCAGCAGATCGCCGGCAAATAACAATTTCGACCCGCTATGGCGAACAATGTGGTGAACATCGGCCGGGTTAAAATCCGGAAGAACCGGAACAGCCACTGCCCCGTAGCTGATGGTGGCCAAAAAACTGATGCCCCAGTGCGACGAATTTCGTCCCAATAGGGCAACTTTGTCTCCTTTTCGGAGGCCGGCTTTTTCGAAAAAGCCATGTATTTGGTAGATGAGTTTGGCTGCTTCGGCGTAGCTGTATTCCACGCCTTCGTAGTCCGAAAATGCCGGTAGATCTTTATTGCTCAAAAAACTTTCGCGGTACCAGCCTATCAATTTTATATCACTCATAATCTGTTCTTTCTGTATCCAAGAAACGCTTGTCCTGGTTTCTTGTTCACACTCTTTTGTTTTTTGGGTGCCCAAAGTTACAAATTCTTCATGTTTAAAGAAAAAGCGTTTTCGGCAACTTTTTTTTCACCAAAACACCAGGTTGTTGAAAACTGGTTAAAACTCGTATTGTTCGGTTGTTGCTGGTGTTTTGCGGTTTTCAGAAATTTGTTGACGTTGCAAAAATGCTGCCGAAACTTACAGGTAGACTAACATTCAATGGAAATAATTACTTTTTGAGGGCAAAAGTGTTTGAAATGCTACTGGTTGTCTGTCAGGAAGCCCTGCTTGTTCAATCTTTTAAGTTTTTTTTACTTTTGCGCCTTTATTAACCTTAATCAAAAAAAATTGAAATTACTATGAAGAAAACTCTGTTCCTCCTGATTGCAGTTGCTTTTTCGGGCGCAGTTTCAGCCCAAAACCTTCAGGTTCATTACGACTTTGGCAAGGATCGGAAGTTGATTACAACCACCCTTGAAATGTTTAAACCCGACAAGTATGGCTCAACTTTCTTTTTTGTTGACATGGACTATGGCTCGGACGAGCGGAATGTTGACAATGGTATCTCGTTGGCTTATTGGGAAATTGCCCGCGCAATTAAATGGAAGGAAACACAGGCAATTATGCCGCGTGTGGAATACAACGGTGGTACCATGTCTGTTGGAGGTTCAACATTTATACCGATTGAAAACTGTTGGTTGGCCGGGGTTGAGCATACTTGGGCTTCAAGCGATTTCTCGAAGATTTTGACCCTTCAAGCCAACTTTAAGACGATTAAAGACAAAGAAGATGCCTCATTCCAATTGACGGCTGTTTGGGCAATTAAAATGCTCGAAGGGAAATTGATATTCGATGGTTTTGCCGATTTCTGGAAAGAAGAAATGTTTTGGGGAACTAAAAAATTCCGTTTCCTGACTGAACCGCAACTTTGGTATAACTTCTGCCCCAACTTTGCTGCCGGTTCCGAAATCGAAATCAGCAGCAACTTTGCCGAAGATGGCTGGCAGGTGAACCCAACACTAGCGGTAAAATACACGTTTTAACCTAAAAACCCTAAAAAACTATGTTGGATAAATATTTTAGTATCAGCGAGCGTGGTTCCAGCTACCGGAAAGAAATTATCGGTGGTGCCACGACCTTCCTGACGATGGCGTACATTATTTTCGTGAACCCGAATATTTTGGGCGATGCAGGAATGGATAAAAATGCGTTGATTACCGTGACCATCCTCGCGTCGGTTATCGGTACCTTGCTGGCCGGTGTGTGGGCGCGCGTTCCGTACGCTATGGCCCCGGGTATGGGGTTGAATGCCTTTTTTACATATACCCTGGTGATTGGAGCCGGTGTTCCGTGGCAAACAGCCCTTGGTGTGGTGTTTATTTCGGGTATTGTGTTTTTAGCGTTGACCGTTACAAAAATCAGGACAAAAATTATTCACACCATTCCGTTGTCGCTGCGGTTGGCTACGGGGGCGGGTATTGGTCTGTTTATTGCCTTTATCGGGTTCAAAAGCATGGGTTTGGTTGTTGCAAACCCGGCAACCTTTGTGGGTTTGGGTAAATTTACGCCCGAATTAATTATTGGTATTGTAGGGTTGATTATAACTGCCATTTTGGAAGTGCGAAAAGTACGCGGTGGAATTTTCTACGGTATTATTATCACAACCATTATTGCTTTAATTGCTGGTAGGGTAACAGCTCCCGAGACGCTTATCTCAACCCCTCCGTCAATTGCTCCGGTGTTTATGCAGCTCGATATTTTGTCGGCATTGAAATTCAGCCTTATTGGTGCTATCTTCTCATTTATGTTTGTTGACTTGTTCGACTCGGTAGGTACCATTGTGGCTTGCTCGTACGAAGCTGGTTTTGTTGATAAAGACGGTAAAGTTCAGCATGTTGACCGTATTTTGGAGGCCGATGCTGTGGCTACGGTTGCCGGCTCGCTACTTGGTACCAGCACCACCACCACCTACATCGAGTCGGCTTCGGGCATTGCCAATGGTGCCAAAACCGGTTTTGCATCGGTTGTTACCGCCATCTTGTTTTTGCTGGCTTTGCTGTTCGCGCCCATTATCGGTATTGTTCCGGCTTATGCCACAGCTCCGGCTTTAATTATTGTTGGGGTGTACATGTTCAAAAACATCAAGCAAATCGACTTTTCCGATTTCTCGGATTCCATTCCGGCATTCCTCACTATTATACTTATGCCGCTCACTTACAGTATTTCAACCGGTTTGTCGTTCGGGTTTATTTCGTATATTTTATTGAAATCCGTATCCGGCAAAATAGGCGAAATTTCATGGCTGATGTGGATTATCGGTGTACTTTCGGTGATAAACCTTTTGCTGGGAGTTTAGTTTGAAGTTGTTAAAAGATTAGCAATACAGAGAAGAAGCCTTGCCCTGCGAGGCTTCTTCTAATAATAAAAGTTGAAAGTTCTGGTAGACTTTTTTCGGAACGAAAAATTTGTATTTTTGTCTTCACAGGGGTTGTTAGCTCAGTTGGTTTAGAGCATTACCTTGACAGGGTAGGGGTCACTGGTTCGAATCCAGTACAACCCACAGTATAACGAGGGAATAAAAGTAAATGCTTTTATTCCCTCGTTTGCGTTTCCCGTTAACAGCCGGTTATCAGTTTTCTCGTATTTTACGAAGCTCTTGCTGCATCTTTAGTACAATGTCGGGATTTTGAGCAGCAATATTTTCAGTTTCGCCAACATCGTTTTTCAGGTTATACAGTTGTACTTCGTCGGCAAGGCCGATTTCAATTTTCTTATTTACAATCCAATCTGGTGTTTTTCGTTCAACGGGCTCAATATATTTCCATTCGTTCATTCTTAATCCAAATGTAAATGCCTCTTCGAGCATGAGCTCCCGCCCTTTGTCCGTTTTTCCGAGCCAGGCCTCCAAATGGTTTTCGCTGTCGGGAGCATCGCCGGGGTTAATTTGTTGTCCAACCAGGCTTGCGAGTGATGCGTACCAGTCAACCTGCGAAAGCATGGCCGAACTTTGCCCGGGTTGTACTTGGTTTGGCCAGCAAACAATGGTTGGCATACGGGTGCCGGCTTCGTAAATTGAATATTTGGCACCACGGTAGGGGCCAGCCGGTTTGTGTTGGCCCACGAGCTCTGTCGCTTCGTCGCGGTAACCATCATCCAGTATTGGCCCGTTGTCGCTTGAAAAAACAATGAGCGTGTTTTCCGTCAGACCAAGTTTTTCGAGTTGCTGGACGACTTCGCCCACACACCAGTCCATTTGAGCAATATCGTCGCCGCGGGGGCCCATGGTGCTTTTGCCAACAAATTGGGCATTAGGCATTCGGGGAACATGGATGCTGGAGAGGGCGAAATACAGAAAGAATGGCTGGCCTTTGTTTTCTTCCATAAAGTTTTTTGCTTTTTGGGTCAGAACAAATGGGAAATCCTCATCAATCCAAAGTGCACTTTGGCCGCCTTTCATAAAGCCAATCCGGCTTTCGCCATTGATAATAGACCCGCTGTGCTGCATGTCGCCTCCCCGTTTTAAAAGTTCAGGGTGTTCTGTTCCAATCGGGTAGCCGCCTAAATTGTGTTGATAATTGACCTCAATGGGATCGGTCGGATCCAGGTTGGCAACCCGGTTGTTTTCAACAAATACACAAGGTACCCGGTCGGATGTTGCCGGAATAATGAAGCTGTAGTCGAATCCAACTTCGCGGGCACCGGGAGTAATTTCGGTGTTCCAGTCGATAGAGCCATTGCCCAGGCCAAGGTGCCATTTGCCGACCACGGCTGTTTTGTAACCGGCCTGCTGCAACATTTTAGGTAATGTCCCTTTTCCGGTTTCGATTAGCATAGGGGCGTCTCCGGGAAGAACAGCCGCCTGTCGTCTGAAGGCATAACTTCCTGTTAATAAAGAAAAACGGGAAGGGGTACAAGTTGCGGCAGTGCAATGGGCATCGGTAAAGTTTATTCCCCGTTGTGCCAACGAATCGAGGTTTGGGGTTGCCACTCCCGTTGCCCCGTTTACGCCAATGTCGCCGTAACCAACATCGTCGGTATAGATAATTATGATATTGGGCTGTGTTGCTTTTTCCTGTGCGTGGGCAGATAAGCCGAGTAGCGCCGGAAATAAGGCAACGGGGAGTAGTTTCTTTAGTTTCTTCATGTTCAATTTTATAAATTTCAGGTTAAAATGGATTACGTTTATGCTGAACATACGCAGATTGGAACGGTTTGTTCTGTTCAAAATTAGTGACTGTAATCCTAAAAAAAGCAGATTTAAAATCAAAACTCGGAGTTTTATTTCAGATGCTAGTGCCTGGCCTGCTGGACCGAGTGGTTGGATGTGAACGCTTTTACGCCTTTTTCTTCCCATTCTCCCAATTTTTTTTGAAGCTTTTATCATCTGGATTTCAATTTTTGCTTTAACCCGGGGGAGGATTCGTACCTTTTTCCTACTTATTTTGCCAGGTTTCACCGAATTCTTTCTTAATATAAATTTTACATCGCGAAGGGTTTCAATTTATTGTTTTTGAGTTGATTGTTTTAAAAATGAGCAATTGGTACTTAGAACCAGTTTAAATTAGCTATTTTAGGGCTAATTTTCGTTGTGGGAACTCCTGAGAGGCCTACATTTGTTGAGTTTTTCGAGAAATTAGTATTAATGTTTAAATAAAAATCACTTATCCTATGAGCAATTTTCTGACTGCCTCTATCGGAAGAAAATTTATCATGAGCATTTCGGGGTTATTCCTGATAATGTTCATTTGTGTTCACTTGGGTGTCAACTTGTTGCTGGTAATCGACGACAGCGGCGAACTGTTCAATCAAGGTGCACATTTCATGGCTACTAACCCCTTGATTAAGGTTATGGAACCGCTGCTTGGTCTGGGATTCGTTGTACATATCATCTGGTCATTTTTGATTAGTTTGCAAAACTACAAGGCCCGTCCGGTGAAGTATGACAAATCGAGTGCAGCGTATTCAAGCGCTTGGGCATCGCGCAACATGCTGGTGTTAGGTTCGTTGGTGTTGGTCTTTTTGGTTATTCACATTATTCAGTTTTTTATCCCTGTAAAAATGGGTGGGCTGGAATCTGTGACCCTGAATGGTGTTGAAATGCACGACACGTACACCTTGGTTGCCGGTTTGTTTAAAGAGAGCGTTGTTTACTGCATCCTGTACATGGTAGCAGGAGCCTTGCTTGGATTCCATCTCGGACATGGTTTCTGGTCGGCTTTTCAAACGGTTGGCCTGAACAACAAATACTGGTTGGCACGTCTTCAGTTTATCGGAAAAATCTACGCTATTGTTGTAGCCGTTGGTTTTGCGATTATTCCATTGTATTTCCTGATTAAATTTTAATCGAAACGAAGTTGAATTATGAGCGAATTGAATGCAAGAATACCCGAAGGGCCATTGGCTCAGAAGTGGACAAATTATAAAGACCACCAAAAATTGGTGAACCCGGCCAACAAACGTAAACTGGATGTTATTGTGGTTGGTACCGGTTTGGCTGGTGGGGCCGCAGCTGCCTCGCTTGGCGAAATGGGTTTCAACGTAAAAAACTTTACGATACAGGATTCACCCCGCCGTGCCCATTCTATTGCGGCGCAAGGTGGTATTAATGCTGCAAAAAACTATCCGAACGACGGCGACTCGGTTTTTCGTCTGTTCTACGATACCATCAAAGGTGGCGATTACCGTGCACGCGAAGCCAACGTTCACCGTTTGGCCGAAGTTGCCAACAACATCATCGACCAGTGTGTAGCCCAGGGAGTTCCGTTTGCACGCGAATATGGCGGTTTGCTCGATAACCGTTCCTTCGGTGGAGCCCAGGTTAGCCGTACGTTTTACGCAAAAGGTCAAACCGGACAACAGTTATTGCTGGGTGCTTACCAGGCTTTGATGCGCCAGGTAAATGCCGGGACCGTAAAAATGTACACACGTACCGAGTTGGTTGACATTGTAATTGTTGATGGCAAGGCTCGCGGTATCATTGCCCGCGACCTGGTAACAGGCGAGTTGCAACGTCACTTTGGTCACGCCGTAGTGTTGGCTACCGGTGGTTACGGAAACGCGTTCTTCCTGTCTACCAACGCTATGGGCTCAAATGGCTCGGCTGCCATTAAAGCATTTCACAAAGGTGCGTATTTTGCCAACCCGTGTTATGCGCAAATCCACCCGACTTGTATCCCGGTTCACGGCGAGTTCCAGTCGAAACTGACGTTGATGTCGGAGTCGCTGCGTAACGACGGCCGTATTTGGGTACCCAAGAAAAAAGAAGATGCGGAAGCTATCCGGGCCGGGAAACTGAAACCGGTTCAGATTAAAGAAGAAGACCGCGATTATTACCTGGAACGCCGGTATCCGGCTTTCGGGAACCTGGTTCCCCGCGACGTAGCTTCGCGCGCTGCCAAAGAACGTTGCGATGCCGGTTATGGTGTTGGTGCAACCGGTTTGGCTGTTTACCTCGACTTTAAATCGGCCATCGAACGTTTGGGTAAAAACGTGATTGAAGCACGCTACGGCAACCTGTTCCAGATGTACGACAAAATTGTTGACGAAAATCCCTACGAAACCCCGATGATGATTTACCCGGCCATTCACTACACCATGGGTGGTATTTGGGTTGATTATGAGTTGCAAACAACCATTCCTGGTCTGTTCGCTGCCGGCGAGGCCAACTTCTCCGACCACGGTGCAAACCGTTTAGGTGCTTCGGCGCTGATGCAAGGTCTGGCCGATGGCTACTTCGTACTTCCTTACACCGTACAGAATTACCTGGCTGACGATATCCGTACACCGCGCATGAGCGGAAATGAGCCCGAGTTTGTTGAAGCTGAAAAAGCCGTGAAAGATCGTTTCGCGAAACTGATGAACATCAAAGGGAAACGTTCGGTTGACAGCCTGCACAAAGAACTTGGCCTGGTGATGTGGGATTTTGTGGGTATGGCCCGTAACAAAAAAGGTTTGGAACACGCTATCGAACGCATTGCAGAAATCAAAAAAGAATTCTGGTCAAACCTGCGCATTCCGGGTTCGAAAGAAGGAATGAACGTTGAGTTGGAAAAAGCCAACCGCTTGGCCGACTTTATCGAAATCGGCGACCTGATGGCCCGCGACGCGTTGAACCGCGAAGAAAGCTGCGGCGGGCACTTCCGCGAAGAATATCAAACGGAAGAAGGCGAAGCCTTACGCCAGGACGATAAATTTGCTTACGTCGGATGTTGGGCCTATGCCGGCGAAGGGAAAGACCCGGTTTTACACAAAGAACCGCTGGTTTACGAAAGTGTGAAAATGGTTCAACGTAATTACAAGTAATGGCTTTTTAAACGAGATCAATCATGGAAAAAACAATAAATCTCACCCTCAAGGTTTGGCGTCAGAACGGTCCCAAAGACAAAGGCCGTTTTGAAACCTATAAAGTTGACAACGTTTCAACTGACAGTTCATTCCTCGAAATGATGGATATTTTGAACGAACAGTTGATAAAAGAAGATAAAGAACCGATTGCATTCGACCACGACTGCCGCGAAGGTATTTGCGGAATGTGTTCGTTGTTTATCAATGGCCGCCCGCATGGCCCCGACGATGATGTAACAACCTGCCAGCTGCATATGCGCAAATTTAAGGATGGCGAAACTGTTACCATTGAACCCTGGCGTGCTGCTGCCTTTCCGGTCATTAAAGACTTGATGGTTGACCGTTCGGCTTTCGATAAAATTATTGCTGCCGGTGGTTACGTATCGGTTTCAACCGGAGGGGTGCCCGATGCAAATGCAATTCCAATCCCGAAACCCGATGCCGACGAGGCGATGGACTCGGCCTCGTGTATTGGTTGCGGTGCATGTGTAGCTGCGTGTAAAAACTCGTCGGCCATGTTGTTTGTTTCGGCAAAAGTGAGCCAGCTGGCTTTGCTGCCACAAGGTCGGGTTGAGGCAAAACGCCGTGCAAAAGCAATGGTTGCCAAAATGGACGAATTGGGTTTTGGAGGTTGTACCAATACTGGTGCTTGCGAAGTGGAATGTCCCAAAAACATTTCAATTACAAACATTGCCCGTTTGAACCGCGAGTATTTAGTAGCCCGTTTTTCGGAATAGTATCCGATACCGATAATACAAAAGGTCTCTCCCGCCGTGGAGAGGCCTTTTTGTTTTTTTATTGGTTGCAATTTGCCACACGGCGAATCTAATTTTGCCCCTGTACCCGTTTTGTGAACTTAACTTTTGTCTTTACAGTGACTTCAGTTTATAATTAATTAACGAATTCTAAGATTCTTCAACTCGATTTTACAGGCAGCTTTGTTACCTTTGTCTGTTCGCATATTACGGCAACCTGGCGATTGGCGAACAAGGAAACCCGCTTGCTTGTTGTTAGCTTACAGGTTACCTTTGAAAAATACATCAACCCAGAAATTGGACACAGCATGAATAAAAAGAAACTTGGTTTTATTGCGGTAGCAGTGCTTGGTGTAAGCATTTTGTTTACCGCCTTTACTCGCGACGAAAAGCTCTTTCAAATTGATAAAAACCTGGATATTTACTACACCCTTATCCGGGAGTTAAATACTTTTTATGTCGACGAAATAAACCCGAACGACTTGGTAAAGAGCAGTATCGATAAAATGCTCGAATCGCTCGACCCGTACACGACTTACATCCCTGAGTCGGAGATGGAAGATTTTCGGTTTATGACTACCGGCGAATATGCGGGTATTGGGGCATTAATTGGTAAGCAGGGCAGTCACGTCATCATATCTGAGCCCTACGAAGGTTTTCCGGCTCAAAAGGCTGGATTGAAAGCGGGCGACATTCTGCTTGAAGTAGCCGGTAAAGCAACCGATAAAATGAGTACCGAAGATGTGAGTAGTTTGTTGAAAGGGCCAGCCAAGCAGATTGTGAAAGTGAAGGTTGAACGTCCGGGCGAAAAAAAGCCTTTTGACGTAGATATTGTTCGCGAACAGATTCAGATCGATGCCGTTCCCTATTACGGTATGCTTGATGATAAAACAGGCTACATCCGCTTATCGAATTTTACAGCCAATTGTGGCGACGAGGTGCGCAAGCTGGTAGTTGAACTGAAGGAAAAACAAAAAGCCCAATCGCTCATTCTCGACCTGCGCTCGAATCCCGGGGGTTTGCTGAACGAGGCAGTCAAAATCGTAAATATTTTTGTTCCCAAGGGAGTTGAAGTGGTTAGCACCAAAGGCAAAATAAAACAGGGGGACAAAGTGTACTATGCAACCGAGCAACCGGTTGATACGCTAATGCCCCTGGTGGTACTGGTAAACCGCGGCTCGGCCTCGGCTTCCGAAATTGTGTCGGGTGCCTTGCAAGATTTAGACCGTGCGATTGTAATAGGGAACCGCACCTTTGGAAAAGGTTTGGTGCAAACCACCCGCGATTTGAGCTACAACACCAAACTGAAAGTCACTACCGCCAAATATTACATTCCCAGTGGCCGTTGTATCCAAGCGCTTGATTACGCGCACCGAAACGACGATGGCAGCGTGGGCGTAGTGCCCGATTCGCTCATTTCGGAATTCAATACCCGGAAAGGCCGGAAAGTATCCGATGGTGGCGGTGTGACCCCCGATGTGAAAATTGAGCTCGACCAACTCAGCAGTCTCACCATCGAGCTGGTACAACAGTATATGATTTTCGACTTCGCCACCCGTTATGCTTTTCAAACCCCGGCGATTGCAGGACCCGAGGCGTTTGTGCTGAGTGATGACATTTACGGACAATTTAAAGCCTTCTTGAAAGAGAAAAACTTCAGCTACGAATCGGAAACAGAGAAAGCGCTGGATGAAATGATAAAGACGGCCAAAGACGAAAAATATTATGAATCGGCCAAAGCCGAGTTTGAAGCCCTGCGTACGGGTGTTGGACACGATTTGGACAAAGACCTGAATACGTTTCGTACCGAAATTGCAGAAATGCTGACTGACGAGATTGTGTCGCGTTATTATTACCAGAAAGGGGCTATCCGCGCTTCGCTAAAGAGCGACAGAGGCATTGAAAAGGCCAAAGAAGTACTGCATTCGCCCGATACCATGCAGGCTCTGTTTATGCCCGGCGTGGTGATTGCCAAAAATAATTAACAGGTTGAAAAAACCGGTTCGAGAATTTAAGTATTCCCGGTAAAATCGCTTTAAAACAGAATAGGCTGTCCTCAAAAAGACAGCCTATTCCGTTTTTCGGTGCGGGTAAAAACTTTATCCGATTTTTATACCGAAATATTGCGGGTACATCAGAATTACAGTAATCAGCACCACAATAAATAAAGCTAATGCAGCAAAAAATAGTACAACACCCAGCTTGTAACGCTTCTTCGAAATTTCGAGCTGATTGTACGACTGAATTTTGTGGATTTTGTTGACCAGTTTTTTCAGCGCCATCTGGTCTTTTACAATGTAGTCGTAAGCGCCATATTTCATTGTGTTGATGGCCACATCAATGTTGTCCTGCCCCGACAGAAAAATAAACTCCACATCGGGAACCATTTTCTTGGCGCGTTTCAATACCTCTATCCCGTTCATCCCCTCCAGCAAGTAATCCTGTACTACAATTGCCGGTTGTCGCTCCATCGCTTTCAACGCATCTTCGCCGGTGGTAAACGACTCAACATTCGTTAGTTTGTTTGTTTTTAGAAAACTAACAATCAGTCGGTTGTAAACATGGTTGTCTTCAACAATAAAAATCAAGGGGTTTTTACTAGTCAGCATAAGTCCGAGAATAAGGGTTTTAATCCAGTCATTTACTTACAAAATAGTTCTAAAAGCTGCTAAAAATAAGCAAAAAACAAAACAAATTGTCTGGTACCTGTTTTATGCACGACAGGTTTTATGATGAAACGAACAAAACAGAAATAAATTTCATGGGTACTGCTATTTTTTGCTAATTTGTCGGGTAAAATACGCAGGTTATGCTTTTGGCAATTGATATCGGTAACACAAACATTGTTTTTGGAATTTACGACGGTGGTGATTGGAAGAATATCTGGCGAATCCAGACCGACCCGTCGAAAACGGCCGACGAGTACGAAGTGATTTTCAGGACTTTGTTTACCGGCGGTCAAATCAGTAAAAACGACATTGACCGGATTATCCTCAGCAGTGTGGTCCCGGCGCTGAACCGCGAGTTCGAAGCCATGCTGATCAATTACATTCGTGTAAAACCCAGGCTGTTGACCCCCGACTGTTTTTCCCGACTACCTTTGCGTATCCTCAACCCCTACGAAATTGGCTCCGATTTGGTGGCCAATGCCATGGCAGCTTACAGTCGGTTTAAACGCCATTGCATGGTTATCGACTTTGGTACCGCTCTCACGTTTATCACCGTAGCTGCCGATGGCGCTATTCTAGGGGTTGCCATTGCCCCGGGGCTGCGCACTGCTATTCGTTCCTTATCGGGCAGTACGGCCCAGTTGCCCGATGTACAGCCTGTAATGCCGCCATCGGCCTTGGGGACCAACACGGTTCATGCCATCCAGGCGGGCATTGTTATTGGGTACACCGGTTTGGTTGACAGGATTATTAGCAGAACCGAAGAACAGCTGAATACCCGGCTTCAGGTGATTGCTACCGGCGGACTATCGTCTGTATTTGCGCACGAACACACCCGTATCGAATTCGTGGACGAAAACCTGACACTGGATGGTTTGGAGCTGATTAGCCGTTTAATTTGTTAATTGAAACGGATCGCTTGAACATGACATTTTACCGGTAGAATTCGTTAGCTGAGCGAATTCTCCATTCAACAACCGCTTTGTTTTCCGAGTTTTGTAACGTTTTCTCACATTCAACGTCTTTTAACTATAAAACTCTGATTATGAAAACAAGTTTGCACATCATTTTAGTTGTTAGCCTTTTTTTTCTGATCCATTCGTGCCAGTTTATCGGGCCATCGGTACAAGGCGATGGACAAGTAACCACAGAAAACCGCGCTGTCAGTGGTTTCGAAAAGGTGAAAGCATCAAGGGGAATCGAAGTATACCTGATTCCCGACTCGACAGAATATGTGGTTGTAGAGGCCGATCAAAACCTGCACGAATACATTCGCACCGAACTCAAACATGAGACACTCGAAGTTTATGTCGAAAGGCGTATGCGGTCAGAAAATAGTCGGAAAGTGCTGGTGCATTTTGTCCGGCTGAACGAAGTGGAAAGCAGTGCCGGGGCCATTGTACGTGCCAACGAAGTATTGAATTTGAAGGCACTCGAACTGTCGGCTTCATCGGGGAGCCAGCAATACCTGGCACTTGAGGTCGACAGTATTGACGCCGGCTGTTCGTCGGGCGCGCAACTGCACCTTTCGGGGCAGTGCCGGAAAGTTGGCTTACAAGCATCGTCGGGAGCGCTACTCCGTGCTGCCGAGTTGAATGCCGAACACTGCGACGCCGACGTGTCGAGTGGTGCTCAAATCGAAATTAGTGTTCAGTCCGGGCTTAAAGCCGAAGCATCGAGCGGTGGACAAATTCGCTACTCGGGCAATCCGGCACAAACCGAAATACACAAATCATCCGGCGGACTTATTTCTGCTGTTAACTAGCAATCCATTCAATTTAAAAAACAACAAACCATCATGAAGAAAACACATGCAAAAATTTGCAGCCAAACCGGGCTGGTGCTACTAGCCTTGTTACTGAGCTTTCCGTTGCTCGCCAGCAATCCCGAACGTCAGACCAGGCCAATCGGCCATTTTTCTAAAATCAGTGTGTCCAGCGGTGTCGATCTGTTTTTGGCTCAGGGGCAGCAGGAGCAGCTTTCGGTGGAGGCCGATGCCGAACTGATTGCGCATTTAGTTACTCAAGTAGAAGGTGAAACACTTCAGATTTACCTGAAAAAACGGGATAATTGGAACTGGAACTGGGATCGCAGTTGCAAAGTGTACGTCAGCTTTCAGGATTTGACTAGTCTCGAAGCCTCGGCAGGTGCCGACGTGTTGGGCGAGGGCACGATAAAAGTGGGTAAAATCAGCCTTTCGGTAAGTAGTGGTGCAGATCTGGTCTTAAGAAACCTCGTTGCCTCGGAAGTAAAAATTGATACCAGTAGCGGCTCCGATGCCGAACTAGCCGGAAGCACGCAAGTGCTCGTTGCGTCCTCATCAAGCGGAAGCGACATTGATTGCAGTAAACTGCAAAGCGTAACCAGCACAGCGCAGGCGTCGAGCGGATCCGATATTTTGCTGGTTGCCACCGGCTCACTTACTGCCAGTGCCAGCAGTGGTGGCGACATTGAATACCAGGGCAAACCCCGGCAAAAAACCATCGACGAATCGAGTGGTGGCTCTGTTCGCGAGTATTAGCCACCGTAAAACCGCTCCGGTGTAATAACAACAAGCCTAAATGTACAAGGCGCAGTACCGAAATTGTTCGTTTGGAGCTTTC
The DNA here is from genome assembly GCA_047972415.1 of Mangrovibacterium sp. Taxonomy (GTDB): domain Bacteria; phylum Bacteroidota; class Bacteroidia; order Bacteroidales; family Prolixibacteraceae; genus Mangrovibacterium. The sequence goes on from JBKEAN010000180.1 coordinate 15,485, forward strand.
GGTTTTGCCGTTTTTACGGGTATTGCGATAACAATTTTGTTATTTATGTCGAATTCTTGTCCCTTTTATTGTCTTTCCGTTCTTTTTATTGTAAATTAGTGAGACGAAAGCCGTTAATAGCAATATTCAATTTGTTTAACTTTTAAAAATCAAAAATTATGAGTTCAGGAAAAGTAATACTCGGATTTTTGGCTGGCGCAGCCGCCGGCGCCGTGTTAGGTATTTTGTTTGCACCCGACAAAGGCTCGGAAACACGAAAAAAAATAGCCGATAAAGGCGAAGAGCTGGTTGATGGTGCAAAAGAAAAAGTGAGTAAACTGATGGACGATTTACATGCTCAGGTCGATTCAGCCAAGGAAAAAGTAAAAGACCTGGAAAGTAAACTTCACAAGAAAGCAAAAGAAGAAACAGCCTAATTAATTTCAACCTCATTCAACCCGAATTCCAACAACATGGAAGAACAAAGCGAGTTAATTGACGAACTAATTGAGAAAGGGCACAGGTACGGGCAAACCACCCTGCAACTTCTTAAGCTGAAAACATTGGACAAAACAGCTGATGTTTTGTCCAATCTTGTTTCGTGGTTGCCGGTGCTCATTGCAGGTACATTGTTTTTCTTAATTCTGAATTTCGGCATTGCTATTTGGCTGGGCGAACTGATGGGACATGGCTTTTTCGGTTTTTTTGCCGTTGCCGGGTTTTACCTTGTGCTTACCCTGATTTTTTGGGCATTCCGTAAGCCACTGATAAAGTATCCGTTGGATAATTCAATTATCAACGAAGTGCTAAAAGAGGAGGACGAAAAATGAAAGTCACCCGCGATGTGCTAAAAGTCCGTATTGCTGAGTTGGAACATCGACAAACAGTAGAACGAGAAGCATTTAACAGCCAGCTGAAAATAACTTTTGACAGCCTGAAACTTTCGAACCTGATTAGAAGTTCGCTTCGCGAAATTACCCAAACAACCCTGGAGGTTAAAGGCAATATTCTGGAAGCTGCCCTCCCGTTGATTGCAAATTATGTTTCGGGACGTATTGCCAATAAAAGTGAGAAAAGTAGTTTTTACCAGGTGTTGGCTACCGTGGCTCAAATGGCGCTGACTAACTTTACAGCACGCCATAGTCACGCTATTTTAGAAATAATGAGTGGCTGGCTCGATGGTTTTACCGTACTCCTAGAGCGGATGACCGGTGCTGCAAAGGATAAAGAAACAGATAGTTGATCTATAGGGTCAAAGATAGTCCGCAACGATTTGGAGTTGCAGTTCTGTAACCTGTCTGCCTATCCTTTGGGAGACAAGGTTACCACCGGAATTATCATTTCCTCCATCGAAATACCACCGTGTTGAAAGGTATTGCGGTAGTATTGCGCATAATAATTATAGTTGTTGGGATAAGCCAGAAAATCGTCGTTACAGGCAAAAATAAACTTCGAACTTACGTTGCGCCCCGGCAGGAAAGCCCGTTCGGGCTGATTGATTTCGAAAACCTCGCGCGGGTTATAGGCTAGGTTCCGCCCCAATTTATACCGCAGGTTGGTTACCGTTTCGCGGTCGCCCACTACTTTTAGCGCATTGTTTACCCTAACGGCACCATGGTCGGTGGTAATAACCACTTTAATCTTATTTTCCGACAAGCTTTTCAATAGTTCCAGCAGGTTCGAATGGTTGAACCAACTAAGGGTGAGCGAGCGGTAAGCTTTTTCGTCGCTGGCCAGTTCGCGCATCATTTCCATGTCGGTGCGGGCATGCGAAATAATATCCACAAAGTTGAATACCATCACCGATAAATCGCTTTGTAAAATATTGGTCAGGGTTTCCTGAAACTTGTTTCCGGTTTTCAGGCTGTTCAATTTTTCGAAGTGAACCCGTTCTTTCCGCCCCAGTCGGGTCATTTGGGTTTGCAGCAGTTCGCGTTCGTGGCTATTTTTGTGGCCTTCGTTATCGTCATCTTCCCAATATTGCGGGTAAATACGGGCAACTTCCGAAGGCATTAAACCTGCAAATAGTGCATTGCGTGCGTACATGGTGGCAGTGGGCAAAATACTGTAGTACAGCTCTTCTTCGTCTGTCACAAAATACTGGCTAATTACTTTGCTTAGCAGCCTGAACTGATCGTAACGCAGGTTATCGACCACCAGCACAAATACTTTTTCATTTTTGTTGAATAGTGGAAATACTTTTTGGCGGAACAAATCGGGCGAAAGTAAGGGGCGGTTCCGCTGGTCTTTCTGAAACCAGGTGAGGTAATTGCTTTTAATATAGCGGGCAAAATTATTGTTGGCCTCGGCTTTCTGCATCCGGAAAACTTCGTCCATGGCCGAGTCTTTCGAGGCGCTCAGCTCCAGTTCCCAGAATACCAGTTTGCGGTACACTTCTTTCCACTCGTCGTAGTTCAGTCGTTCATTCAGCAGCATTCCTATTTTCCCGAATTCACTTTGATAATCGGAATTTGTTTTGCGAGTCACCAGCTCGTTTTGATCGACATTTTTTTTAATGCAGAGCAATATTTGTTTGGGATTTACAGGCTTAATCAGGTAATCGGCCATTTTTGATCCAATAGCCTGATCCATAATATCTTCTTCTTCACTTTTGGTAATCATCACAACCGGCACGTTCGGGTCAATTACTTTTATCTCGTTCAGAGTTTGCAATCCGGTCAATCCGGGCATGTTTTCATCCAAAAATATCAGGTCGAAGTGGTTGGTGCGTACCAGATCAATCGCATCAGACCCGTTACAGGCGGTAGCTAGTTCGTAGCCCTTTTGTTCCAGAAAAATAATGTGCGGGCGTAAAAGGTCAATTTCGTCGTCGGTCCATAAAATGCGGATGGTTTTCATACTCGTTTTGTTTTAGGCCACTTGCCAAAATGAACCGATGTTCAACTGGCCGGGCTGTTTCCCTTCTCCTATTCCGAATCGGCGCTATTTGTAACCCGCAAAAGCCGGGCGGTTGGTATTTTTAATCCAAATAAAGGGTTTTGTACAGTTTCAGGTATTCGTTCAACTCTTTATTTCGGAGCAAGAGGCCGAGGTTTTTCTCGCTAATGATGAAATTGCGGTAATCCAATTCGTTTAAAGGACTGTAAACTTCCTGGTTTCGTACTAAGGTTTTCAAGAAACTCATGGCCTTGTCGGCTTGGGCAAACACCGAAACGCGGATGAGCAGGTGTTCAGGGTCGAAGTCCTGTATACTGGTTTGAAGCCCATTTGTAGAGGTTTGCTGTTTAATGGCTGCCAATAGTTGTTCTTTATCGAAACCGCTTGTCGGAAGCAGTAGTACAAAGGCATGGCTGCCGGTTTTGTCGGCAACAAAAGGCCCTTGATAAGCCGGGGCATCGGGTACCGCCACCGGAATTGCCTGGCTGGCCTGGCCACTTAGGTAATAGGAGCGGAAAAAGTCGAGATAGGCATCGGGCGAAGTGGTTTTAAGCAAGGTTGCCAGGTTCTCGTTGCTGATGATGAAGTTGCGGTAGCTGCGGTCGCCCAGTTCGTTGAACAGTTCCCGGTTGGTAATTACCTGGCGGAAATAATCCATCGCTTGTTCGGCCGAAGCCAGGCTGCCAACAACAAGCAACAGGTAATCGCCAATGTTTTTTTGCGAACTGCTCAAGGCCAGTTGTCCAAACCCGGTGCGGTTAAAATTGTCGAAACGGTTTTGCATCCCTTTCAGGTTAAACGCAACATCTTTTACAGCAATAACAAACTGGTGCGGCGCTTCTGGTGTGCGGCTGTACTGTTCGTTTCTGGTTTCTGGTTTCACCAGTACAAAGTTACCCCGTTCTTCGGGCTCCAGCTCCGTTTCGCGGGCTTTGGCCATCAGTTCTTCGGGCTCGGGCAGCTCGTCGGCCGGAAAATCGCCGCCAATAAAACGGCTGTAGTTTTTCAGGAAGAACTTCAAATAGTCGTCCGTGTTGTGGTCGGCCTTCATCTCGCGGTAATTGTAGGTCGAAATCACAAAGTTGGTGTACTTCACATTGCGTAGGGTTTGGTACACCTCCGGTTGACGGATGATTGAGCGGAAATAAATCAGCGCATCTTCTTTATTCTGAAGTGAACGAACCCCGAGCAACGTCGTGTTCGCGTTCAGATATTCCACTTCAATATCAAAATCGGTTTTGGTGTAATGGTCGATGTTGTAATTGGCAATATCGAATTTGAGCCGGTTTACATCAACCTTGGCCGAACGGTCGAAAGCAATTACAAAATAGTGCAGCACTTCTTCGTCGTACGAGAACTTGCCGTTAAATTCGTCTTGTACTTTGTTGTTGGCCAGTAACTCGTCGTTTACAATCTCGTTGTTCAAATAGCCCGAAGCAACCAGCTTTTGGTAGTCCATCAAGGTACTGTCGGCAATCAGCTGGCGTATTTGCGTGGCCATGGGTTTTACCGGCGATGCCGGGTAGTTGGCCATGTAGTTGTCCAATAATTTCCCGAACTGGTTGAAATCGCCCTTTTCGCCTTGGGCAATGGTTTCCATAAAGGCAATGCGTGGAACCAACGTGCTGTCGGGTTTCAACCGGCGGATTTGGGTGGCGGTTTGCCCGGCCTGGGCATAGTTGCCCTCGCGGAACGAGTTGAAGGCCCTCTGGTACATGCGGTTAATACTGTCGTTGTGGGCTTCGCGTTCAATAAAATAATTCGGGTTGACCAGGTATTGCGCGTAGTTGCTGTCGGGATAACGGCTGATAATCAGGTTCCGGTAATAATCCGACTGGCTTTTATTGCCGGTTTTGGCATATAAATCCCATAGTTCGAAATAGGTGCTGAGTTGGTAAATGTTGTTTTGGTAGCGGCGCAGCAAGTCCTCGTATTCCACAATAGACTTCGGGTAATTTTGATAGTCGGTTTTAAAAATACGCCCGGCACTGAACAAGGCATCGCGGATGCGGGTGTTTGATGTGTTCATGGCGTCGGGGGTCAGCGGGAGATCCTGTAAATAATAGTCGCGGTTCATCCGGTCGTTTACCCGGGGCGTAGCGTTTTCGTCTTTCCCTGGTTCTGCGGGGTTGGCGGCCAGTTCATCGTCATTCATATCGCTTGTTGCCTGGTTTTTGTTTTTCCGGCGCCAGTTATCTTCAAGCTTTCGTTTTCCCCATTTCTGTTCAAAATCAATTTTCCCCAGGGTAACGGTTGACGGGTTGTAGAAATACCAGCCCGAGCCCTGTTGGTTTTGGCTAAGCCCAAGCCGCGACTGGTTCATGCGGTAAAAATTCCGATCCATTTGTTCTTGGTTTTCTGCCTGTTTGCGTTGCAGTTCTGCATCGCGTTCAGCTTTTATCCAGTTGTCTATTTTTCGGTTGCGGTCGGCTTCGCTCAACAAGGCCAGGCTTTGCAAACTGTCTTCACGTTCCACGGTCAGCAAGTTGTCGGTTAGCAACACCAGGCTTTTGTGGCGGGCGCTAATGGCGTTGAAGTTTGGATACGTATCGTCAATCACCAGCATAGCACTATCGTAGTAGGCCCGCGAGTCGGTGTAGCGTTGCTTGTCGAAATATAAATCGGCCAGGGTGAGGCACGAGAGCGCTTTTTGGTAGTCGTTCGATACCGAAGTGGCTGACGACAGGCGGTAATTGCTTATTGCCGACTCTTCCTGTCCTTCCCAGGTATCGATTTTGGCCAGTGCAAAATAAATCTGGTCGCGGAACTCGTTATTTTTTTCGTCGGCCAGCATTTGGTTCAGGGTTTTGCGCAGTTTGTCCGGATCAACATTTTCGGTACGCAGGCTAAAAGCATGTATGCGGGCATTGAAAACCATTTTGTACGATGGCGAATGTTTGGCTACCTGCATGTAAGTGGCAATTGCCTGGGAGGTTTGCCCGGTTTCCTGGTACAGCTGAGCCAGAATGTAGTTGTAGCGTGCTTTTTCGGCCCGGGGCAAGGATTTGCTCAGTGCTGTTTTCAGTGCCGGAATCGCTTCTTCGTAGTCGTGTTGCTTCAGATGAAAATCGGCCACGGCCAAGGTAAAATCTTGTTCGAGCCGCTTCGGAAAATCGATGCTGGAGTCAATCTCTTTAATTATTTCCTGGGCTTCGGGAAAGCGCTCTTGTTCGGCGTAGCATCGAATTAGTCCAACCAAGGCATCAAAATGGGTGGTTTTGTCGGGAAACTTCCGTAACACATAGTCGAAATTATCGATGGCTTGCGGGTATTTTTTCTGGTAGAAATAGGCTTTCCCCATCAGAATGTAGCTATCGTCGACCCAGTTATTGTATTCGTCCTTGCTGGCCAGGTTTTTATAGGCGGCGGTGCGGTTTTTGCGGCGTTTGGGTTTTTGGGTCAGCGAGTGAATTTTTATCAGCTTCGACCCTTTCATAATCGCATTGTCCATTTCGGCCGAAGCCAGGCGTTCGGTACCATTGGCGCTGGTTTTGTAAATGGGGAGCAGGCGGGTATAATCGTCTTCAACCGATTGGTCAATCCGTTCCAATCCGGCTTGCATGCTTTCTTTGCCGTTAAAATAAATGTTGTAGCGCGAAGTTACGTTGTGGTAGCTTCGTGATAAGGCCGTATTTTTTTCGGTTGAGCAGCTACCCGCTACTAAAACGAGGAGCAAAAGCAACAGGAATTTATGCGATAAAATTTTCTTCAATCCGGATTGATTTAGCACTGAAGGTTAAACTGAAAAATGCTGATATTATTGCATTTTCAAGTGAAAAAGCCTTGTCCGGTTTTACCGGTGTGACTTCAGCCTTACTTGTGTGTACAATATTACAAAAATCGGGAGAATGTTTTAGAGGAAGTTGAAGGCTGAAATTGTTGAATTGTTTATTCTGCCTTCGACTCCTTAATCCGGGCATCACGGATTTCGCGGTATTGCCGGTTGGCAAACACAAACTCTTGCAGCTTTTGGTTTTTGGTGTACAAAATTTCGGTTTTATTACCTTCCCAGCACATTTCGCCTTCGCTGATAAACAGGATTTTGTCGCCAATTTCCATCACCGAGTTCATGTCGTGTGTGTTGATGACGGTGGTGATGTTTAAATCGGTGGTAATATTGTGTATCAGGCTGTCAATTACAATTGATGTTTCGGGGTCGAGGCCCGAGTTGGGTTCGTCGCAAAACAAATATTTCGGGTTGAGGGCAATGGCCCGGGCAATGGCAACACGTTTTTGCATCCCTCCCGAGATTTCGGCCGGCGAAAGGCGAAAAGCATCGGCTTGAATATTAACCCGCTCCAGGCAAAAGGCCACCCGTTTGGTTTTCTCGGCAGGGCTTTGGTTGGTAAACATATCGAGCGGGAAACGTACATTTTCTTCTACCGATAGCGAATCGAACAGCGCACCACCCTGAAACACCATGCCCATTTCCTGGCGCAGGTGTTTACGTTCGTCGTGTTTCATGCGGGTAAAGTTGCGTTCGTCGTAATAAATATTGCCCCGGTCAACTTCGTGCAGGCCAACAATCGACTTTAGCAACACCGTTTTTCCGGAGCCGCTCCGACCAATAATTAGGTTGGTTTGTCCTTTCAGGAAGTCGGTTGTAATGTCCTTCAATACCGCTTTTCCATCGAATGATTTATAGATATGTTCGACACGAATCATCAGAGCAAGAGTTGAGTTAATATTAAATCCCAGACCAATATCAGAATGTTGGTGCTTACCACGGCGCGGGTACTGGCCGAGCCCACTTCGAATGCCCCGCCTTCGACATAATAACCGAAGTAAGCCGGCACCGAAGCCACCAGAAAACCAAAAATGAGCGATTTAATGATGGAAAAGGTGACATAATAGGGATTGAACGCATATTGTACACCGTTCAGGTAGTCGGCTGTAGTAATGGCGCCAACGCTGGGCCCAACAATAAAACCTCCAATCAACCCGAAAAATACACTTAGAATATACAGAAAAGGAAAAATAAATACCACGGCAACAATTTTCGGGAGTATCAGGTAGCTGGCCGGGTTTACGCCCATAATTTCGAGCGAATCAATTTGCTCGGTTACGCGCATACTACCAATCTCGGAGGTAATGTTCGACCCGATTTTTCCGGCCATGATGAGCGCCATAATGGTTGATGAGAACTCCAGTATTTGGGTGTCGCGGTTTCCCAGGCCTACCAGGTAGCTGGGTAAAAAGGGGTTTACCATGTTATAGGCCAGCTGCAAGGTGATAATTCCGCCCATAAACAGCGAGATAACCACCACAATCCCTACCGAATTGATGCCCAGCGATTCGATTTCGGAAAACAAGCGTTTCAGGTAAATGCGGTGCCGTTCCGGTTTTGAAAAAACCTTGGACAACAGGGCAAAATAGCGTCCGGCGTGTGAAAAAAAGTGCATGTTTGTTTTCTGTTTGTTGGTTCAAAAACGGCTTGCCGGCTTCTGTCCGAGCCGCCGTTCCCGCTCTGCTAAAGGTACAAATAATCCGAAAAAAGCAAACTCCCCGGTACAGTACATCAATTGTTCAGTTGTTTTCATGGTCATTTGATGGTCATTGATAGTCATTTGATGGTCATTCAATGGTCATTGATAGTCATTCAATGGTCATTCAATGGTCATTGATGGTCATTGATGGTCATTCAACTTTGGTAAAATTTGTGCAATTTGTGGTCATTAAGTGGTCACTCGGTAGCTGTTTTAACTTCGTTCAGTTGTTACCACCGTGTTGCAGCTTATGTTTTGAAAAAGTATTTTGCTTTCGGCTTGCCAAACGAAATCACTTATCTTTACCCCGTAAAACTAAACAACCCGAGCATGGAAGATACTTATTGTGTGATTATGGCTGGTGGAATTGGAAGCAGGTTTTGGCCACTGAGCAAAAGCTCGATGCCTAAACAGTTTCTTGATATTCTCGGCACTGGTCGCACGTTTATTCAAATGACTTTCGACCGTTTAAAGTGCATCTGTCCAATCGAAAATTTTATTGTTGTTACCAACCAGGACTATAAAAACCTGGTGCAACAACAGCTTCCGGAGCTTGGTGAGCACCAGGTTTTGCTGGAGCCGCTGCGGCGAAACACCGCTCCTTGCATTGCCTATGCTTGCAACCGGGTAAAAGCGCTGAACCCCCGGGCAACAGTGATTATTGCCCCGGCCGACCACCTGATTTTGCAGGAAACGGTTTTTCATATGCAGTTGAAAGCCGGGGTTGAATTTGCCCGAAACAACGAGGTATTGCTCTCGCTGGGCATTACGCCAAACCGCCCCGAAACCGGTTTTGGTTACATCCAGATTGCCAACCGGATTGAAACCGGGGGCAACGAACAATTGTACCGGGTAAAAACATTCACCGAAAAGCCAAACCTGGAAATGGCGAAACTATTTTTGGCCAGCGGCGAATTCTACTGGAACTCGGGAATCTTTATCTGGTCGGTCGATAGTATTTCCAACGCATTTGAGAAGTACCTGCCCGAAATGCACGAGCTGTTTCACAAAGGCGAAAAAATGTACGGAACCGCCGACGAGGTTTCCTTTATTAATAAAGCGTACTCCGAATGCCAGAATACCTCTATCGATTACGGTATTATGGAAAAGGCCGACAATGTGTACGTGCTTTGTGCCGACTTTGGTTGGAGCGATGTGGGTACCTGGGGCGCACTGTACGGCCACCGCGAAAAAACCGACGAAGGCAACGTGGTGAAAGGCGACAGCGTGTTTTTGTACAACACCCAAAATACCCTGGTAAACATTCCCGACGATAAGGTGGCGGTGCTGCAAGGGCTCGACGGCTACATTGTGGTGGAGTCGGAGGGGGTTTTGCTGGTTTGCCGCAAGGACGACGAGCAAAATATCCGTCACTTTGTGAACGATGTCCGCTTGAAAAAAGGCAATAAGTACTTTTAACAGGTATCCTGTTTTGGGTTGGGCGTAGTTGCCCGGCCTCTCCATGAGGCTGTCCAGAAAGTAAAACCAAATCAAGAATAGCTTCCGGTTTGATAGCCCTTCGGGCTGCCCGTTTCAGGTTGAACGTTCGAATTGACTGAACGAGACTTTTTAGACAGCCTCATTGTTAAAGGTGTAACAACTAGTGCTTATTCATTAAACGATTGCCGGGGAGGGGCCATGCAAACCGGATGGCTGCTTTTGCCGAATAAAGAAACGGCCCGGGTTTTCACCCAGGCCGCTGTTTTTTATTTAAACACAAAACGTCAGCTTAAATTCCTAAACCGAGGTCGGTATTCGGGTATTTTTTCATGGTCGCCAGGTGGCGTTTCTGGAAGGCAAGCACGGCCGGCATTCCCCATTCGAATAGTTGGTGCCCGGTACTGGCTTGTTCTTTGGGGTCAACGTTCAGGTTAAACACCCAGGGCGAAGTACCGATATTGAGCAACACGGTTGCATCGAGGTTACGGCGCGGCACTTGGGTATCGAATACTCTAAAGTGAACTTTGTAGTCTTTCCAGCGAACGGCGCAAAAGTCGGTCCCGTTCCATAGAAATTCGGCCTGGCGTTTGGAGCGCCCATTTTGGGCCAGGATAAAATCGGCCTGGTCAATACCATCGTAGTACAGGTTGGTGGGCAATTTGTCGGTTACTCCGCCAAAGCGGAGGGTGGTCATGTAAATGTCGGTCAGGTCTATCAGTTCGTTGCTTTCCTGTCCGGGCTCAATCATCCCTTTCCAGTAGGCAATGCCCGGTACGCGCACGCCGCCTTCCCAGGTGGTGCCTTTACCGCCGCGCCAGGGTTGAAAACCGGCGTCGGGAAATACGTCTTCGTTGGCGCCATTGTCGGAGGTGAAAAACACGAAGGTGTTTTCGAGCTCGCCCGTTTCGGCGAGTACCTTCATGAGTTGGCCTACAATATCGTCTACTTCAACAAAACAGTCTTTAACCGGCATGGCTGCGGGGCTTTTGCCAATGTATTCTTTTCCGCAGTAAGTATCGTTATGGATTCCGGTGAAGGAGTGCACCAGCAGGAAGGGTTCTTTTTTGCCGGCATTTTCGCGGATAAACTTCACCGACTCGTCGCGCAGAAGGCCTTCTACTTCGCGCATATCATCAATGTTTTCAATCGGGAAGCCTACTTCGCGTTTGCCGCCTTTTACCCCTTTAATCAGTCCTTCGGGTTTCATCTGGAAGGCTTTGTCGTGGATTTCTTTGTTGTTAATCATATCCGAATACTGCCGTTCCCACAGGAATTGGGTGTAGTCCGACTGTACGGCCGGAAGTCCGAAGTAATAGTCGAACCCGACTTCGTGCGGAAGCATGTTTTCGCCTTCGCCAATGTGCCATTTGCCAATTAAAGCCGAGTGGTAACCGGCTGTTGCCAGTGCTTTGGCTTCGAGGTCCTTCAACTTTTGGGTGGCAATTTTTTCTTGCTCGGGCCGTGGAATAACCGGTTCCCAGTTTTCTTTAACGACTTCGGTCTCGTCGAAAACACTTATTTTTTGTGCTTTTATACCCCAACAAACCATCAGGAATATAAAGAAAAACAAAAGCTTCTTCATCTAATGTAAGTTTTAAATAGTTTAAAATGAATGGTTTTTGAATCGTATCATGTGCCGATTGTTTTGTAAAATTACGAAGTTGTCAACAGTTTATTGCTATCCCGATCCTACTTTTTGCGATAAAACGGATAAATTAGGTGAAATAGGGATTGGAGCGTTAGCCTCCCAGGCGCGGTTTGCGGGTGTTACCGGCGCTTTGGCGCATAAAACGAGCACATGTTCAAGTTTTTGGCGATAAATGATGATTATTTGCTGCAATTGTCATAACTTGTAGGGGTATAAACCACAACGCGCTGGGCCGGTGTACAACAGCTTAGCGTACTACGGGCAGTTTTGCCCTTCAACCTACCTTCAAC
>JBKEAN010000013.1:0-15893 GCA_047972415.1 Mangrovibacterium sp.
AAAAAATTACATCCCGGTCAGCGATCAGTATAAAGACAAGTTTCAGGAATTTCTGAACCAAAACTTTTTATAGGAAATTCAAAAAAAAGCAAAACCCGGAAATGGGGTCAATGAATCGGGAACCTCACAAACCTAAATCATCAATCTGTCAGCGGTAAATCTGGCAATCTCTTTATCTTTGCCAAAAATTCAGACCAAACATGACCGGAACAGATTTACGGATTGTATTTATGGGAACGCCCGATTTTGCTGTGGCCAGCTTGAAGGCCTTGATTGAAGGCGGCTACAACGTTGTTGGTATTATTACCGCGCCCGATAGACCAGCTGGCCGTGGCCGCCAAATGCAGCAATCGGCCGTAAAGCAGTATGCGTCAGAACAGGGTTTGCACATCATGCAACCCGAAAAGCTAAAGAACCCGGAGTTTTTGGCAGAGCTCGCAAACCTGAACGCAGACCTGCAAGTCATTGTTGCTTTCCGCATGTTGCCCGAAGCGGTTTGGCGGATGCCGCGACTCGGAACCTTTAACCTGCATGGCTCCCTGTTGCCTCAGTACAGGGGAGCTGCCCCGCTAAACTGGGCCATAATAAACGGCGACACCGAAACCGGTGTAAGCACCTTCCTGCTCTCGCACGAGATTGATACCGGTGCCATTTTGTTTCGCGAAAAAACAGCAATTAGCAGCTCGGATACTGTTGGCGATATTCACGACCGGTTGATGGAAATTGGTGCCAGGCTTGTCGTGCAAACGGTTGATGCCCTGGTCGAAGGCAAGTACAAAGCCATAGAACAAGATGAAATCAAAGTTGAAAAGCTGAAACCCGCTCCGAAAATTTTTAAAGACGATTGCCGCATTGACTGGACAAAACCAGCAAATCAGGTACGAAACCTCATCCGGGGTCTATCGCCCTACCCAACTGCGTGGACCGAACTGATTGACCCGAAAGGACAAGAATTGGGGTTGAAAATATTCGGTGCCGAGTTTGAACCAGCCAGCGGATTACAGGCCGGAACCCTAGCAACCGACGGGAAAACCGAGTTAAAAATTGCCGCTGCGGATGGATGGATTCACCTAAACGACCTGCAACTGGCCGGCAAGAAACGTATGCCGGTTGTCGAATTTCTGCGCGGTGTGCATGATATTGCCGCTTACAAGGTAAAGTAGGTGCGGGCAACTAACAACGACTGAATAATCAATAAGCGTTGTTTCTTGTCTAGCGGCGCAACTATTAACTCAGACCTTCCATGCAACAACAGGGTGTTACCGGGGAGCGCGTTCGCGCAAGTAAATGGCAGTCCCCGGTTTTGGTACCTCATCGCTTTTCATCCGGTTAAGGCGGTACAGTTTTTTCAGTCGAATACCGTAGCGTTGCGAAACGTAATGCATCGTTTCTCCAGCCTCAAGGCGGTGTGTACTGAAGGTCTGCAAGGCTTTGTTGTGCTTGGGAACAATGTACAGAATCTCGTTCACCTGTAAGCGATGGTTTTTGGGCAGGTCGTTGTAATTGTACAATTCCCACACTTTCAGGTCGAAGGTCTGAGCAATTTTTTCGGGCGTATCACCCGATTGAACGACTATCGACTTCAACCCGTTTCGGAAAGCCACTTTTCGGCCTTGATAGGGGTTGACCAGGTTGTTGGTTTTCCCGCCATGCGAGCCCGTGGGAATTTTGTCCAGCTCGTCGCTCAACACATGGTCGTAAGCGTCCAGGTTGAAGTCGTCAATAATTTTTATCAGCGATTCGGCATAATGCGGGGCTGTTGCGTAGCCAGCCTTTTTCAAACCGCGGGCCCATCCTTTATAGTCGGTAATATCGAGGGTGAAAAGTTCGCCGTAGCGCGGGTTATTCACTAAGAAATTACTATGGTCGATAAACGACTCTTCAACGGAATTATAATGGCGGAAACACTCGTTGCGAAGGTCGTCGTCGTGATAAGCCCGCTTACCAGTCCAATTACTTTTGCACTTAATTCCGAAGTGGTTATTCGATTTTCGGCTAAGTTCGCTATTGCCGTTTCCCGATTCGAGGCAAGCTTGGGCCAGTTTTATACTGGCCGGAATACCACAGCGCTGCATTTCGTGTACGGCCAGTGTCCGGTATTTCTGAATGTATTCGTCGCGGGTGTAAATGCGTTGGGCGAAACTCACCAACACAAACAGGCTAAGGGAAATAAGTAAACTGATTTTCCTGATCATGGTAATTGTTTTCAAAAAATAAGCTCCCGGAAAATCCGGTTTGTGTACAAATGCGTTTAAAAATGTACTTTTGGCAAAAGGCTTTTCTGTAATGCGAACAAAAGAAATCAAAATATTGGTATCTGAATATAAAAATTCCGAAGAGTTAATAACAACCGATCGTGAATTAGTGCTGGCTGCCCGTAAAATGGCGGAGTCTGCTTATGCGCCATATTCCCGGTTTCGGGTAGGTGCAGCACTTCGTTTGGCTGATGGTATGGTCGTTTGCGGCAGCAACCAGGAAAACGCAGCGACCCCGGCAGGTATTTGTGCCGAGCGTTCGGCGTTGTTTTGGGCCAATGCCAATTATCCCGAAATTCCGGTAATATGTATTGCCATTACGGCCTTGGATCAGTCGGGAAAACACGCCCTCAACCTGAGCCCCTGTGGTATTTGCCGGCAGGCCCTGTTGGAATGCCAGTACCGTTATGCACAACCGATTCGGGTGATTTTGGAAAGTCGCGATAAAATTGAGATTCTGGACACGGTGGACTATTTGCTTCCTCTGAGTTTTAACGGTAACTCGCTGAATGCGGGAAAATAAGTTGTTGCAATGAAGCACAAAAAAAGCTCCGAAGTCTTTTGCTCCGGAGCTTTTCAGTATCGGTCAACCTCAATTTATATTCCTTTAATTTGAATCAAGTCGTCCCAGATTGAATCGCCTTTGGGAGGACGGGCTACAATTGTTACCGGTTCCTTTTGTACCGGGTGAATAAACTCGAGCTTACGGGCATGAAGGTGGATACCGCCATTCTCGTTGCTGCGTTCGGCCCCATATTTCAGGTCGCCTTTAATGTGCAGGCCAATGGCATGGAGTTGTGCCCTGATTTGGTGGTGGCGCCCGGTTTGCAAGTCAATCTCGAGCACATGGTAGCGGTTTAAGCTGGCAATGTGTTTGTACGAAAGCGAGCAGAAGCGGGAATTCTTTTTGGGCTTTACCGAGGCAAAACTTTTATTTTTCTCTTCGTCTTTCCACAGGTAGTGTTCCAGGCTTCCTGCTTCGTTTTCCGGTAACTTATCAACTACAGCCCAGTACGTTTTTTTTATGGCATCTTTGTCCTGAAACATTTCGTTCAGGCGGGTTAGTGCTTTGCTGGTGCGGGCAAACAACACAATTCCGCTGGTTGGGCGGTCGAGCCGGTGCGGCGAGCCCAGGTACACATCGCCCGGTTTGTTGTACTTCTTTTTAATGTAGGCTTTCACCTTGTCAATCAAGGTTTCGTCGCCGGTTTTGTCGCCCTGCACAATTTCGCCGCAATCTTTATTAATGGCTATCAGATGGTTATCTTCGTATATGACTTGCATCGTTTGTAAATTTCAAGTTTCAAATTACAGGTTTCAAGTTCCAGGTTTCCAGCTTAAAACTTGAAACTCAGAACTTGGAACTACTCTAATACTGTTCGTTGTCGCTGGGGAAATCTTTCGATTTTACATCTGCAACGTAGCGGCCAACAGCACCTTTAATTTCGTCGGCCAAGTTGAGGTAGCGACGAAGGAAGCGTGGCGAGAATTCCTGGGTAATGCCCAGCATATCGTGAATGACCAGTACCTGCCCGTCAACACCGTTTCCGGCACCGATACCGATAACCGGGATGGTTAGCATTTCGGCCACTTGTTTGCCTAGTTTGGCCGGGATTTTTTCCAGTACAAGGGCAAAGCAACCGGCTTCTTCGAGCAGTTTGGCATCTTCAATCAGTTTTTGGGCTTCTGCTTCCTCTTTGGCACGGACCGAATAGGTTCCGTATCGGTTTATCGATTGCGGCATTAGTCCGAGGTGCCCCATCACCGGGATTCCGGCTGTGAGGATACGGTTTACCGATTCAATCACTTCAGCTCCACCTTCAAGTTTAATGGCATCGGCCCCGGCTTCTTTCATAATTCGGATTGACGAGTGAAGGGCTTCTTTGCTGTTTCCCTGGTAGGTTCCAAACGGAAGGTCGACCACCACCAGCGCCCGATTGACGGCTTTGTGAACCGATGTGCCGTGGTAAATCATTTGATCAAGGGTCATTGGGAGGGTGGTTTCGTTGCCTGCCATTACGTTCGAGGCCGAATCGCCCACCAGAATGACATCGCAGCCAGCTTGATCCACCAGTTTAGCCATGCTGTAATCGTACGAGGTTAGCATCGAAATTTTTTCACCGCGCTGTTTCATTTCCGACAAAACATGCGTGGTGACCCGTTTTATTTCTTTATGTACCGACATTGCTTCATTTTTGATTCGACCCGCAAAGTAAGTAACTTTTTACGGAATGTAGGGTGAAAGGCAAAAGTGAAAAGTGAAAAGAAAGAAGTCTCAGTCTCAGTAGGGAGAGGCTGGAGGCTGACAGTGGTGTTGCATTGATGGAGTAGGCATCGGCTTTTTTTTATGTCGTTTTGTCATCAATCCTGTCAAATAAAATTCTGTTCAGATGATAACTGTGCCAATATTTCACCACTTCGGCCTTCAAAAACCATGGCACAGTGATTGAATAAAGCTGACCGAGTTTAAGAATTAGAATTGCAAACTATTATAAAACATAAATAAGATGGGAAAAATCATTGGAATCGACTTAGGTACAACCAACTCCTGCGTTGCCGTAATGGAAGGTAACGAGCCTGTTGTAATACCCAACAGCGAGGGGAAACGTACCACCCCTTCGATTGTTGCCTTTGTTGAAAACGGCGAACGTAAAATCGGAGATCCGGCTAAACGCCAAGCTATTACAAATCCTCAAAAAACCATTTATTCGATTAAACGGTTTATGGGCGAAAGCTTCCAGCAAGTTAGTAAAGAAATTGCACGCGTACCCTACAAGGTCGTACAAGGCGACAACAACACGCCGCGCGTGTTAATTGACGACCGCAAATATTCGCCACAGGAAATTTCGGCCATGATACTTCAGAAAATGAAAAAAACAGCCGAAGACTATCTGGGTCAGGAAGTTACTGAAGCTGTAATCACGGTTCCAGCTTACTTTAACGATGCCCAGCGCCAGGCGACCAAAGAAGCTGGCGAAATTGCAGGGCTGACAGTTCGTCGTATCATTAACGAACCGACAGCAGCTGCGCTGGCTTACGGTTTGGACAAGATGCACAAGGACATGAAAGTGGCTGTGTTTGACTTGGGTGGTGGTACCTTCGATATTTCTGTCCTTGAATTGGGTGACGGTGTTTTCGAAGTAAAATCAACCGATGGCGATACACACTTGGGTGGCGACGACTTTGATCAGGTAATCATTGACTGGTTGGCTGAAGAATTTCAACGCGAAGAAGGTTTGGATCTGCGTAAAGACCCGATGGCCTTACAACGCTTGAAGGAAGCTGCCGAAAAGGCTAAAATTGAACTATCGAGTTCAACCTCAACCGAGATCAATTTGCCCTACATTATGCCGGTAAACGGAATGCCAAAACACTTGGTGAAGAGTTTGACCCGAGCAAAATTTGAGCAATTAGCTGATAAACTGATTCAAGCAACCATTGAGCCCTGCCGCAAAGCCTTGAAAAATGCAGGCATGACGGCTGCTGATATTGACGAAGTCATTTTGGTTGGTGGTTCAACCCGTATCCCGGCTATTCAGGAAAAAGTGCAGCAATTCTTTGGGAAAGCCCCGTCGAAAGGTGTAAACCCCGACGAAGTGGTGGCAGTGGGTGCTGCAATCCAGGGTGGCGTATTGACCGGTGAAGTGAAAGATGTGTTGTTGCTCGACGTCACCCCGCTTTCGTTGGGTATTGAAACCATGGGTGGTGTGATGACCAAATTGATTGAAGCCAACACAACCATTCCGACCAAAAAATCGGAAACCTTTACAACCGCTTCAGACAACCAACCATCGGTTGAAATCCATGTGTTGCAAGGAGAACGCCCCATGGCCAACGGCAACAAAACCATCGGCCGTTTCCATTTGGATGGAATTCCGCCGGCACGCCGCGGAGTACCTCAAGTTGAAGTCACATTCGATATTGATGCCAACGGTATTTTGCACGTTAGCGCAAAAGATAAAGCGACCGGAAAAACACAGTCAATCCGTATCGAAGCTTCTTCCGGCTTGAGCGATGATGAAATCAAACGTATGCGCGACGAAGCATCTGCAAATGCTGATGCAGACAAAGCGGCCTGGGAAAAGGTGGATAAGTTGAACCATGCCGACAGTTTGATCTTCAACACAGAAAAACAATTGGCCGAGTTTGGCGACAAATTGCCAGCCGACAAAAAAGCGCCGATTGAAGCCGCGTTGAACAAACTGAAAGAAGCACACAAAGCACAGGATATCGCTGCGATTGATGCGGCTACGGCCGAGTTGAACCAGGTATTCCAAGCCGCTTCGCAAGATATGTACAATGCGCAGGCACAAGGTGGTGGACAAGCCGGACCCGATGCAGGTGCACAAAATGCCGGTGGACAAGCGAAATCGTCGCAAGACGGCGAAGTAACCGATGTTGACTTTGAAGAAGTGAAGTAAAAGCCCGAAACAAGCAATTACTAAAAATAGTAAAACCGCTGTATGTGAATTTCATACAGCGGTTTTTGTTTTATATTTTTATGGAATTTTATAGCTAATTTGTACCATATTTGTATCGGGCGTTAATTGGAGGTAATGTGGGTCTTAACGTTTCTTAAATAGTCTTGTGATAACTTAATTCATGAAAAGATGGGGTACAGTAAGTTAAAGATTCCCAGAATTTGTGAGTATTGCAATAAGCCTTTCGAGGCAAAAACAATAATACCCGTTTCTGCGGCAAGGAATGCTAAATAAATCCGGCAAGGGAAAAAAGAAGGGCTCGTCCCGTGTGGAATGATGTTTTTGCAAACTCTTCCGACCAAACACTCGATAGCTATTTCAATCAGTTTGGAATGCAATTCGTTGACCATTACAAGCACTTAGAATATCAATCCGAACCAATACGCTTTTGTTTGACTTCGGGACAACAATAGGCATTTAATGCCTCATTTTGCGTAGACACAAAACCAGTACCTTTGTTTGTATGGGGCTGATTTCCTTGCCACCGTTCGGCGACTCGGTCTGATCACATTTCGAATTGCAATGATACTCACTGCGCTGCGAATAATGGATAACGGAGAGTTGACTTCTCCATTGGTTTGTTCCGATACCGATTTCAATTCTGCCCTTGCAATGGTGAAAATATTGGTACAACATGCAGCACAGTTTTATCAGCAATTGCCAACCGAAGCAGCCACGACACCGCCACCAAATCAGAAGCAGCAGTTTTTAGACGCACTTTCACCGGAGTTCTCCCGGAAAGATTATCTGGTAGCAGCCCATAAATTAGGCATTCCCGATAAAACCGCAGAGAAACATATAAAACGTTTTGCAGTTAATGGGTTGATAAATCATTTTGCACATGATAAGTACAAAAAGCCTTAATATCAATCTCCATAAATTTTCCGACATAATTCTTTATCACATTTTTGGCAATAATGTTTGGTTGTTGCCAAATTAGTGATAGATTTACTCTCACACTATGTTATATGGTAACAACGAATGATATATTAAATTTTGCATTTACACATAAGGTGTTTGCTCGTAAAGAATTAATTGCCTTTTTAAAGAGTGAACATCAAATTAGCACACCCGGAACTTTCTCCGAACAACTGAACCGTCTTTTAAAATCGGGACAATTGCTTCGCATTGAAAGAGGGGTTTATAAATTGCCCGATGATGCAAGAAAGGATTTTTCGGTTGTATGCTCCGAAGATATGAGACGGATAAATCAGCAAATAAAAACCCAGTTGCCTTTTGTTGATTATTGCTTATGGTCTGCCTCAACCCTTATGCCTTATATGCACCACATTCCCAACCTGAATCTTTTGTTTGTTGATGTGGAACGTGAGGTGACTGAATCGGTTTTTAATCTTTTAAACGCCGATAGCAATAAAAGGGTTTTTCTACTGCCTTCGCTCACCGACATGGAACGATACATAAGCACCAACGATGCCATTATCATTCGTCCTTTAATATCTGAATCGCCATTACAATTGGTGGAAGGTATAAACACCCCGACAATAGAAAAGGTGCTGGTAGATATTGTGGGGGATGTGGAATTCTCATTTTTACAAGGTTCGGAGATAAACTATGTTTATACAACGATTTTTGAAAGGCACAACGTAAATAAAAACAAACTCTTACGCTATGCCACCCGTCGGGGACGAAAGGAGAAAATTATAGAATTGCTCGAGATTAATAATTTATAAAGCGTTGATAATCATGAAACAATCTGTCCCTATAAATTTCAATCAAGCCATTCAGACTATAAAAAATACCATACTGCAAAGCCGGTATCGGGCTGCCATACTGGTAAACCGGGAGTTGCTTTCGCTCTATTTCGGTATTGGAAAGTTCATTTCTGAAAACAGCCGTAACCATTTTGGGGGAACAAACGCTATCGAAACCATTTCTGCAAAGCTTCAACACGAACTTCCCGGGCTGCGTGGGTTCTCGCCTGTGAATATCAAGCGAATGAGGCAATTTTATGAAGAATGGGAGAAGTATATTCAAAATGCTGACAATCAAAATACTATAATTCGTCCGCTAATGGCGGACGAAATTCAAACGGATTTGCTGCTGGCAAATCGTCCGTCGATAACGGACGATTTAGCCAACCTGGATTTTGACCACTTTTTAGCGATTGGCTTTACCCACCATTATCAAATACTGATTAAGACCAAAACGGTTGAAGAAAGACTGTTTTATATCACTAATTGTGCTACGGAATTTTGGAGTGTAGAAAAATTGAAATATAATCTTGAGATTTCGCTCTTTCAAAAACAAGGCTCATTACCCAATAATTTTGGAAAGACGATTCAAAATACCAATTTGCAAAAACAGGCTTTGCGGTCATTCAAGGATGAATATCTGCTCGACTTTATCAATATCGAAGACCCTGACGAGTTGGATGAACGACTGTTAGAAAACGAAATTGTCCTTCATATCAAGAAATTTATCATGGCATTGGGAAACGATTTTTCATTTATGGGCAATCAATATCGGTTGGAAGTGGATGAAAAAGAATTCTTTATCGACCTGTTGTTCTTTAATCGCAGAATTCAATGCCTGGTAGCCATTGAACTCAAACGGGGCGAGTTCAAACCCGAATATGCAGAAAAGCTCAATTTTTATCTTTCTGCGCTCGACGAATATATTAAACTTCCTCACGAAAACCCTTCCATTGGGATTATCCTTTGTAAATCGCAAAGCAAGAAAATTGTTGAGTTTGCTTTTCGCGACACAAGCAAACCTATGGGAGTAGCCACCTATAAGCTGGACACACAGCTCCCGGAGCAATATCGTGACATTTTACCGGATGCCGAAACATTAAAAAAATTATTGTAGAAAATCAAATATCGAAGCATTTTTTATTGGAATGAGATCGGGAAAATAAAATCACACAAAATAGAATGGCTAAAATATTTAGAATGACCTTTTACAAATGTAATACTATCATGCAATGAAAGATTTCAACGAAGCCACACGGGTTCAAATGCCTGCCCTTGTTCACCTTACACGACTTGGCTATACTTATTATGGCAAATTATCCGAAGAACAATCTGGTAAAGTCTTCGATGGAGATACCAATATATTACTTGACATATTTCGCTCACAGTTTCAGAAACTCAATCCGGGACATGAAGCGGAATTTAATCAAACATTGCAAACAATACGTCAGGAACTCGATTATGATGACCTTGGTCGTAGTTTTTTCAATAGACTAAAATCTGTTTCTCCAACCCGATTAGTTGATTTTGAGAACCCTCTTAATAACACATTTCATTTTACAGCCGAATTCACTTGCAAAAATGGTCAGGACGAGTTTCGACCTGATATAACACTTTTTGTAAATGGTCTTCCCCTTGTTTTTGTCGAAGTTAAGAAACCAAATAACTTGGGCGGTATGGTGGCCGAAAGTCAACGGATGAATCGTCAACGCTTTCCAAACAAAAAGTTCAGGCGATTTATTAACATAACTCAGTTGATGATTTTCTCTAACAATATGGAGTATGATACATTGGGTGGCATTGTTCCCATTCAGGGTGCCTTCTATTGCACGAGTGCTCGCCAGCAAGCTCCGTTCAATTGTTTTCGGGAAGAGAATATCGGCAATTTGTCAATTGCGCCTTTTCATAAAAATTTTCAATATAAAGACATTGATACAAATACAGAGAAGAAAATACTTACAGACTTTAACTGCCAGGTAATACACCATGCTCCCGAATATCAAACAAATTTAGATATAAACAAACCAACTAACCGAGTACTCACTTCCATGTGCAGTCCTGCCCGTTTGCTTTATATACTGCGTTACGGTATAGCATACGTTAAGATGGAGCGTGAGGTTGATGGTATAATAGAGCAAAAGGACGAAAAGCACATTATGCGCTATCAACAGCTTTTTGCTTCGTATGCCATTGAACGACATTTAAACGAAGGAGTAAAATCAGGTGTTGTTTGGCATACACAGGGTAGTGGTAAAACAGCTCTTTCTTATTATCTAACCTATATTCTGACAGACTATTATGCTAAGAGAAATCAAGTGGCTAAATTTTATTTCATTGTTGACCGACTCGATTTGCTGGAACAAGCCACTCAGGAATTTGAAGCAAGGGGATTGATGGTAACAACTGCCAATACAAGAGCTGAGCTGATGGCTCAGTTTCGTTCAAATCAGGCTTTACAGGGCAATAGCGGTCAGGCTGAAATTACGGTCGTGAATATTCACCGTTTTGCAGAGGACAAAGAAAGAATTGATATACCAGCCTATGCCACCAATTTACAGCGTATTTTTATTGTTGATGAAGCACACCGGGGCTACAACCCGAAAGGCAGTTTCTTGGCAAACCTTTTTGATGCAGACAGAAATTCCATTAAAATTGCATTAACCGGAACTCCATTGCTTAAAGAAGAACGTGCCTCATGGCAGGTATTTGGCAACTATTTACATACCTACTATTACGATAAGTCAATTCAGGACGGTTACACGCTTAAAATAATTCGCGAAGATATTGAAACCTCCTACAAAGAAAAATTATCGGAGGTGTACGATAAGTTAGAAACCTTGGTAGAGAAAAAAGATGTTCGTAAAAGTGAGATTATCGAACACGAAAATTATGTAAAAGAGCTTCTACGTTATATTATCTTCGACTTAAAGCGTTTCCGCCAAATTAGAGGTGATAATACTTTAGGTGGTATGGTCATTTGCGAAACAAGCGAACAGGCAAGGAAACTTTTTGCTTATTTTGATGAAATACAAAATGAAATTAATCAGTCAGCTTCCCAAAAGTCTAAGTTCCGTGCGGGTTTGATTTTGCATGATACCGACGACAAAGACACACGCAAGCAAGTGGTGAAGGATTTTAAAAAGAACATGACAGTTGATATTCTCATTGTCTTCAACATGTTGCTTACCGGATTTGATGCTCCACGTCTCAAACGTTTGTATTTTGGTCGAAAACTGAAAGATCATAACCTTTTACAGGCTTTGACTCGCGTCAATCGCCCATACAAAGACAATCGCTATGGCTATGTAATTGACTTTGCCGATATTAAACGTAATTTCGAACAAACCAATGAAGCTTATTTGGCTGAACTAAATCGTTTCAATGATGTCGGAGAAGTAGGTGAAGATAATACAATAGATACATTTTCACAAGTACTTGAAAATCCTCAAGAACTTATCAAACAAATGCAGGAAGTTCGTCAAATATTGTTTGAATTCAGCACGAACAATGTTGAGGATTTCAGTACAGAAATTTCTACGATTGAAGATAAAGCTGTTTTGCTCGACCTCAAAAAAGCCCTGGTTGCAGCCCGTGATTGTGCCAACATTATCCGTACCTTTGGTGACGAATCTCTCAAAGCTGCTTTTGCAAAGCTCGAAATAATAAAGCTGCCACAGATGCTTTCCGAAGTGCAACACCATATCGATATTATCAACCAAAAAGAGGCTTTCGCAGGGTCAGATACTACAAAGAAACTCATTAACGAAGCTATGCAGGACATTCGCTTCAATTTCAATAAGATTGGAGAAGAAGAACTGAAAATTGTTTCGAGGGAGATACTCCAATCGAAATGGTCGCAAGCCATTCAGGCATTCACCGGAAATATAGATCAGGACGACCCCGAATTTATGTCATTGCGCGAGGCTTTTATGCAACGTTTCAAAGAGCATGGTTTCGTGGTGGATACCATGGCCAAGTTCAATGAAGAAAGTGCTGCGCTCGACGATGTAATTAAACGGCTTCATGAGTTGCAGTTGCGGAATAATACGTTGCTCAAAAAATACAACGGCGACACTAAATTTGCAAGGGTGCACAAACGCATTCGCGAGATAAACAAGGAACGAACCGAGAGCAATAAAAAACCCATGTTCTCATTTCTCGACGAGGAAATTATGGCAATTCTCAATATCATAAAATCGGACATAGACCAAAAGGTGTACGACCGCAATGATATTCTGAAAAGAGATACCTATTTCGAACAAACCGTATTATCACTTATTGCACAAACGTTGAACCATTTCCCGCAAATAGAACCCGAGATGGACGATTACACTTTTGTGCAAAATCGCATAGCCAAACAATATCTAAGTCAATATAACACCACCTATCCGGCGGCTTAATACCATAATTATTTCATGCCAATCAGAGAAAAAACCGTTGCATTAATCGATGCGCTAAAAGCCACTTGCCAAACCTATGGAATGGGCAATGATGGTAACGAATATAAAATCATTACACAGGTATTTCTATATAAGTTCCTAAACGACAAGTTTGGATATGAATTAAAGCAGTCAATGAGTCCGTTTGCAAAACCGATTCAGCAAGCTAAACATTGGGAAATGGCTTATGCCGAACTTTCCGACAAGGAGAGAATGATCTTGTTAGCTTCGCTTTCGCCCGATTTGTTGCGACTCGAACCGCAACATTTGATTGCAAACCTTTGGAATCAAAGTTCAAAAGGCGATTTCGATCTGATTTTTGATAGCACCATGACCGATATTGCCAATCGGAACATGGATATTTTTGCTACGCAAACGACTCAAAATACCCGAATTCCACTTTTCGAACCGCTTACACACTATGTAACCGATACGGCTCAACGGGCTTCGTTTGCTCGTGCTATGGTTGATAAGTTAGCGAATTTCTCTTTCGAAGAGGCTTTCAACGAACACTACGACTTTTTTGCTACCATATTTGAGTACCTTATCAAGGATTACAATACTGCCGGAGGAGGAAAATATGCCGAATATTATACGCCTCATGCCATTGCTACCATTATGGCACGATTGCTTGTGGGTGAAAATGCTGACTTGCACAATATCGAATGTTACGACCCCTCAGCTGGTACGGGAACATTATTAATGGCACTATCACACCAAATTGGAGAAGATCGATGTACCATTTTCGCACAAGATATTTCGCAGCGTTCCAACAAAATGTTTAAGCTAAACCTGTTGCTCAATGGCTTGGTTTCTTCACTCGACCATGCCATACAGGGTGACACGCTTGTATCTTCTTACCACAAAAGCGATGATGGGCAATCACTACGTCAGTTTGATTTCGTGGTTTCCAATCCTCCATTCAAAATGGATTTCTCCGATACCCGCGAAAAAATTGCAGCCATGCCGGCTCGTTTTTGGGCTGGTGTTCCTAAGATAAAGCCAAAAGATAAGGATAAAATGGAGATTTACACCTGTTTTATTCAGCATGTAATCAATTCGCTGAAAGATTCAGGAAAAGGAGCTATCGTGATTCCTACCGGGTTTATTACGGCCAAAAGTGGTATCGAAAATAAAATCCTAAAACATATTGTTGATAACCGTATAGCTTATGGCTGTATCAGTATGCCGTCCAATGTATTTGCCAATACCGGTACCAATGTGTCTGTATTGTTCTTCGACAAATCGCATACGGCCGACCGTGTGGTACTTATCGATGCCTCTAAACTGGGCGAAGAATACAAAGAAGGCAATAACCAAAAACGTCGACTTTTGCCCGATGAGATTAGTCAAATCGTTTCTACCTTCCAAAACAAGGAGTCGATTGAGAATTTCAGTGTGGCGGTTACATACGACGAGATAAAAGAAAAGGGATACTCGCTCTCTGCTGGTCAATACTTTGACATTAAAATTGAATATACCGACATTACTACTGAAGAGTTTGAAGCAAAAATGACAGCTTACAAACAAACTCTTGCCGAACTCTTTACTGAAAGCAATCGCCTGGATGAGGAAATAATGAAACAGTTGGGAGGATTAGGGTTATGAGAAAAATTAAAATTGGAGGTGATAATGGCGTTTGCAAAACAAATGCTTTGACATTATCTCGGTCAGATAAATTTGAAGATATATTGTATTTGGATACAAGTAGTCTTACTCGAAATTGCATTTCCCAAATGCAAATGCTTAGCCGTAGAGAAGCACCAAGCAGAGCCCAGCGTTTAGTAAAGAAGAATACAATTTTATACTCAAATGTAAGACCAAATCTTGAGCATTTTGGAATTATTGAAAACCCAGCCGATAACATGGTTGTTTCAACTGGATTTACAACATTAGACGTTATTGATCAAACAGTTGATCCCAAATACTTGTATTACAAACTTACACAAAAACACATTACCCAGTATTTACATTCTATAGCTGAAACAAGTGTATCTTCTTATCCGTCAATTAATCCTTCTGACTTAGAAAACTTGCATTTTGATATTCCAGATGATATTAATTCTCAACGTCAAATCGCAGATGTTCTTTCTTCATTGGACTCTAAAATCGAACTCAACAATCGGATAAATGATAATTTACCGAACTAATCAGATACTTTTACCTGACCGTTCATTAACATAGGCAAAAGCCAATCTCGAAGAGTGGAAAGTTGCTGATTTTGTTTTTGGTTGTTTAAAATTCGGTGATATGAAGTTTCTAAAAGCTCATTGTATGTTTCTAATATTTCTCTTTGTGGCAGAACTAATAAAATACTATTTATTTGTTCATTACTGATATTTGGTTGAGCTGCACCACTTGCTAAAATAAATATAGCTTCTCTGAAATAATTCTGATTTAATGAGTTTATAAGAAATGGTAATTTTTTAATCGGATCTTGTTCAAGATTAAAATACCCAACTCGTTGATTAACATAGATTGGATAATCAGTAATTGGCACAATAGCATATTTACCAACTGTTGCTCCAGTCATTGCAATTAACACATCACCCGACTTCACTTTAAATTTATCATCTATTTTTTTATCCGTCAAATCTACTTTTGACAAATTAGATAAGTTTATTGTATAGTCCTCTTGAATATCTTTTATTTTTACTACTGAAACTCCATAATCTGACCACCATTCAGATTTAAAAGCAAAACCACCGGTCGAAGGGGCATAATCTCCTATGCACCCTGTTTCCCACCCTTCAGGAGTAAGCATTCGCTAAACCCCGTCTTGTTTTTGTAGGCAGAGTGATTTTCTTTGAAAGTTTCTTTAAAATGTTCGGAGAACTTTGAGCGGTTTAGGAGTGACTTTGGCTTAGGGGTTTGAAGTTGTGCGGTAGCAGTTCAGCCAGGTCTTTGGTGTAATCGGAGTCGTAGCGGTGAACGTTTTCAAGGAAGAAAACCATCCAGTCGCGGAAGTTTACCCCGGCAGCTTTGCAACAGCCCATCATGGAATAG
>JBKEAN010000181.1:0-30187 GCA_047972415.1 Mangrovibacterium sp.
TTGCGGCCTGTGGGACGAAACCTTGCAACAATACCTGCTATCAACATCCGATGGTTTCTTTTTTTTCGATTCGGGCTTAAAGCAGCAGGCAAAAACCGTAGGCGTACAACCGCCGGTAAGCGTTATGGGTTGCAATGTGCTGCAACAAACTGGCCCGGCCTGCTACCTGGTAGGTTCGTTTAGCGGGCTTTTTGTGTGGGATATTCGGCAAAACCGGGTGCTTGATGCCTTTACCGGCGGCGCCCCTGCCCAAAATGGCGGCCGCCCCCTATCGGATAACCTGATAAGTGGTTATGCCCAAACACGCGAAGGCGAACACATTTTGTTCGACTACAACATGGGGATGAAAAACTTCGATAGCCCAAGGCTATGGCCCATGCCCCAGGCCTTGCTCGATGCTTCGCCCCTCTCGTTGTGGAGCACAGCCCTGGAAATACACACGGGCCGCATTTTCGAACACCTTATCGGGCCCTTTTACATCTTGTATGTACCCCTTTCGGGCTTGTGTTTACTGATGGTGCTTATTAGTGGTTTCCTTATTTGGTTGAAGGCCTACCGGCGCAAGTAATACAGCCCTGGCTTTTTCAGGGCAAAAAGTCTTGCAGGCAACTTACAAACACGCTCTAAAAACCGTGTAACGATTAGTACCCACTTCGCTGCGCCAATCAAATTTAGCGCTGCGGTATTGGAATTATGTTACGGCAGTTTCGGCTTGTTTTGCGCCGGTTTCGGTTTGTTTTGCCACGCCTTTAACCTGTTTTGCCGCGCCTTCGGTTTGTTTTACTGCGCCTTTAACCTGTTTTGCCACAACTTGAACCTGTTTTTCGCAAAAACTAACCTGTTTTGCCGCGCCTTCGGTTTGTTTTACGGCGCCTTTAACCTGTTTTGACGCAACTTTAACCTGTTTTTCGCAAAAACTAACCTGTTTTTCGCCGCCTTCGGTTTGTTTTACGGCGCCTTTAACCTGTTTTGCCGCAACTTTAATCTGTTTTTCGCAAAAACTAATCTGTTTTGCGCCGCCTTCGGTTTGTTTTACGGCAACTTCGGTTTGTTTTTCGCCGCCTTCGGTTTGTTTTACGCCAGATAAGTATGCTTCAATGTCAGGGGCATTACATACCTATTAAAAAGAAACATTGGCTGAAGCGAGCCCGACTCCTTTGGAGCCGCCCACCATCGCGCTAACTATTTTTACATGCGTACAAACCAGCCGGGTTTACAAAAACGCACTGCATAATTACAGTAAAACCTGTTAATAAATTACTGGCTTAGCAAATCTACTTACGATAAAAAAACAATAACTTACCAAAGCCGAAAACAATACGCCTTGTGTATCATTTTTAGTATGCTTGGCTATGGCAATTTTCATTTTTAAACAATTTGCCAAAAGGCGATAAGCTAAATTTGCCAGCCAGCTAATACAGCTAACCAAAACGAAATAATAAGTTTATGTTTTTGGGGTCGGTGATATTGGGGTGAATAGATAGGGACGTTATACACCATTTAAAAAAAACTATGCGAAATTTCCTAAAATTATGACGGAAATTATAGACAGGATATTTATAAACTGAATAATAACTATAAAACAACCAATATGGCAAATAAACCGAAAAATCTAAAATTGCGTGCTTTTAGAATTGAGAATAATGAAATCACTCAATCAAATAGTGGCATATTAAACAACATTACAAATAAATTACAGGGAAGCATAGCTGAAACACGAAGGATGCAACTGAACAGCGAAGACATTAAACGAGAAGAAGATTTAATATCTGATTTTAGTATAAGCCAACAAAAATTTGTATCGGGAGTTGTATTGCGAATTACTCACGCTGAAGATGTTCCTAACATCCCAGATACATTTTTAAAACATGAGAAAATTTCCATTAACGAGCTGGAAAATATAGAAGCAGGGACTTCTATTATTTACAAGGAGCATTATTATTTTTTGCTAAATAATGATTTTGTAATAACTAATTTACAATCCAATATTAATATAAAAAGGCTACAAGTATATATAAATTGGTTATTAGAAAAAGAAAGGGCTTCAATGTTGTATGAATTTACTCCTATTGTAGTATCACAGAATGAAACAAAATTGAGTGATATAAAAAAGATAACTGTAAAAGATAAAACAGTTAATTTTATGGATAAGCAAGATGACACTGGTCATAAAAAATTTGCATTATCGTTAGATTTACTTACAGATTTAATAAAAGATGTAAGTAGTTTGGATAAAATAATTGATAATAATATTGTTTCCGCTGAGTTATTAATAAAATTCACAAAGCCTAGAAAAATGTCAGAAGCTGATTATCAGAAAATTATGGGAGCATACATGAAACCAATTAGTGAGACTGATGATATTTCTTTTTCTACCAAAAAGAATGGGGTAATTACAGGTAGCGATATACTTAAAACTAAATCTGTTGATATTGAATTGACAGAAACAAACAAAATTAATGAACCTCAGTTATATCAAGAGATGGAGAAATTTTTAAATGAATTGATAAATGAAAACAATAATTAGGATATCAATCATAATAGGAATCTTTATTTCAATCTCATTAGCATGTTCAATACAGCTTGATGATTTCTTTATAAATACAATTTACACCGTATCAGGTATTATGTTCTCCGTCGGGTTAGGACTGATTGTAACGTTTAATATTGGTGGTGTGAAAAACAAAAAATACATAGCACAATTAAGAGGCAGCATTGATAAAGTAAGAAACTCATTTTTAAGATATTTTCTCATCTCAACTGTCTGCTATATATTAGATTATTATTTGAGAAAAAAAACAATCAATATTACTGTCTTAAATATAAAAAGTTTCGAAATTGAGTTAAACTGGTCAATTCTTTTTTGCTTGTTGATACTATATTCCATCATCTATTACATAATTAACTTCATTGAAATTCAGAGACTAAACAATGATATTTTTGATAAGACAAATGAATAAGATTGTTCTTCTTACCTATATAGACTCCTCCCGCTACCGCGCGATTGCATCGCGTGGTTTGCTAGTTTTTTCTTAAATTAGCCAATGTTAGTTATGGCACAAATAGGAGCCGCAAGTACAAATTTCTGAATCCCAAAGCTGTTTACTTAATAAGCGTTGCTGTTGTAGCCTGATTTGGACTTGCTGATGATGCAGTGGAACAAGGATTATTAAAAGAGGTGATTGGCATTAAATGGTTCAAAATAGCCACGCGATGCAATCGCACGGTTGCAGAGGGGGTGTTCGTCCGTTGAACGAAGACGCTCTCCGAAATCCGCCCCGACAACTGTACCAACCATTGACAAAAAATAATTAATTTGCACCATGAAAATCCTAAAGAAAATACTTGTTGCCCTGGCAATTATGGTGGCTATCCCGCTGGTTGTAGCCTTGTTTGTAAAAAAAGAGTATGCCATTGAACGAAGCATTACCATTGACAAACCAAAACAAGACGTGTTTGACTACATTAGGTACCTAAAAAACCAGGATAATTACAGCAAGTGGAACAACCTGGACCCCGCGATGAAAAAAGCGTACACCGGCACCGACGGCGAAGTTGGCTTTGTATACCGCTGGGAAAGCGATAAAGACGATGTTGGCATTGGCGAACAAGAAATTAAAAAAATAACCGAAGGCGAACGCATTGACTTCGAACTTCGTTTTATAAAACCTTTTGAAGCCACCGAACCTGCTTACATGACCACCGAAACGCTAACCGATGGGCAAACCAAGGTTGTTTGGGGCTTTAGCGGCAAAATGCCCTACCCGTTTAACCTGATGCTGCTGTTTATAAACATGGAAAAAATGATAGGCGGCGACTTGGAAACAGGGCTTGGCAACCTGAAAAACGTTTTGGAAAACACAAAAAATTGAAGTCAACTCCCACAGCAGCCGCACAAATTCGTTCGTGTAGCAGCTTGTACAATCTAAAAATGCAAACGTATGGCATCCATTCATCCTTACATCCATTTTAACGGCAATGCCGAAGAAGCATTTACATTTTACAAATCGGTAGTTGGCAGCAACTTTACAAGCATTGTCCGCTTTAAAGAGATGAATTTTGAAGGCGCCCCCAATTGGGGAAAGGAAGCAGATAAAATTATGCACATTGCTTTGCCTATTGGTAAACACAGTATGCTTATGGGAAGCGATACCCCGGAACAGTTGGGAAAACACAACGAACGGGAAACCCGGAGCAAAATACTGATAAGCCCCGAAAGCAAGGAAGAAGCCGATAAGCTATTTCGGGGACTTTCGGAAGGCGGAGAAATAGAAATGCCGATGGACGACAGTCCCTGGGGTTCGTATTTTGGCATGTTCCGCGATAAGTTTGGGATAGAATGGATGATTGACTTCGACCCCCAATACACAAGGTAAGTATTGATAAAAAAAACCGCTTATACGCAGTTATATTGTGTGGTTTTCAATACAAACAGGTAAAACTAGCTCAATGTAAACTGAGATTTTACCCGAGAAAATTGATTTGTAAAACACCTTAAAACAATAACCTATGGAAACCAAATACTTTGTATTGTACCTACGTCCGTCGCGGCCTGATTTTGCCCAGACAATGACCGCTGATGAGCACAGCATCATGATGGAACACATTGCCTACTGGACAGCGCTGATGAACCAAGGGAAAGTTTTGGCTTTTGGGCCGGTACTTGATCCTGAATCAATTTATGGGCTTGGCCTAATTGCCGTTGAAGACGAACGCGAGGTTGAAACCTTCATTTCAAACGACCCTGCCGGAAAAATTAACCGCTACGAATACTTTGCCATGAACGCGGTTGTACCAACGCGCTGAAAACAAACGGGGCACCACCATTAAACAAGCACAAGCCTTTATCGTTCTGCTACCCCAGTGCCTTAGCAACTTAAAAAAAAGCGGACAAAGCAGCGTATTACACCTGCAAGGTCTCGGGTTTATTTTGATTTCGTTAGAACGGATAGCCAATGGCAAAGTTAAAGTTGAAATGGTCGCCGGTAATGGGATAATTGCCCCAAATAAAACGACGCCCGGCAGGAAGCGAAGGATCGCGCATTTTTATGCCCATATCAAGTCGAAAAACAAAGTAGTTAAAGTCGAAACGTAAACCAGCCCCCGTGCCAATAGCAATCTCCTTAAAAAATTGATTGAATTGAAACACCGCACCTTCGCGGTTATCTTTCGAGTTAATGGCCCAAATGTTTCCGGCATCCAAAAAGAAAGCGCCTTCAACAATACCCAACAAACGGTAGCGGTATTCCAGGTTCCCTTCGAGCTTAATATCGGCGTTCTGGTTGGGGTACGAACCCTCGGGTGCCAAATAAGTACCAGGGCCCAGGGTGCGCACCTGCCAGGCACGGATTCCGTTGGCCCCTCCCCCAAAGTATTTTTTCTCGAAAGGCATTACATCAAAATTACCATACGGCAGCGCTATACCCAAAAAGGCGCGCGACACCAGCGAGTTATATTTATCGAGTTGGTAGCCGTAGCGGTATTCCAGGTCGGTTTTCAGGTACTGGGCAAAACGGGTCCCCAATACCCGGTAATACTCAAGCTGTTCATTGGTATCCGGGTCAACGGTCTGGTATTTATCACGTCCGCTCAGTTTAACAGCTGCCGCCAGCAGGTTTCCTGCCGACTCGGCCCCCCATCGAAAATAATGGTACGTATTGTCGCGCTCAATATGCTGAGTATTGTCTACCAGGGTGTAGTTCATGGCCATAATCATGTGGTCGGTATAACTACTTTTAATGTACAAATCCTGGATGGAGTTGATAAAATCTTGGTCAAAGGCCGACAGGTTTACCATGTTCCAGTCGAGCAGGTTCAGGTAATTTGTGCGGTAAGCTTTACTTTTCCACGAGTAGCCAAACTTGAAGTTGGCAATTGTTCGCGTATATTCAGGGCGCTGCTGGTAGTTATACCCTGCCGTAAACACGGTTTGCGGAACCTGGTATTTAAAGAAACGGTTGCCTTTAAGGGGCGCTAAAAACTTGGGAAGGCTGATGGATGCTTCGAGCCCAAGTTCGCGGGTATTAAAGTCGAATGTACTGTTAGATACCAACGCTTCTTGCCGTTCCCAGGCGGTACGCAGGGTTATGTCCAGTATTTCGGCGCCGTGAAACAGATTGAAATGCTGATAGTTCAGGTTTCCGGCAACCCCCAGGTTCCCCGACGAGTTGGTCCCTTCAACCTCCACCGAAAAACTTTGGCGCGGGTTGGGCGACAGCAACAGGTTACAATCGAGTACCCCAATCGAATCGTTGCCCAGTTCCGGAACCTCGTCGAAATTGAGGTTCACTACCTTGAACTGTTGCAGCTGGTTGAGCGAGCGAAAGGTTTTTTCGACATTAAGCAGCGAATAATAGGTGCTGTCTTTTATCCGGTTAATATTTTCGAGCAGTTCGCGGTTATAGCGCAGTTTATCTTTATAAATAAACGTGTAAGGCGGTTCAAAAAGCGTATCGAGCGCCATTTCTCCGTTCTTTTGTGCTAGTTGCATGGGAGCAAAACTGGTATTAATCCGGTAATTACGTACCACGTACTTGCGAAAATGAACCAGTGAATCGCTTTCGCTATTCAGGTCGCCATCGCCTATTTCCATGGTCAAATCAACTTCTTTTGCAGTCAAGGTGGTATCGGCCAAATACTGCACATTATCAACCGAAAAGTCGTAATAACCGTGGTTTTTCAATAACGTAGCTATCCGCTGCCGTTCTGCGTTCAGCTCATCCACGTCAAAAATATCGCCGGGCTTCACCGTTTGGTAAGCTGTATCCGAAAATACCAGCGGGGCCAACCGCGGATCGTCAATCCGGTACCGATAATTGTTAACCAAATAAGGCAAACCCGATTGGATTGTAAACGCCAGGTTGGCTTTGCGTTTTTTCTCGTTAAAAATTATGGTATCGGCCACAATAGCGTCGTAGTAACCTTTGTTGCGCAAATACACCTGCAAATGCTGCATCGACTGTATGGTTTGGTAATCCTGATAAATTACCGGCGCTTCGCCAATCCGTTTCAACCAGTCGTCGGTTTTTTCTTTCGACGACAAATTATACATCGCCAGGTGAAATTTCAGGAAGCCTAAAATCGTCAGGTTTTCGCGCTGGCGGATTTGTTTCAGCAATTCTTCCTTTTTCAGTTTATTATTATCGGCATGAATATCAACATCATTCAGCAAATAACTGCCTTCGGGTACAAAGCGGGTTGCAGAACAGGAAGCCAACAGGTACACAACAAACAACAGGGTGGTTACCTGCCGGCCAAACTGAAAAAAACGGGGTTTCATCATGTTTTCTGTCTCCGCTGTAAGGATTGTTTTATTTTGAAAATAAGGCCGAAGTTGTTGTTTCTCCGTCTGCAAATATTGAAAGATTTTTGATTTTTGCCCCTATAATCTGGCCGAATGTTTTGCCTTCAGTTGTCAAACAAACCATAAAATAAACTTCGTACTTGCCAAAAAATCCGTTGGGCTGCTTATTTTTACCCGACAAAGATTCCGGTGATGCTAAGCAAAAACAAAATCAAGTTCATACAATCGCTTGCCCACAAAAAAGTGCGCGATCAGCAACAAGTTTTCCTGGTTGAAGGTGATAAATTGGTTACCGAAGCGCTGCAATCGGGTTTTAGGCTGAAGTTGCTATGTGCAACTCCCGGTTTTTTGTTGGAACATTCCCTACTAATAGGTACAAAAATCGAAGTGATTGAAACCGATGCGGATGAGCTGAAGAAGGCCAGTTTGCTGCAATCGCCTCAAAACTCGCTGGCTGTGCTTGAAATGCCAACGGCAGATTTTAGCTTGAAACAGCTTGAAGGGAAACTGAGCCTGGCCCTCGATTTTATTCAGGACCCGGGGAACCTGGGAACAATTATCCGATTGGCCGATTGGTTTGGCATTGAACACCTGCTTTGTTCCGAAAACACCGTCGATTGTTTCAACCCAAAAGTTATTCAGGCCAGCATGGGCGCTATTTTGCGGGTCAAACTGCATTACCTCAACCTGCCCGAAACGCTAAAAGAAGCTTCAAACACAAACCTTCCTGTTTACGGTGCCTATCTGGGGGGCGAAAACATTTACCGCGAAAAACTCAGCTCAAACGGAATTTTAGTGATGGGAAACGAGGGCAACGGCATCAGTACGGAAGTGGGGCAACTTGTGAGCCGGAAGGTTCACATTCCATCTTTTGGCAGAGGTGGCAGCGAGTCGCTCAACGTGTCCATGGCAACGGCCATTTGTTTATCCGAGTTCCGGAGAGGAATGCTTGAAATGTTGAAGCATTGAATGGTTGACTGAAACTGCTTCTCTTCCGTTCGTTAATCGATAATCCTTAATCCAATCCGCGACTTAAGCATTTCGGCAATGGCGTCGGCACAGCGCTCACCATCAATAGCCGACGAGGCAATTCCACCGGCATAGCCAGCACCTTCGCCGCAAGGGTACAGGTTTTTTATCCGAATATGTTGAAGCGTATCTTCATTCCGGGGGATACGTACCGGCGACGACGTGCGCGATTCAACCCCAAGCACCACTCCCTGGCTGGTGTTAAAACCACGGGCTTTCTTGTCGATCTGCAAAATCCCTTCGCGTAAGCGACTGCTGATGCGTTTGGGTAATTTATCGTGCAGGGCCGACGAAACCAGCCCGGGACGGTACGAACTTTCGGGCAAATCGGCCGAGCGGTGGCCCGAAACAAAATCGGAAATGCGTTGTGCCGGTGCAAACTGCGTGTGGCCGTTAAGTTCAAAGCAAAGTTTTTCAACTGACTTCTGAAACTCCAGCCCTGCAAAAACGCCGAAATGCTGAAACTCGCGCAAATCTTCGGGATGCACTTCAACAACCAGCCCCGAATTGGCAAACGGCGAGTTTCGTTGCGAAGGCGACATGCCATTCACCACCAGCTCGCCCGGCGATGTGGCGGCCGGAACAATAAAACCACCTGGGCACATGCAAAACGAATACACCCCACGATCGTTTACCTGTTCTACAAACGAATAAATGGCAGCAGGCAAATAAGGGCCGCGGTTGTCCTGATGGTATTGAATATTGTCGATTAAAGCTTGCGAATGCTCGATACGAACGCCCATAGCAAACGATTTGGCTTCGAGGTTCACGCCACGACGGTTGAGCATTTCGTAAATATCGCGGGCCGAGTGACCGGTTGCCAGCACAACAGATGCACACGCAACCTGGGTTCCATCGGCCAGTACAATGCCGGTGCATTTATCGCCGTTCAGTATTAAATCGCTCACACGGCTATTGAAGTGGATTTCGCCGCCGCTTGCCAGAATTTGTTCGCGCATACGGGCAATAACGCCCGGCAGCTTATTGGTTCCAATATGCGGATGGGCATCAACCAGAATTTGCGGATCGGCACCAAACTGAACGAGTACTTCGAGCACTTTTTCCACACTCCCGCGTTTTTTAGAGCGGGTGTACAACTTGCCGTCCGAAAAGGTTCCGGCACCACCTTCGCCATACCCGTAATTCGAATCCGGATCGACCAAATGCTCGCGGTGAATTTTGGCAATATCACGTTTGCGCTCGCTCACATTTTTACCGCGCTCAAACACAATCGGCTTATAACCAAGCTCGACGAGGCGCAACGCAGCAAACAAACCCGCCGGTCCGCTACCAATAATACCAACCGGCGTTTTGTGGGCCACATTGCCGTAGATGTAGGTTTTGTGTTCAGCTTGGGGCTCTTCACCCAAATACACCATTACCCCCAGGTTAATTTTAATCTGGCGCTGACGGGCATCAATAGAACGGCGGCGAACGACAATCGCTGTAATTTCGGAGTCATCAACTCCAAGTTTTGATGCAATAAGCGGACGGTAAAACTCTTCGGCCGACGCTTGTTTCGGTGTCAGGGACAGGTTGAAATCTTTCTTCATTCAATGGTGTGTACTTGCCCGGCAAAAGTACAGATAAATGGGCAATCTGCCGAATGGCTATTCGAAATGGAAACTGAGGGTAAAAACATTCGAACGAATGTTCTTCAGCGCATGGGTATAGTACTGGCGTTGTTCGAGCGGGGCATCTCCCACCATGTTGCTCAACCCGATGCTCACTTTCAGCTCGGTTGAAAAACGGAAAAAACGGAGATAACTGTCCAGCCCCACACCGGCTTCAAGGTAAAAACTCCCTTTTTTCAGCTGCACGAGGTCTTCTTCCGCCGATTTCGAAATATCGATGCGGTAAGCACAACCGCCTATTACATAGGGACGTTGATTATTTAATCGGCTGGACTTGTATTTAAGCAGAATCGGAAAATCAATCAGAGTTGATTTGATGGAAACAAATTGCAGGTCGGTGGTACCGGTGTTGACATCGTACACCGGAAGGTACTCGGCATTGGCCGATTCGCCGTTTTGAATGGAATAAACCAGCCGCCGTTCTCCGAAAGACAAGCCCGGCAGGAAACGCAAATCGAAATATTCGCCCAAGCGCAAGTTGGTTACAATAGCCACGGTTAAACCCGGGTTTATCGTTTGAATATCGGCACGCACGGTATCGGTACGGTCAACTTCACCGGGAAACAGGCTTCCCCAGTCGGGGTTGTCGCGTACCACGGGGTTGCTGCCAATTGGCGACCAATGTTCCAGGCGAAAATCCTGTACATTCATCCCCAAACTAAAACCAAAGTGAATTTTGCGGTTATCAAAATTGGTCAAATTCAGCACGTGCGCTTTTTGAGCAAAGCCAGTTGCACCGAGCAAAAGAAGCAGTATGACGAAGAGTTGCTTTTTCAATGGATACACGTTTGCATTCCTATTGAGAACCGGATTTTTGTGAAATTATTGTTTTGGCCAGGCGGAAAAGCAAATTTATTTACGCCCCAGGTAGATTGTTGCAATTCCCGAAGTTAACCGCCACTGGCGGGTTTCGGTAAAACCGGACCGTTTAAGTACCGACAGAAAAGCCTGATCGTCGGGAAAAGCCATGACCGACACGGGCAAATAGCTGTATGCCGACGAGTCTTTCGAAATCATTCCGCCCAAACGGGGCAAAACCCGGAACGAATAAAACTGGTAAATTTGCTTAAACGGAAAATATTTCGGTTTTGAAAATTCCAGGATTACAGCAACCCCACCAGGTTTCAGCACCCGGTAAAATTCCTGCAAGCCTTTCTCCAGGTTTTCGAAGTTACGCACGCCAAACGCCACGGTAATTGCATCAAACGAAGCATCGGCAAAAGGCATATTTTCCGAATCGCCTTTCTGAAAGCTAATCAGCTTATCCAAACCGAGCCGTTTCACTTTATCAATCCCCACGTTAATCATTTGCTCCGAAAGGTCGAAGCCTACAATTTGGTCGGGTTGAATGCGCGAAGCCTCAATCGCAAAATCGCCGGTGCCGGTAGCCACATCCAAAATACGTTTCGGTTGGTAGCTTTTTAAAATACGCACAGCCTTTTTTCGCCATAACTTATCAATTCCCAAACTCAAAAAATGGTTCAGGAAATCGTATTTCGGCGCAATATTGTCGAACATCTGTTCAACCTGTTGTTTCTTGTTCTTGTCAGAATCCTGGTAAGGTGAAACTGTCATTCAGCGAGGGGGTTCATTTTATCAATAAAACCGAACGACTCGTCGTCGATCCGGATTTCACCTTTGGTAACATGCCCCAAGGTGAAGAAGGGCAACTTGGTAGAGCTCATAAAATCGACAAAATCGTCGACTTTGGCAACCGGGACACCCACTATCAGGCGCCCCATTGATTCGCCAAACAAAAAGGCATCGTGGCGTATTTCTGCATCCGTTGTAATATCGAATCCCAAACCAACCGGCATACCGGCACGCAACAGCGAGAAAAACAAACCGCCTTTTCCAACCGGGCTGGCCGACGAAATCAGGTTTTTATCAATTAGTTGTGCCATCACCCCATGTAGTTTCACTTCCATATCAATATCGAATGTAGGTAGTGGCGAACCGGAAACCCCATGATAAAACTCGAGGTATTCAGACGAGTTAATGTCGTCAAACGAGCGTCCCAATACAAAAATATTGTTGCTTTTGGCTTTAAAATGATGGGTCAGTACTTTTTCTTTGTCGCTCACACTGCCCATCATGCTAATGATAATCGTTGGCGTTAATGGCCCGTGCGAGGCAAAACAGTCGAACCGGATTTTCCGATCCGAAATTTTAATCCCAAACTGAGCCGCTGCATTTTCCAGGCCTTGTTTGGCTCCCGAAGCAATAAATTGCCCGTTCGGGTCGGCAATATTGATGTGATACAGGAATGCGCTCACCGCCTGCGGTTTGGCACCAAAACAAACCATGCGCCGGGCTGCCCGGCTGATTAGAATTTCGGCGGCCGTTTTAGGATCATTTTCCAGGTGGTGGTGAAGGGCGTGCGTTGTCATCGACATCAGTTCACCACTGTCGGTGGTAAAAATACCCGAATCGTCGGTATCGTCGCTGCCCAGGTTTTCAAGCTTCACCCCCTCGTCGCTAAAATCATTAAAATAATTCACCGGGGCCAAATTTGGGTTGACCATTAGGTTAAAAACAATTTCATGAATATCTTTGGGTTCTTCAATTTGTTCAATGGTAAAAGCCTCTTTATTTTCGGTTATTTCAGCCATAATTACGGGTTTTAAAGCTTGTTTCGCGAAAACAAAAATAGTCAAGTAGATGACTTTTCCATACAAATTGAATACATTAATTTGTATTGTTTTTATTCAAGCGCTGAACTATGACGCAAAAAAATGCATTAATTACCGGGGCCAGTTCCGGAATAGGGTTAGAAACAGCCCGTATCCTGGCACAAAACAACTTTAACCTGATTATTACCGGCCGAAGGGCCGAACGCCTCGAAAAACTGAAGAAAGAATTGGCCCAAACGGGTGTTGAAGTACTTTCACTGGTATTCGACGTACGCATTAAAAACGAAGTAGACCATGCACTTGCCAGCTTACCCGCCCCTTGGCGGCACATTGATGTGCTGATAAACAATGCCGGACTGGCAGCCGGGATGGAACCCATTTTTGCTGCCAATGCAGACGACTGGGAACAAATGATTGACACCAACGTGAAAGGTTTGCTGTATGTTACCCGTACGGTTTCGGCCTGGATGGTTGAGCAACAATACGGCCATATCATCAACATCAGTTCTATTGCCGGAAAAGAAGCTTACCCAAACGGCTCTGTGTATTGCGGAACAAAACATGCCGTTTCGGCTATCAGCAAAGCCATGCGCATTGAGCTGTCCCAGCATAATGTCAAAGTGGGAAGTATTTGTCCCGGTGCGGTTGACACCGAATTTTCCACCGTCCGGTTTAAAGGCGACAGCCAACGAGCTGCCAACGTGTACAAAGGTTTTACCCCGCTATACGCCAAAGATATTGCCGAAACTATTTGGTTTATGGTTTCACGGCCAGCATCGGTGAACATTGACGATATACTGATTATGCCCACAGCCCAGGCATCGGCCCGCGATATTGTGCGAAAATGAACCATCAACTTTAGATAATAGGCCCGAGCTTTTAGAAACCATCAATAAAAATCAATATCAAACAGCTGTATTCTAGCATCTAATGTCTGAATCCTACCTCTCAATATCTGAATTCCATCATCTAATATCAACAACAAAATGACCTTATCAGCATCATATTTAAAAGAATTTACCAAACAAGTATTTATTCAAATGGGTTGCCCGCCGCAACAGGCCGAAGAAGCAGCCGACTGTTTAAACCAAGCTGATTTGCGCGGAGTTGACTCGCACGGGGTGGCCCGGCTGAGCGGGTACGTCCGCCTTTGGGAATTGGGCCGTTTAAATGCTGCACCGAACATGAAAATTGTACACGAAACCCCATCCACCGCAGTACTGGACGGCGACCTTGGACTTGGCTTGGCCGTAGCCCCACATGCCATGCGCATTGCCATGGAAAAGGCCCGCAACGTTGGCAGTGGCTGGGTAGCCGTTAAAAACTCGAACCATTACGGTATTGCCGGCTACCACGCTATGATGGCGTTGGAACACGATATGATTGGTATTTCGCTCACCAATGCCAGTCCGCTGGTATCGCCAACGTTCTCGAAAAGCCGCTTTTTGGGAACAAACCCCATTGCAGTGGCTATTCCGGCCATGCACGAAACGCCCGTGGTAATTGATATGGCTACCACCACCGTAGCCAATGGTAAACTGGAAGTACTCCAACGCAAAGGTGAGGAAATGCCGGTTGGCTGGGCTGCCGATAAAGAAGGAAATGCCACCACCGACCCCACCATCCTGAAAAAAGGCGGCTCGATGCTCCCGCTTGGAGGCGACCGCACCCACGGAGGACATAAAGGTTACTGCCTTGGAGCAATGGTCGATATTTTTTCGGCTGTTTTGTCGGGCGCTAACTACGGACCCTGGGTACCTCCGTTTGTGGCCTTCCTCGACCCGCCGGCAAACCCGGTTGGCGATGGCATCGGCCACTTTTTGGGCGCTTTCCGCATTGACGCTTTCCGCCCGGCTAACGAGTTTAAAGCCCATATGGACAACTGGATTAAAACTTTCCGCAACGCCGAAGTTGCTGCCGGTCAGGAACGGGTGCTAATTCCGGGCGACCCGGAACGCGAAACAACTGCCGAACGACTAAGGAACGGCGTTCCGGTACAACAGGCTGTTGTTGACGACTTAAAAGCATTAGCCCAAAAATTCAAGCTCGAATTTAATCCTTTATAATATGACCGAATACCTGATTATTACCCCAGTAAAAAATTCGATTGAAACTACGCTCGAATCAGCACGCGCCATTAAAACGGCACGCGGAACAAACCGGCATATCATTTATAACGACTTCAGCACAACCGAAAATAAGGACCTGCTGGAACAACACCAGGCCGAAATTGGTTACGAGTTGGTGCATTTGGAAGATATTACCGACACACCATCGCCAAACTACCGCTTGGTACTTCAAATTATACAACAAAAAGCGCTGGAGTTGAACGTTCCGCTGATTTTAGTGGAGTCGGACGTGATTGTGAAGCCCGAAACACTGAACGAACTGTATAAACGGAGCCAAACGTTGGAAAACTGCGGGATGATTGCCTCCATTACGGTTGACACGGAGGGCAACGTGAATTTTCCGTACCTCAAATTCAAATCGGAGAAGAAGCCGATTGTGACAACGCGCCATAGTTTAAGCTTTTGCTGCACGCTGCTAACTCCGTCTTTTCTGAAAAAATTCTCGTTC
This sequence comes from Mangrovibacterium sp., assembly GCA_047972415.1. Classification (GTDB taxonomy): domain Bacteria; phylum Bacteroidota; class Bacteroidia; order Bacteroidales; family Prolixibacteraceae; genus Mangrovibacterium. The sequence goes on from JBKEAN010000181.1 coordinate 15,177, forward strand.
CAAAACCTTTCAAGCGAAAAGGATTGGTACGATGTATTTATCTCGCACCAATCAACCAAACTGGGTTTTCGAAACTATGTATGTATGGACTTGCCGGTGGTACACAAGCCGCACAGCAGCCGTCCGTGGAAGATGCTGAAATATACCAATCCGCTGAAATATTATTTCCTGAAATACACGCGCGGAAAAGACCGGATTTAAACCCGGTAATTGCAGAAAGCCCGGACTCGCTCAAGTCCGGGCTTTCTTTTTATGCTGTTAAAAGCTGCACCAATTAAAGCGCGGCTGCAACAACAGTAGCCAAAGGGGTTGTGGGGCGGCCAATTAATTTCGACAGTTGCTTTCCATCGTCAAACAAATCACCTTTTGAAGCCGAAGTATCCCAACTGGCAATGGCCGCAGCAAATCCTTCGGGAACGCCAAATGATTTTAACTTATCGGCATAGTCCGTTTCCGACAAGTTCAGATATGGAATCTCTTTCCCTGCTTGCCGCGAAACCTCGGCTGCCAAATCGCTCAGCATGTATGCTGTATCACCGGCCAGCTCATACACCTTTCCCTCATGCCCTGCAGTTGTAAGCACCACGGCTGCGGCTTCGGCAAAGTCGGCCCGGGCAGCCGATGCAATTTTTCCGTTTCCGGCACTCCCGATAAAAGCCCCACCGGCCAATGCTCCGGCAATAGACCCCGTATAATTCTCGGTGTACCATCCATTTCGAAGAATTGTATAGTTCAATCCCGATTTTAAAAGCGCTTGTTCGGTTTTAACGTGTTCTGCTGCCAAATTAAGTGACGAGGTATCAGCCCGAAGCAAACTGGTGTAAACAATCGACTTTACGCCTGCCTTTTTTGCCGCTTCAATAACGTTGGCATGCTGTTCGGCACGTTGTCCAATTTCATTTCCCGAAATCAGCAACAAACGGTCGATGCCTGCTAACGCAGCAGCAAGGTTTTCAGCCTTTGTATAATCAAACGCACGTGATTCGATGCCTAAAATAGCCGCCTTTCCGGGGGTCCGAACTAATGCAACCAATTCCGAAGCACCAACTTTAGCTTTTAAACTGGCAACAACCAATTGTCCTAACTGACCTGTTGCCCCTGTAATTCCTAGTTTCATCTTTTTTATTTATTCGTTTATACATTTAGATTCATTCGTATAAAAATTTAATTTTCCATTTATGCTTTGTCACGTACTCATGGAATAGCCATTTATTCATTCTCGGTTTGTATGAGCTTAAGCCCTTATGGCTATTTCATTCGTATAAAAATTTAATTTTCCATTTATGCTTTGTCACGTACTCATGGAATAGCCATTTATTCATTTTCGGTTTGTATGAGCTTAAGCCCTTATGGCTATTTCATTCGTCCGGAAATAACTTTTAACTGTTCAATTTTTATTTTCACGCCCTAATAATTACTTTTGGTAAGTCAAAGTTATTTAGTTTGTATCTCAGAAACAAGAACGTACACATTGGTTATTGAGTTACCCGGATGTTAGTAATACTTATTTATATACGCTTGTGGAAGAAATAAATTTGAAAAAATATGCTGATGCGGAGGCCTGCCCTATCCGAAATGTCATTGACCGGATTGGAGACAAGTGGTCTATGCTGGTTTTGTTGCTTTTGGAAGAAGCCGGAATACTCCGGTTTTCAGAGATTCATAAAACAATTGAAACGATTTCGCAAAAGATGCTGACCGTTACTCTAAAAGCTCTTGAAGCAGACGGGTTGGTAAGCCGGACGGTATTTCCTCAAATTCCACCTCGGGTTGAATATAAATTGACAGACCGGGGAAAAAGCCTGATGCCTCATTTACACAGTTTGGTACACTGGGCTTCGGACAACCTAATGGCTATTCGCGAATCGCGCCAGCAATATCCCAAAGAGGTTAATAATTAAAACAAAATGGTCGCCCTCGGTGTACACCGGTTGTTCAATTAGGGGTAAAAGGAAACAAAGAAAATTAGATTTTACCCGTTTGGAGGGGGTCAAAAATAAAGAAAGCGGAAGTCAATACCCGGAGAAGCAATGTTTCCCCGGGTATTTATTTCAATTTCCCATCCAAAATATCATTGGCACAACAATAACAAGGGCAATAGCATAAATAGCCAAAACAATAATGGTTAAGATACCCATAAACTTAAACAGGCGGCGTAAATTAGCCATTCCCCGTGCCAATTGGTTTTCGTCGGCCCCGTCGATACCATAAATGGTTGCCTTGGCAAAGTTATAGAGGTAATACACCGGGAAAAAATACAAGGCTGCAATAAGCAGGTAAATAATCCCGAGCAAACCAAACGGCATGGGTGTATCCGCAAACTGGCTCAAGGCGCTCCCGGCCAGCATAACCCCAATACAAATGACCACCAGAATACCTATCATCACAAAGCCAACAATACTGAGAAACTTTGCCCATTTGGCAGCATCGCGCAAATCGCTGCGGACACTGGCGAGGCGAAACAATTTTTCTTCGGATTGAGTGAAATCTTCCATCGTGTTGAATTTTTAGTTACTATTTAGTTTCAATACATTAAAGACACTTTATTTTTTCCCGTACGCTTCAACCCGAACGGATTGTCGCAATGGTGCAATTCAAAACCGGAGTGCCAAGCCCAAGCCATCGGCTGTAACCTGCAAGTTCAACTCGGTTTTGGGTTGATAGTTTGTGCTGCCAATACTTTCGTTATACCCATCAACCGCTTGTTGCGATTGCCGGGTACTTTTACTCGCAAACGGAATGGAAATACCCACCAAGCCAGCTCCAACCCCCGCCATTACCCAATCGGGGTCGCCCCCGGCTATGGCTGCACCCAGCGGCCAGCCAATCATAAAACCGCCCGCTGCGCCAAATACAGCTGCCCATGTGTTGTTTGCCCGTGCCGATTTCATCAGTTGGTAGGCTTCGGGGGTAGGTTCCATCAGTTTTACAACCTGATTGATGGTTAAACGCTTTTCGGCCTGGAAAAACTGGTTACTCCCAAAGCTTTTTTTCACTGTTATCTGTCCGGGGTTCGTTTGTGCTATTGCTGCAAAAAGGCTCAGCAACATCAACCCCAAAACAAGAGAGGTCCGTTTCATCGGTTTTAGTTTTATAGTTATTTAATTGCAAGTCAATTTTTCTGGGTTCAGCTATCTCATCGTCCACTATCAACAACGCTCCAATTCACTCATGTTAAATCCATTCCACTTATACCCTTCTCTTTTCGAATATACAAAATGTAACAATCTGAACATTATCATACTCCTTATTTAGTATGATTCTACCCAAGCGTTGCCTGTCGGTATTTTTACCAATGTTCTGTATTCTGTCGTTAAACACCATTCAATAGAAAAACGAAAGTACTCAGATGTAACAGAGGCTGGCTCCTGAAGATTTCAAACCAACGGAAATTCGGAGCTTACCGAATTGTTGAGCGATAATTATATCTTTGTCAAAAAGCAGTATTAATTTATGGTTGATTACCTCATTGTAGGCGCCGGCCTGTATGGTTCAGTTATTGCGCATGAGTGCCGAAAGCGCGGTTATTCTTGCCTAGTACTGGAAAAACGCGACCACCTGGGTGGAAACATTTATTGCAAACAAGTAAACGACATTTCTGTCCACTGGTATGGTGCACACATTTTTCACACATCAAATAAACGGGTGTGGGATTACGTGAACCAGTTTGTTGAGTTTAACCACTATGTAAACGCACCAATTGCCAACTACAAAGGCGAGCTTTATAACCTGCCGTTCAACATGAACACGTTTTACCAGCTGTGGAAGGTAAAAACCCCGGACGAAGCCAAATTGAAAATAGCCGAACAAACGGCAAAATACAAAGGTATTGAACCCGAAAACCTGGAAGAAACAGCGTTGCAACTGGTTGGCGAAGATATTTACATTAAACTGATTAAAGGATATACCGAAAAACAGTGGGGCAAAAAAGCGACTGAAATTCCGCCTTTCATCATCAAACGCCTGCCTTTGCGCTTTACCTTCGACAATAATTACTTTAACGATCCTTACCAGGGAATCCCGAAAGGAGGCTACAACAAGCTGATTGAATCGCTACTCGAAGGCATTCAGGTTGAATTGAACACCGATTTCCTATCGAACAAAGAACACTGGATGCAACAAGCCCGAAAAGTGGTATACACCGGGGAAATTGATCGTTTTTTCGGTTACGAACTGGGCCATTTAGAATACCGGAGCCTTCGGTTCGAACACGAACTTTTGGAAAACACCGATAATTACCAGGGTAATGCCGTGGTAAATTACACTGAATACGAAGTGCCCTACACCCGGATTATTGAACACAAGCATTTTGATTTTGGCCAGCAGAAGGACACCTTTATCAGCCGCGAATATTCAATTGATCCAGCACCCGGAGTTGACCCATATTACCCGATTAACGACAAGCGAAACAACGAACTTTACGAAGCTTATAAAAACAAAGTCGCCACGTTTCCGAAAATTCACGTTGGCGGCCGGCTCGGAGCCTACCGGTATTACAATATGGATCAGGTTATTGAAGCCGCCCTTCTCGATTGGGAAATGAATTTAAACAAGTTATTATGAGCATCTACATTGCTTTTCACAAACCTTATCCGCGCCTGACTGACGACCCTGAATATGTTGGGTTACATGTTGGCAAAGCCCTTTCGCAAACCGAATTAGGGATGATTGGCGACAATACGGGAGATCACATCTCGGAGAAAAACCGGAACTACTCGGAACTTACCGCTTTGTACTGGCTATGGAAAAATAACCACGACGAGCGAGTGGGCCTGGTTCATTACAGGCGTTATTTTTTTGCCAAGAACCCCACGTGGAAAATGAAACTAAAAAAATGGGGAGAAGCATTAATCGGCCATTACAGCCGTCGATTTGGCGTTCACTATCTGACCAACTCTGCTGCGGCAGAACTGATACTTACCGGGGATGAAATGAATGCGTTGATGAAAAACTATGATGCCGTTATTCCGGTACGCCGAAAATTGCGCTACTCCGTTTACGAACAGTATGCCCGGAAACATCATAGTTCCGATTTGGACATGGTCCGCCGGATTATCGGCGAGCAAGATGCCTCGTACCTCGACGCTTTTGATGTTGTTATGCAGCAAAAGCAAATTCTGCACTGCAACATGTTCCTGATGAAGCGGGGATTGTTTGACGGCTATATGTCGTGGCTATTTGCTGTTTTGTTTGAACTTGAAAAACGGATCGATATTTCGGGCTACGACAATTATCAGAAACGGATTTTTGGTTTCTTATCGGAGCGCTTGCTCGACGTTTGGCTACTAAAAAACAACGTCAATTATACCCAACTGCCTGTATTGTATTTTAAGCGAATAGAATGACCCCAACGAATAACATCATCCTTTCAATCTGCATCCCAACCTATAACCGGGCCCCCATTTTGAATGAAACTATCCGGCGCATTACATCGGACGAAGGTTTCGACAGTGAAGTTGAACTCATTATATCAGACAACTGTTCGCCCGACAATACACAGGAAGTAGTGGAACAGTACACCCGGAATTATCCCAACGTCAGGTATTTCAGAAACAGCGAGAACGTGCACGACAGGAACTGTTCCCTTGCACTAGGCCGCGCTTCGGGGCACTATGCCAAGCTGCAAAACGATTATTTTGCATTTAAAAAAGGCGCTTTGGATTTGATGAAAAGACGGATAAAAGAAAACCTTCGGGATAAAACACCTCTTTTTTTTACCGGCGATACCATTTATACCAAGGAAAAAAAAGAAGTGATTTACTGTAATTCGCTGAACGATTATATCCGGGCGGTTTCAACGTTCACCACTTTTTTGAGCAACTTTGGCGCTTTCCGTGACGACATCAGCAATTTAAATGACATTGATAAATACGTGCCGCTTCGATTGCCCCAATGCGACTGGACTTACCAAATAGTTGCCCGTCACAAAAAGTGTATTATATACGACACCGATATTTACGACAAAGTTCCTGTGCCCTTGGGAGTCCGGAGCGGGTACAACTGGTTTCAGATTCACCTTGATAACTATTATCAGATTTTGGAACCCTATGTAGAACAGGGACATGTTTCGAAAAAAACAATAGCGAACGATAAGAAAAACTTGCTGAAACACTTCAATTCGGCGCTGGTAAAAACATACATCTACAACCACAATCCGAACTGGAAATTTGAAACCCGGGGAACAACTTCGTTATTGTGGAAACATTACAAAAGGGAAGGTATTTTTTACCGGTACGCGCTTATTTATCCGTTTGCCCTTTTATTGTCGCCATTGTACATTCTCGGTGCAACCATAAAACAGGCCCTAAAATCCCGACGGTAACATAAACCCGCTAATTAATTAGTCAAAGAACCTTCGCATTTCAGCGTTCACCCGCCTATTCCCCCCTTTAGCTGCTGCACGATTGCACCGCGTGGTTTTGTCACTCATTTATTTGTCTATCGATTGTAGTTCAAATTTCGATTGTACAAAGCAATGCAATCGTACGAAAGTAGGGATGTTAGTTAGTCAAACGTGGAAAATTTGATTTTTCAGGTTTGACGATATAAACCTTTTTTTTGTACAACGGAGCATCTTCTTTAATATCTGTTGCACCTTTTTTGTGCAACGGAGCATCTTTTTTAATATCCGTTGCTTCTTTTTTATGCAACGGAGCATCTTTTTAGTGCATCGTTGCATCTTTTTTATACAACGATGCATCTTTTTTAATATCTGTTGCACCTTTTTTGTGCAACTTTTGGATTTGCTAGTTCTGCGTTTGGGTAAAACCGGGGTAAGAGCAAAAAAAATAGCACAGCCGCGAATGGCCGTGCTACTTTTTGCAGATTGGGCAGGCTTTTAACCGGCATTCGGGCTTTTGCGTTTGCTTTTGGCAAAGCGCTCTTTCAGGTCGTCGTAAATTGGTTTCGAATCGGCCACGCCTCGTTTGGCAGCATCTTTTACTGCATTGTAAACGCTAAGGGCTGCGGTGTAACTTTCGGAGCCGGCTTCGAGGGTTGTGTCGTTCAGGTTTTGGTACAACTGCTGCACCGGGCGCAACATGCCCAAAAGGCGTTCCCAGGTATCCATGTCGCTTTTAAAATCATCCACATTCAGGTAGGCTGGAACAAACTTTGGATTGGCCTGGCTGTATTCGAGGCATTTTTTTACAAACGGCGAAGTACCATCGCCCATTTTGGGCAAGGCCCTGCGTTCGTCAACACTAAGCGGGGTAATGTAAGGCGCAATTAAATCTCCTGCTTCTTTAATTTTCAGCAAAACTTCGGAAGCAATGTTCTCCGGAATACTTGTTCTGATTCTGTTTTCCATAGCGATTAATTTTAAATGGTTTCTAATTTGATCTGCTCATACAAGTTACATTATAAATTAATCGAAGTCAAGTATTTGAGCCTTATTTTAATCAAAATCCTTGCATTTCAGCGTTAAACCAGCCTGTTGCCTCAAGTAGTGTTGCGTACCTGCTACCGAATAAAACGTATCGGGAATGGCAATGCGTTTAACGATGGGATAAACCGCTAATTGCCGATTGGCGTACAAATCGTTGGCCGCTTCAACTACAGCCGAACCAAAACCTGCCTGTGCCTGGTGTTCTTCTATGGTAATAATTTTCCGATAGGCCTTAAAAATATTAGCCAGCGCATCGCTGTCGATCGGTTTCACAAAAGGAAAACTGAAAACCGATGCTTCAATTTGATTACCGGCAATAAAATCGACCACATATTTTAGCATTGATCCGGTTGATAAAACCGCAACTTCGCCGCCGTTTTTTACCGTAATCACCTCGCCTGTGTTTAAATGAAGGGCCTTTGTATGCACCTTTGGTTCGCCTGCTTTACCCAGCCTGATGTAGCACGGGCCGTTGTGTTGCACACTAAAAGTAGTAATTGCCTTGGCTTCCTCCGGGTCGCCCGGAGCACAAACCACCATATTTGGAATGGTACGGAGCATTCCTATTTCTTCGGTTGCATGATGCGAAGCACCAAGGGAACCATAAGCATAGCCGCCACCTACTGCTACAATTTTCACATTCAGGTTGTGATAACCAATATTATACCGGATTTGTTCCATACACCGGAGAGTAGGGAAATTTCCGATTGAATAGATGTACACGCAATAGCCTTCTATGGCCAAACCTGCGGCAATACCAGCCATATTTTGCTCGGCAATGCCAACATTCAGAAACCTGTCGGGAAACTTCTCGGCAAACGGTTCAATCACACTAAATCCCAAGTCGCCTACCAGCAAAAATACTTTTTCGTTGGTCCCGGCTTCTTCTATCAATTGATTTATAAATGCAGTTCTCATTGATTATTCAATTCGTCAATTGCTTGATTGTACTGTTCCAAATTGGGCGATTTATAATGCCACAATAAGCGGTCTTCCATAAACGACACCCCTTTGCCTTTTACCGTATGAGCAATAATTGCTTTCGGTTTTCCGTTCGGTGTACGCATCTTGGCAAATGCCGCGAGCAACGCTTCGCAATCGTGCCCGTCCACTTCAGCAACCTCCCAATTGAAAGCCTCAAATTTGTCTTTTACCGACTCAAGCGCGATTACTTCGCTCACCCGGCCCAAACTTTGAATTTTATTGTAGTCGACAATTACAATCAGATTATCCAACTTAAGCTGAGGTGCCAGCAGGATAGGTTCCCAGTTCGATCCTTCATCCAGTTCGCCATCGCTTAGTAGGGCAAAAACATGCCAGTTTTTATTTTTTCTTTTGGCCGCAATTGCCAAGCCGGAAGCAACAGACAACGCCAACCCCAAACTTCCGGTAGACAACTCGACCCCCGGTAACTTATTGCTAACATGAGTAATTAACCGGGAGCCGTTCTGCCCGTACTCATCTAATTCCGATAACGGAAAAAACCCTTTCAGCGCCAGGCAAGCATACAAACCAGCGCACGAGTGCCCCTTGCTTAACAGAAACCGATCCCGATCCTCCCAATCAGGTTTGTCCGGATTGAGGTTTAATACATGCATGTAGAGCACCGCCAGAATGTCGGCCATTGAAAACACGCCACCAATGTGCGACGCATTTGCATGGTGAACCATTTTTAGGGAATGTACCCTTATTTGTTTTGCAAAATCAGAAACATTCATCGTGCGATTTGTTTTTTGTAATATTCAATTGTATCCCGAATATTTGATTTTAAATCTGACTCGATTTTGAAGCCAAATGTTTTGTAAAATTTCGACGAATTACCTTCCATGTGCATCACCTGGTTCGGACGGTACGGCAACGCACCGAATTTCAGCAGCGACATGTCGGGGGTAATTTGCTCCCTGATTTGTTCGAGCATGCCACGTAAAGTAACCGATTGATTGGACGACAAGTTATAGATTCCGCTCTGTCCTTGCGCTTTGACCACTTTACTTATTGCACGTGCAAAATCTGTCACATAAATGTAATCATAGCGTTGCTCGCATCCGGTTAGTTGCATTTCGTTGTGTTGCAACAGGTTTACAATTGCTGCCGACAATACCCAAATGGGTTCTTCTTTGGGCCCGAAAACAGAAAACTGCCGCAGCCAATACCATTCAATATCGTTCTGTTCGCAAAATGTTTTTACCATGTAAGAGGTTGCCAACTTAACACTTCCGTAAGCACAAACCGGCCGGCAAACAGCCTCTTCGCCAATTCGGCCCGAAAACTGGCCATACTCGGCCTGGGAGCCGATACAAATGAATTTTGAAATTCCCGCTTTTTGAGATAACTCTAATAAACGAAAAGTAAAATCGATATTTCCAATCTGCTTTTCCCAGTCTGTTCGTTCTGCCGCAATAACTCCATTCCATGCAAAATGAAGGAATGTATTCGGTTTAAAATCAATAATTACCTGACCGAGTTGCTCATCTTCAATATCAACCCATTTAACTCTATCAATAAAACCGGTACACCGGAACAGTTTACTTTGTCTGCGTTTTATTGCCAGAACTTCATAACCATCGGCAAGTAAAAACTCAACAGCATGTGCGCCCAAAAAACCGGTAACACCGGTAATTAATAGCTTATTGTTATTCATTATCCCTTTCAAAATAGTGTTTTATCTGACTTACGCATAATCCCCGAACATCGTCTCCGTTCAAAAATGCTTTATGCCAGCTAACTATACTTTCCAATGCCCGCTGGATAGTCCACTTCGGGAACCAGTTCAGTTCGGCTTTTGCTTTAGAACAATCGAGTTTAAGGTAATTGGCCTCGTGAGGCTGAGGCTTATTGTCTATGCTATAAGCGGCCTCCCGGCTCCACAATTCGCAAATCGTTTTAGTTACCCATTCTACATTCCGGGTGTCATCATCGTCAGATCCAAAGTTCCAGGCGCTCGCATACCGAGGGCCGTCGGTAGCCAGTTTTGCAGCCAAGGTGAGGTATCCGCACAAAGGCTCCAGCACATGTTGCCAGGGACGGATAGCATAAGGACTGCGAATATTTAGTTTTTCGCCCTTCGAAATTGACCTGACAAAATCGGGAATTAAGCGGTCGTTGGCCCAATCGCCTCCTCCGATAACATTTCCTGCCCGTGCCGAAGCAACCGCTACCCCGTGGATATGATAGTTATTCGGATTAAAATAGGAATTGCGATAAGCCGAAGTAACCAATTCTGAGCATCCTTTACTGTTCGAATAAGGATCATATCCTCCCATTGGTTCGTTCTCCCGGTATCCCCAATGCCATTCTTTATTTTCGTAGCATTTGTCGGTTGTTACGTTAACAATGGCTTTTACGCTTTCGGTGTACCTACATGCCTCCAACAAATGCACCGTTCCCATCACGTTTATTGAATAAGTTTCGACCGGTACTTTATAGCTATCCCGCACCAACGGCTGAGCTGCCATATGAATCACAATCTCTGGCTGTACCTGCGCCAAGACCTGTGTCAACCTGTCTAAGTCCCGGACATCGCCAATATACGATGTCATTAAATCTCCAATCCGGGCTTCTTCAAATAACGAGGGTTTTGTGGAAGGTTCCAGCGCGTAACCGTATACGTCAGCTCCCAACTCGCTTAACAGTAAGCAAATCCACGACCCTTTAAAACCGGTATGCCCGGTAACAAATACTTTTCTATTTTTATAAAAATCTCCAAATAAATTCATCTTCCCAAATTAACGTTCCACTTATAATCACCACTTAATCCAGGGAGCAGAACCGCTCAAAATCAAACCAGTCAACTGTTCCTTGTCTTTCAACGTATCCATGGGCTTCCAAAACCCGTAGTGTTTATAAGAAAACAGCTCTCCATCGCTGGCAAGTGTTTCCAAAGGTTCCCTTTCAAAAATAGTTTTGTCGCCCTCGTTGATGTAGTCAAAAACTCCGGGTTGACAAACAAAGAAACCACCGTTAATCCAAGCGCCATCGCCTTGCGGTTTTTCCTGAAAACTCAAAACCTGCTTTTCGTCGTTGATGGTTAATGCCCCAAATTTACCTTCAGGCTGAACCGCTGTCATTGTTATCAGTTTGCCATGATTCTGGTGAAACGACACCAATTTGTTGATGTCGATATCGCTTACGCCATCGCCATAAGTTAGCATGAAAGGCTCGTTACCAACATAGCTCTGCACTCTTTTGATGCGACCTCCGGTCATAGAATCGACCCCGGTATCAATCAGCGTAATTTTCCATGGTTCTGCAGAATTCTTATGGTAGGTTGTACTATTGTTTGCCAAATCAATAGTCATATCGGAGCGGTGCCTGTAGTAATTGGCAAAGTATTCTTTAATAATATACCCTTTGTAACCGCATAAAATAATAAAATCGCAATACCCATAGCAGGAATAAATTTTCATAATATGCCAAAGAATCGGATGTCCACCAATCTCAACCATTGGCTTTGGTTTTATATCGGTTTCTTCGGACAAACGGGAGCCTAGCCCTCCTGCCAATATCAGTACCTTCATTACAGATTTTATTTTGATGGCAAACCTACGCTTTTCATTTTTCTTTACATAGAATAATCCTGTAAATTTAAATTACTACCCCCTGTTGCTCCGCTCCTGTCCTGGGTATATTCATAAAACAAGGTAAAGCACCAAAATTACGATTACGGATGTACCGACCTCTGGAGTCGCATCATGCGCAATCGGGAGCCGCCCAAAAACAAAAAAAGCCGACCATCCGGCCGGCTCTTTTCATATCGAAAAGCGTAATTATTATTCAGCTTTGTCGTCGCTTGCAACTTCGGCAGCAGGTGCTTCGGTTGCTGGGGCAGCAGTTTCGGCTTTTTTAGCTCCACCACGGCGCGAACGGCGTGATTTTGTTTTGCTTTCTTTACCTGTCAACATGTTTTCGTTGAAGTCCACCAGCTCAATAATGCACATTTCTGCATCATCGCCCAAACGATTGCCGGTTTTCAGGATACGGGTGTATCCACCCGGACGGTCAGCTACTTTTTCTGCTACATCGCGAAACAATTCAGTAACAGCAGTTTTACTCTTCAGGTAGCTGAAAACCACACGCCGAGAATGAGTAGTATCGTCTTTTGCTTTTGTAATCAACGGCTCAACATACGATTTGAGTGCTTTTGCTTTAGCCGTGGTTGTGGTGATGCGTTTATGCAAAATCAATGAATTTGCCATGTTCGACATCAAAGCTTTACGATGAGAACTTGTTCTACCCAGGTGGTTGATTTTCTTATTGTGTCTCATTTTTGCTTATTCCTTGTCTAATTTATACTTAGTAATATCCATTCCGAATGTCAGGCTCAATGTGTTGAGCAAATCATCCAACTCGGTGAGCGACTTTTTACCAAAGTTGCGGAATTTGAGCAGGTCATTCCGGTTGTATTGTACCAGTTCGCCCAAAGTCTCAACATCTGCAGCTTTTAAGCAATTCAACGCGCGGACCGAAAGATCCATATCAACCAGTTTCGTCTTCAGTAGCTGACGCATGTGCAGCACTTCTTCGTCGAATTCTTCGTTTGCAAATTTCTCGTCAGAGTCGAGGGTAATCTTTTCGTCAGAGAACAGCATGAAGTGGTAAATCAGAATTTTAGCTGCTTCTTTCAAAGCATCTTTCGGATGAATGGAACCGTCGGTTTTAATCTCGATAACCAACTTTTCGTAGTCGGTTTTTTGTTCTACCCGATAGTTCTCAACAGCATATTTCACGTTTCGGATGGGTGTGAAGATAGAGTCAATCGGAATTACACCAAACTCAGCATCGACCGGCTTGTTTTCGGCACCAGGGATGTAACCACGACCTTTGTTGATGGTGATTTCCAACTGCACCTTAACATCAGCTTCCATGCGGCAGATAACCAATTCGGGATTCAAAACGCGGAAACCGGTCATGAATTTATTGATGTCGCCAGCAGTAAATTTCTCCTGTCCGGTAATACTGATAGAAACTTTTTCACTGTCCAGATCTTCGACTTCTCTTTTAAAACGAATTTGTTTCAGGTTCAGGATGATTTCAGTGACATCTTCCATCACACCTTTAACTGTTGCAAATTCGTGGTCTACGCCTTCAATTTTTACAGTAGTGATTGCATAGCCCTCCAAAGATGATAACAGGATGCGACGTAAGGCATTACCAATAGTAATACCATAACCAGGCTCCAATGGACGGAATTCGAACTTACCATACCGTTCATCGGATTCTACCATTATTACTTTGTCAGGTTTTTGGAATGCTAATATTGCCATAATAATACTGAGTAAATTTTATTATTTAGAATACAACTCTACGATTAGTTGTTCTTTGATGTTTTCAGGAATTTCTTCCCGTTCAGGGCGATTCAGGAATTTACCAGCCAGTGCTGAACCATCCCATTCCAACCAAGCGTATCTGCTAGCGCGGCTTCCACCCAGGGAAGTTGCGATAACTTCGAGCGATTTTGATTTTTCGCGAACACTAATAACGTCACCCGGACGTAATTGATACGAAGGAATGTTCACGATTTCGCCGTTTACCTGAATGTGTTTGTGCGATACCAACTGACGGGCACCGGCACGGCTGCGGGCCATTCCCAAACGGTAAACGACATTATCCAGACGGCTTTCCAGCAATTGCAGCAATACTTCGCCGGTAATCCCTTTCGAGGCAGATGCCTTGTGGAACAAGTTCGCAAACTGACGTTCGAGGATACCGTAGGTATATTTTGCTTTTTGCTTTTCGCGCAATTGCAACCCGTATTCCGATTTTTTACGGCGACGGCTTGCCAGCCCGTGGAAACCCGGTGGGTAATTTTTCTTTTCCAGTGCTTTATCCGGACCGAAAATTGGTTCTCCAAATTTCCGGGCGATTTTTGATTTTGGTCCTGTATATCTAGCCATTATTCTATCAAATTAAATAGATTAAACACGTCTTCTTTTTGCCGGGCGGCAACCATTATGCGGCAGCGGGGTTACGTCAACGATTTCGTTAACCTGAATGCCAACGCTACTGATGGCGCGGATAGCTGATTCGCGACCATTTCCTGGTCCTTTTACGAAGACTTTCACTTTTCTGAGTCCTAAATCGTATGCAGTTTTTGCACATTCTTCAGAAGCCACCTGAGCGGCATAGGGCGTATTTTTCTTTGATCCTCTGAATCCTTTTTTACCAGCCGATGACCATGAAATAACTTCGCCGTTATTATTAGTCAACGAAATGATGATGTTATTGAATGAGGAATGAATATGCGCCTGACCGGTAGCTTCAACAATTACAACTCTTTTTTTACTAGTAGTACCTGTTTTTTTTGCCATAATTACTATCTGTTATTTCGTGGCTTTTTTCTTGTTAGCTACAGTTTTCTTCTTTCCTTTACGTGTACGAGCATTGTTTTTAGTGCTCTGCCCGCGTACCGGAATGCCAAAACGGTGACGGATACCACGGTAGCAACCGATGTCCATCAATCGTTTAATGTTCAACTGGTTCTCTGAGCGAAGTTCACCTTCAACTTTGAAATTATCGCTGATAACTTTACGAATAGCGCCAAACTTGTCATCGTTCCAGTCTTTCACTTTCAAATCTAACGATACACCAGCTTGTTCGAGGATATAGCGTGAACGGTTTCGGCCAA
>JBKEAN010000182.1:0-13004 GCA_047972415.1 Mangrovibacterium sp.
AAAGTACTGAATTATAAACAACTGTCAGTCAGCTTAATCTAAGTGGACAGTAGTGAACGTAAATAACAAATATTCGGCATCTGATATTGAAATGATATATCCCGGGGCGTTGATTCGGGCAAACGGAGTGATTTGTTTAGTTGTTGTTGTGAACTAATGTACTGGCAAGATAATTTTTTGCTATCAATTTGTTATAGCCTATACCAAACTGGCAAGATGGTACGACAGGGTAGAGAAATCCGGGTTTAAGTCATTTGGCACGGTTTCAATCTCAATCCAGGCACACTATCAGAACATCCTCAACTACTTCGTTAACCGCAGTACAAATGCTTCAGCGGAATCTTTCAACGCTAAGATTAAAGCGTTTCGGGCTGCTTTTCGTGGAGTCAGAAGTGTAACATTTTTCCTGTTTCGCTTAGCCAATATTTATACCTAAAAAATCAACCTCCCCAGAAATTCCGCTTGAGCCCCGATTTTCCGCTTGACCCCTTGACCCCCAATTTGCTATCACCCGAAAACAAAAAGCCCTCTGAAATCAAGTGTTTCAGAGGGCTTTTGTACCCGGGGCGGGAATCGAACCCGCACGATATTGCTATCACTGGATTTTGAGTCCAGCGCGTCTACCAATTCCGCCACCCGGGCTTGAATTAGCGATGCAAAAATAGTGGAAAAATTATTTCGTCAAAGTATCTCGTGCTATTTTTTTCGAATTTCCAGGACCTTTATCGGTTGGTATCTTTAATCACCCTGTTTGTCAACCGGTTTAGTACACTCAGGTTTATTTTGTCAACCGAGTTCTGCTTCACTCGTTTTGGTTACCCTCCCGTAAATCAGCAGGGCAATAGCCGAAATAAGGCCGATGCCAACAAACACAAACCAAATGTAGTGTGCATGGGCAGTTGCGGACTGGTAAGCTTCGGCCGATTCAAACAGCTTCGGGTCTGGACAAAAACGATCGAGCAGGTAACCTCCCAGCCCGAATGCAAGTAAATAAGACACAAACGAGTGCAAGTGGCTGAACCCAAGGTATAAACCTTCTTCGCCTTTGGGAGATTGAAGCGAAAAATACTCCAGGTAACGGGGCGAAATAAAACATTCGGCCACTGCTTGCATGGCAATCCCAACAACCATCATAAAGGCTACGGGGTGAAGTCCCAAAATCGCTTCTTTTCCAACCTGGGTTCCCATCGACATGACCAGGGCCGACAGCGGAATGATGAGCATACCAATGGTCATGGAACGGATAGCGGTGTATTTCTTCATAAACGTAGTTACAAAGTTGACCAGTACAAAAACCACCAGTGGGTTTACATTGGCATACCAGCCCGGCGAAGCATCCTGTCCAATCAGGCGGATAACATATTTGGGCATGGTGGCATACATCTGGCTCTGTATCATCCAGAATCCACTGATGATAAGGATAAGCACCAGCAGGCGTACATTGCTCAGCACCTTTTTTAAACCGGCCATCAACTCTCGCACACTTTTACCTTCACCTTCGGTTTTGGCCGATTTGTATAAAAAGAAAACTGCAATTAATGCCAGGGCAGTCATGCTGGCGGCAAAAAAGTTGAGGTACACCAGACCTTGATCGCCGAGGCTTTTGCGTAGCGGGTCAACAACTGTTTTGCCGGTAAAAGCTCCAATGTTCACCATCATATAAAAAATAGCGTAGCCTCGGGCGCGGTTTTCGGAGCTGGTTTCGCGGGCTACGGTTCCCGAAATAACCGATTTGATGAATGAGCCGCCAATGACAATCAATACCAGCACCGGAACAATACTCCACCGGAGCGAGCTGCTTTCTAATCCGCTGAAGGTTGTTTCCATGCTGTAGCTTACCAGTCCGGCACTTTCGAGCAGCGTTGGCAATAGCCCTAAACCGGCATAACCAAGAGTGAGCAGGCTGAAAGCAATGATGATAGCTTTACGAAAACCGATTTTGTCAGAATAAGCGCCAAGAAAAGTTGGCAACAGGTAAAGCGTTCCGGAGAACAAACCCGAAATAGCCCCGGCTTCAATATCGCTGAATCCCCAAATGTTCGACAAGTAAATCGTAATGACAATAAAAACGGCGTAGTACGCCAAACGTTCGAGTAGCTCAACCGAGTTGGCTACCCAAAAAGCCCGGCTGAATTGGTTACTGGTAAGTTGTTTCTCCATTGTTTAATTTTTCTCTTTTCATGATTTGTACAAAGATACCATTCTGGCTTATGCTGCAAAATATTTTGTAAACACCAACGATTTGCCAGTTTTCTTGCATCTTTGAGGGATACACTTTCACCCCGGAATGAATACACAAACCGATCTGCAGCTTTTTAGCAAACTACTTGGCGACGACGAGCAGGCGTTTAGCGAGCTGTTTCACCGCTATTACTCCGTGTTGTGTGCTTTTGTTTTCAGATATTTAGGCGACGAGGCAGCCACCGAAGAACTGGTTCAGGAACTGTTTGTACGAATGTGGGAGAAACGCAAACAACTGACCATTCAAACTTCGGTAAAAAGCTATTTGTACCGGGCAGTTAAAAATGAATTGATAAACCGAAAAAATCACGAGAAAGTGGAGCAGAAGTATCGGAAATTACTTCAACAAGATGAAATTGAGCTTGGTGCAGAACAGGTATTACCCGAACCCGGGTTGATGCGAAAAATTGAAGCTTCGATTGAATCGCTTCCTCCCAAACGCAAAGAAATTTTCAGACTAAGCCGCGAAAAGGGGCTGAGCTACCGCGAAATTGCCGAACAGCTTGGGATTTCGGTGAAAACAGTAGAAGCACAAATGGGGCAAGCACTGAAACAATTGCGCGAGGATTTAAAAGATTACCGCCATGTTGTGATTGGTTGGAGCCTGCTCGAAAAGAAAATCAGAAAACAATAAGGGTGTTTCCACCACTTGCTTGTCATAGCATCAAATGAAAGCAAGTTACAACCATAGCGACGAAAAGTGGGCCGGATTGGCAAAGCAACTATTTGACAAGCCCAGTTTCGAAAGTTCCGGAATTACGGATACCGATTGGGATGAAGCGGAACTGAACGAAACCCGGCAGACAGCTTACCAGATCGATTTCTATTTCGCACAAAAACAGTTTTCACCAGCCGGGGCATGGCTACAAGTTCAGCGGCAAATTCATCAGCCCAACACCGGATTGAAGCGGGCCTCGCTGCTTTGGTGGCGGGTTGCAGCGGTTTTGCTGGTGGCGGTTTTGCTGGGAGGCGGTGTTTTTTGGGCAAGCCGTTCGTGGTGGCAAAGCCAGTGGCAGCAGCTAGTGCAAGCCAGCCAAACCGAATTATCGCGGGTGGTTTTGCCCGATGGCTCGGTGGTGACACTGAATTACGGCAGTAAACTTCATTTTTCCGAAAAATTCGACGGTGTGTTGCGGGAAGTGAGCCTGAGCGGCGAAGCTTTTTTTGAAGTGACCCCCAATCCCGGAAAACCCTTTCTGATTCATGCCGGGAAAGCCAGTATCGAGGTTTTGGGAACTTCGTTCAATGTAGATGCCAGCCGGCAAAATGGGCTGGTTTCGGTGGTTGTGGCAACAGGCCGCGTTCAGGTTTCGTTGGATGAAAATACCAACAACAGCGGCGATTTGATTTTGGCACCCGGCGAAAAAGGAGTTTTGGATGTGGGCGAAAGCCTGTTTCAAAAAAGCCTTAATTCCGACCCAAACTACCTCGCCTGGAAAACACACGCTTTCGAGTTTTCGAAAACAAGCCTCAAAGACGTCATACAACAATTAAACAAAGTTTACCGGGTGCAAATTGCAACTGCCGATCCCAATGTGGGGGAGCTGTTGCTGACCGCCCGGTTTGACAAACAGCCCGTGAGTTTCATGCTTGAAGTGATTGCTGCGACACACGACCTCGCTGTTGAGGACACAGGCGGGGGACAGTTTGAACTAAAGAAGAAGTAACGGGGTTGAAGACAGAACGACTGCGGTGTAAATTAATTAAGGAGACAGGAATAAAACAGAAAACTACAAAACGATGGAACCGACAAAATGGAATGGAAAAGCAAAAGCTGTTTTGGCAGGTGTCGTGCTGATGCTCGCAACGTCGGGCTTGTTTGCGCAAGAAAAAGTACAGAAAAGATCGCTTCTCGATCAGAATATCAGCATTGTTGCCGAGGACGAATCGCTATCCTCAGTCATTCAGCGTATTTGCGACTATTTTCACCTCGACTATTCTTACAATTCGAAACTGGTTGAAGGGAAACAGGTGAGCCTGAATATTGCCAACAAACCTGTTCGTTACGTGCTCGAAAAGCTGATGAAAGACTACTACCTGATTTTTGAAATTGAAGACAATATTCTGGTAGTGCGCGACTATGTACCGCTGAAAGAAACCATTGATTACGAGCAAAAAGTGCGCTATACGCCGGGTAAAAATACCTTCGAATTTGTAAACAAACGCGAACGCAGCCAACTTATTAAATTTAAAACAGCCAGCAACCTGATTATTATTCCGGTAATAATTAACGACTCGGATACGCTGAATTTTATTCTGGATACCGGTGTGCGTTACCCTATTATTACCGAGTTGCCTTATGTAAATAAATTAAGTTTGAATTACATGAAGCCCGTTACCGTGTCGGGTTTGGGCGAAGGCGAAGGGCTTACAGCTTACCGTTCGGGCAATAACACCATGAAAATTGGGACAGGGCTGATTTCGTATAACCAGGAAGTGCAAATGGTGATTGACGAGAATTTCCAGATTTCGCAAATACTTGGTTTACCGGTTCACGGGTTGATTGGTTTCAACCTGTTTAAGGATTTTGTGGTGGAGATTGATTACGACAAGTTGCAACTAACGCTTACAAGACCCGAGTTTTACCGCGACCGCGTGAATAACCGCGACATTGTCATGCCAATCCACTTCGAACACAGCAAACCTTACGTGCGCACCAGTATTATGACCGATAAAAATGTGGATGTACCTGTAAAACTGCTTGTTGATACCGGTGCCAGCGATGCCATTTGGCTCTCAACCGCATCCGACGATCGCATTGGCATTCCCGAAAACCACATCGAATCGTTTTTGGGCACCGGGCTCAATGGCGACCTCTTTGGCGCGAAAGGGCGGATTGGCGGAATTTGGGTGGGCCCACTTGTGCTGTACGAACCCATTGTGGCCTTTCCCGAAGAGGAACTGGTGCACCAGATTATTACCGACGACCGCAATGGGACTTTGGGCGCCGAAATATTGCGTCGCTTTTACGTCACCATCGACTACCCAAACCACCAGATAAAACTGAGGCCAACCACCAAAGTAAAAGAAGAATTCAATTACAACATGAGCGGACTGGATGTCTCGAACCCATTTCCCGGAATGCCCGTATTCACCATCGACAAAGTGCGCAAAGGCTCACCTGCCGAGCGTGCCGGGTTACTGGAAAACGATCAGATTATTACATTAAATCGCTCACATCATAAAGCATTGTCGTTAAATGATATAAATTTGATGTTGATGAGCAAGGAAGAACGGAAGATTAGCATGACGGTTCTTCGCGAAGGACAGGAAATTAATACCACTTTTTATCTCGAGAAAATATTTTAATGCAAATTATTCGGCAAATAGGCAGCTTTTTCATCCTTTGCGCGTTTACGCTTTCGGTTGTAGCCCAGGGTGAAGAAGCTGTTTTGTTGAACCGCCGTTTGACGATCGGTTTTTCGGGAAGCTCGCTCGAAACAGCCCTGACCACGCTTTCCGACAAAGCCGGAATTAACTTTTCGTACGATCCCAGTCTCATTGATTTGGATGCCAGTGTAAACAGTAACTACACCGACCGGGAACTTGGTTTCATCTTAAACAACTTGCTCGGCAACGAGTTTGTTTTTCAGCAGCTGGGCAACCAGTTGGTTATTAAGTTGAAGGAAATTCACGCCGGGGAAAGCCAGGTGCCGGGGGATACCTTGCGCTTTATCCGCGGAAAAATACTCGACCGCGATTACGGCGACGCGCTTCCATATGCCAGTATTTCGGTACAGGATCAGGCATTTGGAACCATGACCAACAGCGAAGGAAATTTTGAATTGAAGCTGCCCCCGAAGTTCTGGCACGATACGCTGGTTTTTTCGTGCATGGGCTATGCCCGAAAACTTATCCCGGCCGGTTCCATTGCGGGCGATTCGCTGGTGCTCCGGTTACGGCCAGTCAATATTCGTTTAAAAGAAATCAAAGTAAAAGCCATTAATGCGGTTTGGGTGCTGGAGCAAATGCTGGAGCATATTCCCGACAACTACCCGGGCCACACCGAGCTGATGACGGCGTTTTACCGTGAGGTACTTACCCAGGACACTGCCTATATTAATGTATCCGAAGCCGTTGTGCAGTTGTTAAAGGCATCGTACAATTTGCCCTTGCAGGAAGACCGGATCCGCTTTTTAAAGGGGCGGAAAAGCCCCGATGTGGAAGCTTTCCAATGGGTGGACTTCAAAATGCAGGGCGGCCCGTACTACACCTCGAAGCTGGATGTGTTGAAAACGTAGGCCAGTTTTCTGGACGAAAGTTACCGGCAATTGTATAAATACGAGCCCGGTGGGATGGTAGATTATTTGGGGCGTCCGGCTTATGTTATTCATTTTTCGCCCAACACAAAAACCGATGAGCTGGCTTACGAAGGCGAGCTGTTTATCGACGAAGAAAGCTTTGCGCTGGTGAAGGCCGAGTTTAGTGTGGCCAAAGGCAGTATCCGGGAAGCGCGCGATCAGCTTATCCGTAAAAAGCCGAAAGGGTTCAGTGTTCGTGTCCTTCACGTTGATTATGTGGTGAGTTACCGGCAAAACCAGGGGAAGTGGCACCTGTACACGGCACAATCGTCGGCTGGGTTCCGGGTCCGGAGCCGGCACGATCGGGTGAATTCGGTTTTTCACAGCGTATCCGACTTGCTGGTTACCAGTCACGAACCCACCCGTTTGCGACGTTTTGCAAAGGAAGGGCAGGTGCGCCCTATCGATATTTTTACCGAAATGATTACCGATTACGACCCCCGGTTTTGGGGAAATTACAACATCATTCAACCAACCGACCAGTTACAGAAAGCCATTAAAAACCTGGCGGTTGAGGGCACGGATCCCAGTACAAAACGTTAACCTAAAAAACCCTGAGCCAGGTTTGCTAAAAAACCACATGTACTTTTGCCTAAAACCTAAGGTGGTTTTAAGTAAAACCTCACGTGGTTTTTTCAGAGCAACATGTCAAGTAGTATATCCGGGTCAATTCCTTCGCTGTCCAGTTCGGCTTTCAGCAGTTCAAGGGTAGGTTGAAGGGCTTCAAAGGCATGGTTTTGTCCGCGTAATGTTTCGGTTAGTTTGGTTTGAAGTGTATCCGAAAGCGGGCCTTCCCATTCGGCGGTTTTAATCTTTCCTTTTTCAACCCAAAGGCTTGCCCGCAGCTCACCGTTGGGCACAGGCATGGCGTTGCGGTACAGGTATTTGGGCGAGTAGCCGTAAATCCAGTCCCACTGGCAATATTTTTCGTCGCGTAAAAGCTTAATGGCCGCGTTGTCCTTGTCATTCAGCTCGGTGTATTGGTAATCCGGAAAGCTCTGCGCAATGGTGTTGAACATGTGCTCGCTAAACTGGCCAACCGACATGTGCTGAGGCAAATGCTCGCTAATATTGGTTACCACGCTTCTGTTCGATTGTACAGCTTTATCCTGGAAACGCGACAGGTCAACCTTGAGCGCGCTTTTCAGTTTTGCCAGTTGGCTGTTGAATAGCAAAGTGCCGTGGTGCAGCACCCGCTTTTTGTAAACATGTTGCGCGTTGCCCGAAATTTTCATGCCTTGCAATATCAGGTCGTCGCGCTTACTGCTCGATATTTCGAGCCCTAGTGTTTCCAACGCTTCTTTTACAGGTTGAAGAAAAAGCTTGTAGTTTACTTCTTCAATCCGTTCAACCCGGCGGATAAAGGTAAAGTTGAGGTTTCCCGGGTCGTGAAAAACCGTGCCCCCGCCCGACAAACGGCGGGCAACTTTAATCCCGTTTTCGCGAACGTAACGGTGGTTGATTTCGGCCAGCGCATTTTGGTGCTTGCCCACCACAATGGAACTGTCGCTGTGCCAAAGCATAAAAATGTCGTCTTCAAACTGTTTCAGCAAATACTCTTCGGTTGCCAGGTTGAAGTACGGGTCGGGCTTGTTCAGGTGAAAACAAAGTACAGTCATTCAAATGGTTTAAGGCACTGCATAAACAGCGCTGGTAATCGGCTGCAAATATAGGTCATGCGGCCGAAAAACCCTCAGCTTAAAAATGAAGCAAACAAAACGGCAGCTTGCCCTTTTTCCTGTGTAAATCGCTTAATCCTGTTTATCTTTGGCTAGTCCCAGGTGGCGCGGTACAGGAAAAGCAACCGCTTTTGTGGGTAAAACTGAAAAAAAAAAATCAATTTATGCGTGTTGTAATTCAGCGGGTAAGTTCGGCCTCGGTAACAATTGGGGGCCGGGTAAAATCGGCCATTGAAACCGGTTTGCTGATTTTGTTGGGGGTTGAAGATGCCGATACCGACGAAGATATTGACTGGCTGGTGAACAAGGTTTGCCAGTTGCGCGTATTTAACGACGAGCATGGGATAATGAACCGTTCGATCGAAGAAACCGGTGGCGATGCGCTGGTGGTGAGCCAGTTCACGCTGCACGCGTCAACCCGGAAAGGGAACCGCCCTTCGTACATCCGCGCAGCCAAACCCGGCTTTGCCATCCCCCTATACGAACAGTTTCTGGTTGCGATGGAACGCAAGCTCGGCAAAGCGGTGGGCAGCGGCGAATTTGGTGCCGATATGCAGGTAAGCCTGCTGAACGACGGACCTGTTACCATTATAATAGATACGAAGAATAAGGATTTTTAATGTCTTTTAAAAGTTCAGACTGTGCTCATCAACATTAGATTCTGTAACTTCGCACAAACACACAGTACATGACCGAAAAAATTAACACGATTGAAGGACTGGTAACAATAGCTGGGGCACAGCAGCTGGTCGATAATTGGATTAAAACCGTGGGGGTCCGGTATTTCAGCGAACTGACCAACCTGGCTATACTAACCGAGGAAGTGGGCGAGTTGGCCCGGATTATGGCCCGGACTTACGGCGACCAATCGTTTAAAAAATCGGATTTGGGAGGCGATTTGGGCGACGAAATGGCCGATGTACTTTGGGTGCTGATTTGCCTGGCCAACCAAACCGGGGTCGATTTAAACAAGGCCTTCCTGAAAAACATGGCAAAGAAAACCGAACGCGATAAAGACCGGCATCAGAATAATTCGAAACTAAAATAGAAAAGTAATGACAATCCAGGCTGAATTGGCTGCTATAAAAGCAAAAGCCGAAACTTACAACAACGGTGCAATGCTGCAATTGGCATTTTCGTGCATCGACCTGACCACCCTGAACCCGACCGATACCGTGTCGCATGTAAAAGCATTTACCCAACGGGTGAACGACTTTGCAAACGACTATCCCACCCTGCCAAACGTAGCTGCCATTTGTGTCCACCCCAATATGGTACGCAGCGTAAAAGAAGTATTGAATGTTGACAGTGTAAACATTGCTGCTGTTGCAGGTGGATTTCCGGGCAGTATGACTTTTATCGACATTAAGGTGAAGGAAGCTGCAATGGCCGTTGATTTCGGAGCCAACGAGATTGATATTGTATTGTCCCTGTGGGCTTTTCTGGAAGGCGACAAACTAATTTGCACGGAAGAAATAGCCACTATTAAAGACACTATTGGCAGTGCCCACCTGAAAGTAATACTTGAAACTGGCGCCTTGCTTGAGCCCGAAAAAATTCATCACGCATCAATGCTTTCGATGGAGGCCGGGGCCGACTTCATTAAAACCTCAACCGGTAAAATGAGCCCGGCCGCAACGCCCGAAGCGGCCATTGTCATGTGCCGCGCCATTAAAGAATACTGGATGAAAACCGGAAAGAAAATCGGCTTTAAACCTGCAGGCGGAATTGTAACAACAGAAGATGCCATTCTGTACCTCAGTATTGTAAAAGAAATCCTAGGCGAAGAATGGCTGACTCCCGAACTGTTCCGTATAGGGGCAAGCCGTCTGGCCAACAACTTGTTGAGCGATATGTTGGGCGAAGAAATTAAGTATTTCTGAAAAATCGAATGCTTGAATTGAGGGAAACGCCGATCTGGTTCTGATTGGCGTTTCCTTATTTTTTGCGGGTGGTTACGTAATCAACCAACTCAATCAGTGCGGCGCGGGCATCGGTTTCTGGAAATTGCATAATCTTTTCAATAGCCCGGTCGCGGTAAACATTCATCTGTTCGGTGGCATAATCCAGTCCGCCGCGTTGAACAACCAGGTTGACCAGCTCCTGAACTTTGGCCTGGTTTTTATTTTTGCGTTTCACTTCGCCTAAAATACGGCGGCGTTCTTTCTCGTCCGACTGCGTGAGAACGTAAAGCAGGGGCAGGGTAATTTTCTTCTCTTTAATATCGTTTCCGGTAGGTTTTCCGAGAACGCCTTTGGCCTGGTAATCAAAAATATCGTCTTTTATTTGGAAGGCGGTGCCCACGTCCAGGCCAATGTCGAACATACGCTCCACAATATCCTGATCTTCGGTAACCGATGCGGCTCCTATGGCCAGGCTGGTGGCAATCAGCGATGCCGTTTTCTTTTTAATAATTTCGTAATAGGTGTCGTTGTCAATATCCAGTTTGCGGCTTTTGCGCATTTGCAGTATTTCACCTTCGCTCATGTCTTTTACCGAGCGCGAAATAAGTTGCAGGAAGCGGTAATTTTCGTTATCGATGTTGAGCAGCAGGCCTTTGGCCAAAATATAGTCGCCAACCAGTACGGCCAGCTTATTTTTCCATAACGCATTAATCGAAAAGCTTCCGCGGCGCTCGTACGATTCGTCCACCACATCGTCGTGAACCAAGGTAGCCGTGTGCAACAATTCCACCGACGAGGCTGCCATATAGGTGGTTTGATTAAACCCGCCATTCATTTTTGCCGCCAGGAAAATAAACATGGGGCGCATTTGCTTGCCTTTTTTTCGCAGAATATATTGAATAATAACGGAAAGCAGTGGAATATCACTTTGAATGGTTGACTTAAAGTAATCTTCAAATTCGTCCAGCTCTTTCGCAATAGGTCTTCTAATCAAATCCAGTGATGTCATGTATAGAGGGTCTTTTCCTGTGTTCAAAAATAGCAAATTAAACGAGTTTTCATTTTTTTGCCCCGGCTTCTTGCTTATTGCCGGAGCCATTCATTACAATTGAAGCAAAACCACTATTTTTGACACGTTGTTGCCGCAAAAATTTTAAAAAGGCCGAATTTGGCTAAGTAATTCTTTTAGAAGATTTAAGTTAGTTATATATTTGCAGCTGTGACAGAACTAATTGCAACTATGAAGATACAGGAACTGGATGCAGACCGTTTGGATATGGCTGCGAACATGCTCAAGGCAATTGCGCACCCCATGCGGATTGCTATTTTGAAACATTTGGAAGGTGGTAAGAAACTGACCGTGACCGAGATTCACGAATTATTGGGAATTGAGCAGTCAACAACTTCGCACCACTTGGGTATTTTGAAGGACAAAGGCGTGCTGTGCTCCCGCCGCGAAGGGAAAAATACGTTTTACTACCTGAAACACGATATTTTGAGCCAAATTGTTGACTGCCTGCAACGCTGTACTTGCGGCGAATAAAACCGAACAAATATTTACAACAATAGGAGCCGTCAATATAGACGGCTTTTTTATTTCCGGGCATATTTTTCCTACTTTCGGTCAAAGTTTACCCGAACAACCGGGTTGCCGAATTCAAAACAATTCAATCATGACAAACAACGCACCATCAGATAAACGACTGTTCCTGCTCGACGCCTACGCGTTGATCTATCGTGCCTATTTTGCTTTCATCAAAAATCCCCGTTTTAACTCGAAGGGACTGAACACCTCGGCCATGCTGGGTTTTACCAACACGCTGGAGCAGTTGTTGGCCAAGGAAAAGCCAAGCCACGTGGCTGTCGTCTTCGACGTGCATGCGCCGACTTTCCGGCACGAAATGTACGAGCCGTACAAAGCAACGCGGGAGGAAATGCCCGAAGATTTGCGCAAAGCAATTCCCTGGGTGCGCAAAATCATCGAAGCATACAATATTCCGATTATTGAAAAGGCTGGTTTTGAAGCGGACGATGTGATTGGAACCCTCGCGACTAAAGCGGAGCAACAGGGTTATACCACGTACATGATGACACCCGATAAAGACTACGCCCAATTGGTTTCGGACCATGTTTACATGTACAAACCAGGCCGCGGTGGCAACGAGGTTGAAGTGTGGGGTGTAAAAGAGGTTTGCGAGAACTTCGAAGTGCAGCGCCCTGAGCAGGTCATCGATATTTTGGGACTGATGGGCGACACGGCCGACAACATTCCGGGTTGCCCCGGAATCGGGCCAAAAACAGCCATGAAATTAATTGGTGAATACGGCTCGATTGATAAGCTGTATGCTAACATCGATCAGCTGAAGGGTAAGCAAAAAGAGAACCTGCTGGAACACGAAGAACAGGTTCGCCTATCGCGCAAACTGGTGGTGATTATCCGCGATGTTCCGGTTGAGTTTGACGAGGCGAAACTAAGCATGGAAGACCCCGATTGGAACAAGTTGAAGGAAATTTTTACCGAGTTGGAGTTCCGCTCGCTGGTAGAGAAAATGGAACCGGATAAAGCAGCTCAGCCGGCCGCTCCGGCTTTTGCTCAAGGCAGCTTGTTTGGCGCTGCCGATATTCCGGTGAAGGAAGAACCGGCACCTTCGAACTTGGCCGACTTGACAAACACGCCTCACGAATATTACCTGGTTGAAAACGCCATGCAACGAGCCAGCCTCCGTGCGGAGCTTTCGGTCCAGGACGAATTTTGCTTCGACACCGAAACCACCGGTTTGGATACACTGAATGACGAACTGGTGTGCCTGTCGTTTGCTTTCCGAAAAGGAGAGGCTTACTGCGTTACCCTTCCGAAAAAGCGTGACGAAGCCTTGAAA
>JBKEAN010000014.1:0-25178 GCA_047972415.1 Mangrovibacterium sp.
CAACCGGAACGAATCCTCGTTTGGCCGGCAGCTGGTCTTTTAGTTTGTTTTGCCAGTAATAAAACCGGGCCTCGTTCATGTGCTGGTTGGCACAATAATCCCGGACAGTCAGCCCCGAAGCCAGGTAATCATGATAAATCGACAGGAATTTTTGAGCATTGAGCATCTCTGTTTCATTTTTGTTTCAGAGCAAACTTAAAAACTCATTGGCAGGAAAAATATACGGGGTTTAGCGAATGCTTACTTTAAAGAACTGTGGTAGTTTTGACAGGTTTTTGCAGATCAAAGACCAAGTAGGGAAGGAGAGACGATTTTTCTTCATTGCCCGGTAATCTTCTTTCGATTTGCGAATAATATTTTTTAGGCTTTTGTTACTGGCTCCTCCCACGCGCATCCGGGTGATGACTTCAGGAAGATACACTTTGTTTAGGTCATCGTCATTGAAAATGCGAAGCATCATATCATAGTCGGCAGCTATCTGGAATGATAAATCAAATAAGCCATGTTTTTCATAGACTTCCCGTTTTGCAAAGACTGTAGGATGGGCAGGCATCCAGCCCCGCTTCAACAAGCTCGGTTTAAACGCTTGGCTTTTCCAATAGCGAATGACTTTTGAGGTATCCTCCTTGTCAACATACACTAAATCGCCATAGAGCACATTTGTTCCAGTTTCCTCAAAAACTTGAGTTATTTTCTCTAAAATATGGTTTGAAGCCAATAAATCATCCGAATGCAGTAACCCGATGATCTCGCCACTGCTCAATCCGATGCCTTTATTCAAGGCATCGTAAATTCCCTTATCCGGTTCCGAAATCCATTTCGAAACCGATTGGCTGGTTTTGATGGTACTCAAAGTCAGGTCTTTACTACCACCATCAATAATTAAATGCTCCGGATTTACGGTTTGGTTTGCAATACTATTGATGCATTCAATAATAGCAGGATAGCTGTTGTAGGTGGCTGTTATGATTGAGATTTTCATCTAAATGACGAACTTATAGGTTTGACAATGATTGTGTTGACTTAAGATGGGTGGTAAAGCTGTATTCATTCATTACTATTCATCTTATAAGGCATCTCAAATATTTCTCCATCTAGATTTCCATAATATAACTTGGAAATACTAAATTGATTCGGATTCCCATCCGCCCATAAATAACAAAATGGAGACCGTCCATTTTGTACACTTCTGACAAAAGAGTGATTTCCGGGGCTTTCTCTGGTCAGTTGTTTGTCTAACACCCAACTTTTACCTGAATCTATTGAACTCCAAATAGCAATTTCTCCTCCTGTAGAATAAGGGAATTTACCAGTAATTGTTGGAGCAACAATAGTCCAATTTGTTCCGTGAATAAATAAACTACCCATATCGTAATTGTGATCAGACTGAAATAAATCACGAAAAATCCATTTTTCACCACTCCAATGAGCAAGCTTCCATTCATACGGGCCATTGATAGGTCCTGGTAATGCGCCGTTACTCGTTATAAATAAGCAGACTGGATTTCCTTGATAATCAAAACAAACATCGTTTATGTAGACATTTTTTCCAAGACTTTTGTAGTCAAAAACTCTTGTGGGAGAATCTACGTTTGTTATTGGTAATTTAATTTTAGTTCCCGTGACCGTAGTCCAAGTTTCTCCTTTGTCCGATGATTGCATATAATACAAATCAGTTCGTAGATCTGGATTTCCATTGGGGTGTCTGTTAAAAAATGTACCAATTTTGTCGTTATGGGTGGAGCTAACTTGATAATGTCCTCCGGTACTTTCATCTGGTGCGATTATACATGCGAGCTTTACCTCATTTTCGTAGAACCTCTCTGTATTGAATCTGCGACAATATAGTTCTCTAATATTTCGATATTTAGTATATAGCAGAGTTATTGAGTTGTCCTCAAATATACATGGTTGGGGATATGTAAATTCTGTTTTTTTAAGTTCAACAAATTTTTCAATGTTATACGGGGCTTCACTCCTGCAAATAAATCCAGGACGTTCTAGGGCTCTTCCGCTGACAAATACCCAAATAAATCCATCATTATCAATTGCCAGGCTTGGATTATCATGAGGATCGTTAACGACTCCTTTATCAAACACAACAGTTGGTTTCTGCAACGAATCTGTATTGTGATCGAAGCAGCCTATCATACATAGAAGATGTCTCTCATTTTCTTGTGTAGTCCCTCCATATACAAAAAAGGTTCTATTCACTTCTTCTGAATATATCGCTATTGGTTTATGGCAAGCAGTGTATGTCCCCAATCCTCCTGAATATTTATCCCCATAAGTCGATTTTTGCAATAGTTCGAACCAAATACCTCTATAGCCATTAATTTTGGAATTACTAAGAATACCTCCTTCTTGAATAATGGGGCTCATCAATTCTCCTTCTATATCGATTTTTAGACCATCTTCATAACTCGAATTAGTACATGAATTTAGAAGTATGTAAAATAGAATAATATACATATACTGGAGTTTGTTCATTTAAATCATCGTGTGTTTTGGTTATTACTTCGTTTATCTGCCATACCTCTCAAAACCCGATATAAACGTGGGAAATTATCCAGAATATAGAAAGTTACGAGTCTCTTAAAATACTTAAAGTTTGCGAGCAAAAGGTTATCCTTTACAATTTGACGATGGACACGATATCCTTCTTTTAGTAATATGTTTCGTCGGGCAGTAGATAAACCACCTAAATAAAATCTACAGATTGGAAAATCTAACTTCAAAAAGCTGTCATTCCCATCGAAATAGACAGAGGCCGATAGCGCATAATCCGCGGCAATTTTGAGAGATGTGTCGTATTTGTAGCTATTAAAGATATCTCTATTGTAAAATATAGATTGATGCGACGTAGGAATACTATGTGATAGGTATTTAAGTCCTCTTGCTTTTTTGTATATCTGTTCTCCAGAAGGGGTAATATCAATAACATCGCCGTAAATGAACGAATATTCGATAGAGCTAGAATTTATCACATTTAAAACTCTCTCAATTGTATTGTTTGATTCTAATTGATCCCCAGCATTCAGAAATAATAAATAACGATTTTTTGTGTACTTAACAGCTTGATTCATGGCATCATAAACAGATTTATCTGCCTCGGTTATGAATATTGAATTTAACGGAGCTGCATTTATATAACGGTCGTAAAACTCTCTCGTATTATCGGTGCTTTGCCCATCTTTAATTATCCATTCAAAGTTCTTATCGGACTGAGCATTTAACGAGGAAAAGGTTTCCTCTAAATTATCGCAGTCATTTCTCGTTACTGTTATAATTGATATCGTCATCTTGTTTTATACTCGTTTTCTTACTTTTGTTTATTTTTAGTACCAGTAAAGGTAAAAGAAATGCTATAAAAACATATTGGGTAGTTACGAATGCACCAGAATTATTCAGATTTAAGAATGTTAATATTATATATGATTTAACAAGCTTATTATCATATTTAAAGAAGTAATAAGCAACAAAAATATAAATTCCAATTGCAATGATTCCCCAATAAGCAATAATTGAGAAAAAAGCATTGTTGATTGCTCCTTCGTGATAACCACCAATACTAAATTGCTTAAGATACAGATCTAATTGACCAAATGATAAGCCTAAAAAGTGCTTATCAGTGATTAG
This sequence comes from Mangrovibacterium sp., assembly GCA_047972415.1. Classification (GTDB taxonomy): domain Bacteria; phylum Bacteroidota; class Bacteroidia; order Bacteroidales; family Prolixibacteraceae; genus Mangrovibacterium. The sequence goes on from JBKEAN010000014.1 coordinate 3,640, forward strand.
AATTTTGATAACTATCAAGAATGGAAGTATTAATCTCATATAACCCGACGTGGTCTGCCCTGGCTCTGCGGACAGTTCATTGAGTCTGAATAGAGAAAACAACTGGGAGGAAAAAAGTACTAATAGTAATGGAATTCCGGCATAGATAACTGTTTTATATTTTTTTAATAACTTCAGATTCTTTTCGAAATAAAGCTCATATAAGATTAATACAAAGAGCGATATAAATGCAAATGCAGATTTGGCAAATATTATTATAAGTATCGACAGGAGTACGTTAGAGTTTACTATTTGCTTTTTATTTAAGTGTTGTCGAATCCAAAATAGGTTTATAGTGACAAACCCAAGATAGCTGGGCTCAAGATAAAAAGCCTTCATTCGCAATTTTGACTCAATAACGCGCAACTCGTAATGAAGTTGAAATTCGCCCCAAAGGTTATAAAACTGGTATTGTTTCAATAAGTCAACTAGTACATACTGAAGGGCTACTGTTGTTATTAGAATGATTTGAAAGCAAAATAAGGTGTCGTCAATCTGCTTTTCGTTGTATCTGAATGGTCTATAAATTGTTCGTATTAATAAAAAGTAGCTTATTGCAAACTGTGCATATGTCTTTATAAATTCGGACCAGCTGCTAATATTCCCGGGAATAAAAGGTAAGATGAACATTAGCAGAACCAGTATAAGCTCCTGTCTCGTAAATAAAAATGGTGAAATTCGATAACTGTAATATACCCATACCGGAATCAACACGAACGCTAATGATAAATCAAAACCTCCAATAGTTGCAACTTTTAAGTGTAACGAAGTAAGTATCACTATTGTTAGAATTGACCAGAGCCTTGAGCGAGTAATCATTATGTTTCAGTATGTTATACGTTCCTTGTGTTAGAAGGGTATTGTTGTTTCAGTAGAAATTTACAGATTGATCTTCTAATCGATTGCTTTTATCAGATTGATATAGTTATTAACCATTGTTGTCATACTGAAAAAATCAAGTGCCTCTCTTCTTTTTTCCTCTCTGTATTCTGTATTACTTACAAGCTCGGTAAAAGACTGACTTTGAAGAGTTGAAAGCATATCATTAGTGGAATGAATACAGACACCTGGCCATTGTTTTTCAGATTCCATAATTTCCTTTGCACCTTTAGATGGGGTGTAGAAAATAAACTTGCCAGCACATATTGCTTCAATCAATACTGTTGGATAAACGTCGATGGTTGAAGTGAATAAATAAATTTCAAACTTATCGAGAATTTTGAAATACTGTTCACGCGAAGAAATATAGCCATGATCAATTGCGTTTGAATGCTGGAATTCTGGATTATCCTGCCCAATAAAATGTACCTTGTAACCTTTGTTTAGTAATTCTCTAACAAAGGAAAAATTAATCTTGCCTGGTTGAGAAAGATTGACACTTGATACACCAAATTCCACCTGTTTGTTCTCTTTGTTTCTGACATAGAGTTTATCGAACTTGGAAGAGTCAATACCATTCCTAACAAGAAAGGTTGGTATATTGGGATAAGCTTCCCGAAGATCAAGGGCAATCCAGTTGGCCGGGGATATAAATGAAAGGTTAGGAATTTTATTTATTTTATTGACTTTTCTCTTCCATTCGATATGACTGATTGATAGAAGTGATTTCGGATAATGGTTTTTGTGAATACATAGAAGACAGCCTTTCTTCCAATCTTCGCACGAGTGAATAGACGCACAACGACCGGTATAGTGCCATGAATCGTGCGCAACGAAATAAACTCGTTTTTCTTTTCCCAATCGTATGAAAAGATCGAATAGGAACGAATAACTAACAAAATAAGAATGTAGTGTATGACAAATTATTACATCAGCCCACTGTATTAACTCGACTAACTGAGTTTTATTCGGGGAAAATATGTCCTTCCCAACAATGCTGTGAATCAGAAAATTTAAATGAGGCGATAACATAAATCGATAATCTGCTTTTTCTACTCCTTTATCCTGAGTTTTGTCCGGCAGACCTTTTGAACCATAGCCTACCAAATACTTGGTTTCGTGTCCTTGTTGCATAAACTCATGGTGTAGTGTTTTTGCGATGAAGGCTGCACCACCTTTTTCGTATAACGTAGATATTGTCAATATTTTCATAATTCCGGAATTTGCTTAATAATTCGAGCAGGATTACCAGCGACTACAGAGTTGGAAGGAACATTCTTTACGACAACTGCCCCTGCTCCGATTATGACATTGCTCCCGATATTAATATCTCCAATGATAACAACATTTGCACCGATATTTACATTGTTCCCGATCGTTGGAGCACCCAAATAATTTTTTTGAGGATCTGTCTTATGCCCTATTGTCGTGTTATTTCTTAATATAACATTTTCGCCCAAGGTAACTTTGGGATTCAAAACCAAGCCTACTCCATGATGTATAGTTAGACCGCCGCCTGATTTGACAACATCTGGTATTTCAATACCCAAAAACCATTCAATAATAACTCTGTATAAAACCCTAATTGGCAATCCTAACCATTTTATAACCTTATATCTGTTCAGTGCGAAGAAGCTTGCTATTCGGTAAGCTAAAACAATGATAGCAGGCTTTAAATTGCTGAAAACAAAATTGGCTTTAAAGTCGGAGCTAAATTTCTGGATAAAAGAGTCTTTGTTTTTTGGTATCATGGATTATACATTATCGTCTAAAATCGCAAAACTACTCTTTAAATTTGCTGATAATCCGGTTTACATTTGCACTCCATGTGTATTCATTTAGCACCTTTTCCTTACCAGCTCTTGCTATTTGTTCCGATTGTTTCTCATTTCGTAATACATGAGCCAAGACTTCTTTGAAATCTCTACGATCTTGAGAAACAAGGTATATTTCTCTTTCATTTTCAAATATATCTGCAAGAGCCGGAATATCGGGACCTATAGTTGGCTTGCCGGTTACTAGATATTCGAATATTTTTAATGGACTTACGTGATTGGCAGTATAGGGGAAAATGTTAATATCAAATAGAGCCATATAGTCGGCAAGTTGTTCATATGGGATCCATGTATTTAGGTATATCACATTACGCTTCTCCTGATTTGATGTATTTTTGATAGCATCTTTAATTTGTTCCGAATCCTCTCCCTTGCCGATAATAACCAAGGTAAGATGCTTGTTTGAATCTACAGCAGCGAAGTCGTGAACAATTTTAGGAATTATTTTAAATCGTTCAAAACCCCCGATATACCCAATAACAGTTGTTTCGACTGGTATTTCATATTGTTTTCTTAGTTTCGAAACATTTGCTATCTCCGGTTTGAAAAAATGCTCACTTACTCCGTTGGGGTTAACTAATATCCGTTCTTCTTTTAGGCCTCGACGAACAAATTTATTTGCAAGAAGAGGTGACACTACGGTTATAAAGTCAGCCTTTTTATAAGCGGTTATTTCGATGTACTTTAAAAGTGGAGCTATTAATGAATTTTTTAATTGTTCGTCGGTAATAGATGCATTAACCTCGACTACGAGCTTCTTAAGATTTTTGATTTTTCTAACTTGATTTATAAACGCTATTTTATACCCAGCCCTTATAATAATAATGTCTATCGAGTTTTCAACTACATAGTCTTTAAGTTGTCTCAGCTCTTTCTTATTTCCCCAAAAAGACTGAAGTATCATTTTTGTTTTTTGAGGCAGAATCTTTTTAAATAGATTAGTTCTTGAGCTTGCCTTGTTGCTTTGGAGAACTGGCTCGGAAGGTGGAAAAATGAATACACTTTCGTTTCCGAACTTTTCCTGAAGATGTGAGTAGAATTCCCGGGCATGAGTTCGCGCCCCGTAGTCGCAGTAATACTCATGAGCGTAGTATAAAATTCGTTGTTTTTTCATTTTAAGTACTATCTATGTCCCCTAAGGCGTATTAATTTTGCAGGAACTCCTCCCAAAATAGAGTTCGGCTCAAATTTTTTTGTAACAACTGAGCCTGCACCAACGACAGTCCCGTAACTGATATCTTCCATAATTACTGAATGAGTACCGATCCAAAGGTTATCTTCAAGAATAACTGTTTTGATTTTTCCGATACTATCGTAAAATGTGTGTGACAGATCGTCAATATCATGGTGATTTTTTCCGCTCATAATTGATACATTTGCTGCAAGAATTACATTATCACCTATTTTACAACTGCTAATAATACATTTTTCTTCGATTGTCACACGATTTCCGATTTCAACAGAAGGGTAAACAATATATGAAAGCCAATATATATTAAACTTATTCCCCAAACTCTTCAATGTTAGTTTATAAAACCACCAACGAATCATATTGCCTAGTCTAGTTGGAAATATGCTTACACATATTGCAATATTTTTATATTCAAAAAGTCTGATTTTTGTTGGTAGTACAAAAATAAGCGCAAACGGAAAAGTTATTGCGAGTAGTAGCAACTTTAGAAGTTGTTTAAACACATTACGAATCATTAGCAAGTCAGTTTAGGTCGTATTTGTTATTCAAAAATATCAATAAAACTATTTAAGTTCGTCAACGATCTTATTAACATTCACTTTCAAACCAGTTTTTATAAACAAATTTTTTGTTGTAAGTATTTGAACCGTATTAGTATAGGTGTCATCAATTTCCTTAATACACTGAATTATTTTGTTAGAGTCTAGGTGTTCAAAGCTAAAGTTATATTTTTCCATGCCATAGTCGGAGAGTAGGGCTTTGTATTTATGGGACCAGCCTATTGAAATAGAAGGAATATTGTTTGACAAAGCGAAGACTAAACAGTGAAACCGCGACGATATATGAATATCGAACGACCGAATGATATCTCGTAGTTCGAAAACACTTAGATGCTTCTGAATCACATTACATTTCAAATCGGGATTCGCAGTTTTGATGAGTTCAACGACCTTTAAGTCGTCTATTTCGTTTGCGAATAGGGTTATTTCATATTCAGAGCTTAAGTCCCGTATCAGATCGGCGAGGGCGCAAATATACTCATCCTTTTCATGAGTCTTTTCAACTATTCTCGCATTAGGGGAGATACCAATCGATTTGATTTTGGTCGGATAGTTTTGGTTAAGGTTCTTGATTGGGAAATAGTCATTAAATAAGTTTACAATATCATTTGAAAAATGTACTTCAATTTTGGCTTTAGTATCAAGTTGTGACAAGTGAGTGAGTGATTGTTGATCTCGAATAAAAATTATACTCGCCAGATTGATAAACTTCTCTACATTCCGTTTGATCCGTTGGTTTGTTTGAAAAGGTCCCCATGATTGAGGTAAAAAGATAATTGGAATCTTTTTAACATAGCAGTAATATGACCAAACTTTAGTATTCATAGCAAACGAGGCACCCCAAGAGCATTCATCAGAATAAGTAAATCCTGCTGCATCAAAAAAGGCAGTGATCTTACCGTGCTCTTTTTCCAAAACAATTATTTCGAGGGTGGTTTTAGGGTCATTAAACAACAATTTGAGATAAGTTGGTTGTACAAGCCTTGAAGTAATGAACATCAATGTTTTAACCTTAGTGAGGCTTTTTTTTGATAAAGTATAGAATCCGACTTCACTTCTCAATTGATTTTTATACGGGGGAGGATCACAATTTAATAGTACTTGCTTGTATCCTAAATTTTCGATTAAAATCTGAGAGATAGTAAGAGCCATAGCTTCAGCTCCTTTGTTTGAAAAATTAATTCCACGTACGATTGCTTTCTTCGTTATTGACATTGCTGTTTGAATTAGATAAAACGAGATAATTGTTCTGGCGTTTTTTTGGTTGATAGGGGAATTCTGATTCCTTCTTGAGCATATCCGTATGCAATAAGCATAACAACCTGTTCGTTGGGTTTCAGGTTGATTACACTTGATATAGCTTTTTGTTTTTCCCAAATATCCGGCCAGTTAATTGGACAGGTGCTAATCCCTTCAGCAGTAAGAGCAATCATTAAAAGCATCGCAGATAGACTGGCATCGATGATTCCCAAATGCCTATCGAATTCTTTAAAGTATGCTTCATGGTCTGTAACAACCGCGATTAACTGTTTTAGATTTTCAAATCCGGTGGTTCCAAAAGATATGTTAGAAACTTCAATCGCCGTTTTTGGATTGGCAATGACGATATATTTAAATGGTTGTCTATTACATCCACTGGGTGCATTTCTTGCGACTTTAATAGCCTTGGTAATAAGATCGTCCGGAACCAGTTTCTCTGTGAAGAAACGAATTGAGTGCCTCTTTAGAACGATATCTTCAATCAACTTGAGATCAGTGTCTAAGTAATGGTCTGTTTTTTCAGGCTTATTAGTCGAAATGTGGTCTGTGTATTTGCTTTTGGCGAGAGTGAAGCGATGGAATAGCTTGTTTAAAAATGGATTTCTATCAACAACAGCAAAATATTCATCGAGAACAATGTTAAAATAAGCAGCTTCATCCTTCTTTTTGTGTTCTGAGTTTATATATCCTTCGTAAATAATAATGGTTTCTTCAATGTAATTACCAGCAAATACTTTTTTTTGATTTTTCTGACTGAGCCCTTTTTCAATTCGGTGTATATTTCTCCGAAGTTGATATGTGTGTGCCGATTGAAAATTCTTATAGTCCAGGTGTTTTAGATTAGATCTGATTACAACTGACTTCTCGAATCGATAAGCTCCCGGACGAATGAAATAAAATAATGTTATCGTGAAATTATTGCTCGAGATAAATTGCTTTATCTTTTTCTCCAAAGACAACTTGAATTTGATTATATTATGTTTATATGGAATTTTCATAATACTTTGATTTTATTTTTTCCAATGTAATTTCTAATTTACTAATTTCAAATCCGGCAGAGAGGAAAACACCTACACCAAAATCTTCAGTATTTGCAGATATGTCTAAACCCCCAAACTTGGGAGAAGCTCCTTGAGGTTGCACGTAACCTAAAAAACCAGTCTGACTTAGCGAAACTTCACTAAGAGCTTGCCATGCGCAGGATACAGATTCCCAATATTCTCTTTCAGTAAGAACATCATTATTAATACCCCATGCTAGTCCAAATGCGAACAGTGCTGTTCCACTTGTTTCTGGTCCCGGGTAATCTAATGGATCAACCAAATTCCTGTTCCAAAAGCCATCTTTTCGTTGTTGGTTGACAATTGCTTTAGACATTTTTTTGTAGACTGCAAGATATTCACTTCGACCTATTGCTGTAGGTGGAAGCTTGGCTAGTGTTTTAGCTAATGCGGCATAAACCCACCCGTTACCTCTTGACCAATGTATTGCTTTTCCTCTAATGGTGATATTATGTTCGGGTAAATAGTCAGCGTCCCTATACCATAGGCCATTGGAACTATATAAGCCAATCTTGTCTTTTGTGAATGTAAACAGTTCATACGTTTTCTTATAATACCGAGCATCATTCTTAAAATTTCCAGTCTCTATCAGAACAGGCATAGCCATGTACAGGGCATCAATCCAGGTCCAATAGTTATCTCTATTGTCGAGAAGCATATTTTCCATACAAATAATTATGTTATCGATCATAGAGTTGTTTTGATAGAATTGAGACAATTTGAAATATGCTTGTCCACAACATTGTTTATCGGCATTTCTTATCTCACTAAGATTCTCTCCTCTGTCTAAAACAAGGGAGAATTTATTCCGTTTTGCCCAACTAAATGAATGAGCCAGATAGGTACTGTCCCTTGTTAATTCAAACAAGTCTAATTCAGCTGAGTAATAAACGGCTTTGTTCCAATGAGAGTCTCCCGGTGTAAGTTCACTTCTCAAAAAGTAATCATTTGCTTTTCTCATTGCAGCTATAACGTCCACTCTTTTAGGAACAATTAATGTTTCTGGATTAAGCTCAGCAGTCCCGTTACTGATATCCGTATCTCTACACGAAAAAAAGACAACTAATGAAAATAACCAGATATGAATAAAAACTGACTTATATTTTAGTATTTTCTTTGCCATTTAAGTGTGGATTAAGTATATATCATCTCGCGTTTTTTAATCTGGTTGCTAATAACTTCAATTCTTCTTTTTCGAAGTAAAGAAGCAATGCTCCATAGGAGAGAAAATAAATCATACTTATAAACGTCCAATGGATATTGGGAACCAAAAGTCTAACAGCATATGCCAGAATAAAGCCAATTCCTATCGATAAAATTGCACCTTTAACAGCTGATACAATTTCGAGGAGGGTTATCTTTATGTATCTGTTTAATACAAAGCATGCAACAATAACTAAACTCATCTTATTTAGTAGAATGGCAATACTTGCACCAATTAATCCCCAATTTGATATTCCCAAATATAAGCTGGGAACAAGTACGAAGATGGTTGTTGCCAAAATGATCTTAAATTCGAGCCCAGGGTGGCCTAACCCTCTCAATAAAGAAGCAAACGAATTGATTAATAAATGAACCATTACAGCTAAAGACAATATTTTAAGAGGGATAATTGCTGCCTCCCATTTGTCACCAAAAATAGCAATAATTAAGTTCCCTCCCTCTAATATAAAGTAAGTCATAAGTGGGTATATCGTAATAGCATTTATTTTTACAATTTTCAGGAAATAACCTTTTAGTCTTTCCTTATTATCCTGCAATTGCCCAAACACAGGATACATAACCTTGTTCAGTATTGAGCTAATGGTTTGTCGTAACATCTCGGTTAATGAGAATGCCAGAGTATACGCACCCAATGGACCAGCTCCCATCATTTTTCCAATCATTAAATTATCAATATTATACGTAGTGGTGCTAAAAATTGCTGTTCCCGTCGAGTACATTCCGAAACTGAAGATTTCTTTAAAATGACTGTAATGCCATTCTAACTTTGGCATCCACTTCGTTGATAAAAACAGCAAAGGTATACTTAATAGTGCAGTAAGAAAGGTATCAATAGCCAATGCCCAAACTCCGAAACCCAGAAAGGCAGCTAATATTCCGAGTAAACCAGCAATTAGTGCAGCAGAGTTCTGTATCATAGCAAGCCTTTTGAAGTTCATCGACCTTGTTAGGATTACTATGTGTACTAAGTTTAAAGGTTTTAGCAAAATGCCAATACTCAAAACAGGAATTAGTTTTACCAAAATTGGCTCATCGTAAAATTTTGCGATTAATGGACCAACCGCTAAACACATGACTAAATATAAGCCAATTCCCCATAGTACACCAGTCCAAAAAGCAGTATCATATAACCGTTCTGCTTTGTAATTATCTTTTTTCTGAATTAGCGCAGCTCCCATTCCGAGCTCTGAAGCGGCAGACACAACAGCGATAAAGATACTTGTCATACCAATTAGTCCAAAATCGTCGGGTAGTAGGAGTTTGGCCAATAATAGTTTAACAAAAAACCGGAATAATGCACCAATGGCAAATTCAACACTAGCCCATTTTAAGCTTTTGATAATGGTTTTTGAGTCCAATTGTACATTATTTTTTTGATTGATAGATATGTTCGGATACCCTTAATATAAGTAGTTTTTCAGTTTCGGAAGGATAAGACGTATGAACTTATTTGTAAGCCTGAATTGTTGAATTTCTATATTTCAGTATGATCAGATTGTAATACAGTTTGGGCTTGCAAGAAAACCAAAGAATATAAAAAATTAGAATTATGAAACTACGCTCCGCGAGTGAGATGATGCACAAAATCTAATTTTCTAAAGATAATTAGTCCCAAGCCGAGTATGCTACCTATAAAAATCCAAATAATTAAAATCATTGGTCGGTTAGGTTTTGTTTTTTTATTTGGTACCTGAACCGGCTCAATAATCGTCAAGATTGGCGTATCTTCTTTCACTTGTATTTGAGCAGTTTCGACTTGTTTAGCCAGTTCTGAATAAACCGAGTAGGCTAGGTTATACTGACTTTGTAAACGTTCCTGTTCGGTTAAAGCTACGTTTGAGCTCACATTGCGGTTGCGATCGCGAAACAGGGCCAGTTCGTTTTGGGCTTTTTCAAACTCGGTTTCTTTCTCCCGGTAGCGGGCTTCAACAAACTTTAATTGGTCGGCTGCTTTCTCTTGCTTGTATTTGGTAATGTATTGTTGCAGCAGGTTTTGCGCCTTTTGTGCTACTTGTGCTGCTAATACAGGGTCTTCAAAGTTGGTTGAAAGTGTTACATAGCCTTCTTTATCATTTAGATTGAGATTAAGCTGGGCACTTATTGCTTTGCGGACTTCTTCCTGCTTCTCTGTCAAGCTCAATAAGTCATTCGTGGTCATTGAGTCATTAATAGTCATTTCGGTTTCGCCTTTGAGGGCTTTCAGCAACAGGAAGGGTAGCCCCAATGTATATTTTTTAATGGTGCCCAGCGCACCTGGTTTTTTGTATTCGGTGTACCAGTCGTATAGGGTGACCGGTTCGTCCAGCCCGGGGCAGTAAAAATTGCTGTTCATCAAATCCAATTGAAAAGGAATGGACTGGACAATTTGCGGGTAAATCATTGGTGATAGGCTTTCGGAGCTACTCATGCTGCCCAGGTTTACCCCGGCCATAGCAGCCAACGAAGATAAGCCACCCAGTTTGTTGTTTGTACTACTTGTTTGTGGAACCATGATGGTTGATGCAGTATATTCCTTGGGGCTAAGCAGCGCAAAAACTAAACCCAATACCAAACCTCCCAGGGTGAATTTAATCACGGTCCGTCGTCCGTCCCAAAGGGTGTGGGCGAGCGCAATGAGGTCAATTTCGTCCTTATCCGTGAAGGAAGGTTGGATTTGAGAATTTTGAGGGCTATTGGAAGTCGTATTCATCTTCGTTTGTGTCTGTAAATCAGTCCTGTTCTATTTTAAAACGGCTACAATAGCCACAGTTATCGACGAGAAGGTGCTGGCAATGGCCAGCCAGGTGCCTGTGTCCATCCGGGCACGTTCGGGTTTCTCGGGTACAATAATCTGGCAGCCACGTTCCGGTTTGGGGTATTTGCGGAACAGGCCATGTTTTGTGGCAGCCGACGAACCATTGGCATACACCAGATAAACCTTGTTCTTTTTGGCTTTGTCAGAGAAACCTCCAGCCGCATTGATGTACTTTTTAACCGAGATATTGTCGTCGAAGCTTAAGCCGATTGGGTTCATCACTTCGCCATTTACCCAAATTTCGTCCGATTTCATGGGAATGAAAATCTCGTCGCCGGCCCGCAGGGTGTAGTTATTGTCGTTTCCCGGATTGTCCATAATCTCGTGGAGTTGTAATTCCAGGGTTTTGAAGCTTTGATTTTGCAGCAAATCCAGCGTGCTATCAGCTTCAAATTTCATGCTTTGGGCAAGCTCAAGTTGATTTTTTGGGTCTTCGTCCACCATGCGTTTCATGCGGGCGCCATCGCTGTAAGCATAAGGTGTTAAACCACCTGCTCGTTCAACGAGATCCGAAATCCGCTCGTCCTTATTGCTGATGCTGTACTGTCCAGGGTATTTTACTTCACCCAGAATGCTGACGGTTTGCTGGGATTCGTACGAGGGTGCTTTGCGGACATAGACCTGATCGAATGGTTGGAGAATGAAGTTTTCGTCGTCTGCATTGAGTTTTAGGTTGCGGTCGACTGAAAATGAGAACAGGCTAACCAGCTTGTTGTTGATGTTGGCGGCTTCAGCATAGTTGTTCCGGCGGGCAACTTCAATATACGATTCGCTGGCTGCTTCGCGCATACCATCAGCCAAAAAAATCAGGTCTTTAAGTGTCATATTGCGGTAAAACTTAAATTCACCTGCTTTCATTACTTCGCCATAAATACGTACTTTTTGTTGTTCGCCAATGCTGTAAATATCGCGGATGATAATTTGGTCTTCACGTTGCAGCGTTATATCGGACGAACCTGACAAAATCTCTTCCACATTAAACGGAATGGTATTGGGGAAAAGTTGTTTATCGAGCCGAATGATTAAACCGCGGCTTGCAAAATAGTTTGGTATCAGTCCACCGGCTGTTTGAAACAGCGAGGAGAGGGTCATTCCCTCTGCGAGCGCATAGGTTCCGGGGCGGTAAACAGCACCTTCGATACTCACGCGGTTTTCAAATCGGTTGATGACTTTTTCGGCCTGAATTTGATCCCCGTTTTTTAGCTGAAACGTTCCGAACTGGTCTTTTTTTACATCTTCGAGTTTGTACCCTCCATCGGCATAGCGGGTTATAAGTACGCGCTCCTGAAAGGCACTGTCGGCAAATCCACCGGTATAGGCGAGGAAGCTCGAAATATTTTCATTTTCTTTTAGTTCGAAGATACCATTTCGTTTAAAGGCGCCTTTTGCCTGCACCCGTTTGGTATAGGTGGGAATGATTAAAACATCCTGGTCGCGTAATGCGATGTTTGCACGGGCATTGTTATTCAGTAAATAGTCGTAAGCATCTATTTCGCCTACCAGCTTGTTGTCGCGCATAACCCGGATAGAACGGAACGAACCATTTTCGTTGGGCCCCCCCGACAGGTATAGCGCGTTAAAGGCTGAAGCGGTTGCCGGAAGGGTATAAGTTCCGGGGCTGAGTGCTTCGCCAACAACATTCACTTTAATCGAACGCAAGTTGTTGATGCTAACGTCGGCAAAGGTATTGGGTGTTGAGCCCGACATGCCGCTGTAAATTGCCGACAGGCGCTGGATGAGCATATTGCGGACAGTTGCAAAATTCTGGCCGGCAACTTTTACAGCCCCTAAATCGGGGATGTTGATTGAGCCGGTACCATCAACTGTAAGTTGGTAACTTTGCTGGCTGTCACCCCAAACGTTAATGCTGATTTCGTCGCCCATGCCAACTACGTAATCCGATGGTACAGGTATGTTAACCGATGGTTCGAAGCTCAGTTTGTCCTGATTGAAAAGCTGATACCCAAAAATGCGTTTGTTTTTGTCGCTGGCATTCACCTGCGTTTTTTGGCTACTCTCCAGTTCATACGAGAAATTGGCATCAGAAGGAACTGTTGTATTTTTATTCCCATTACTGGTTGCCGATTGACCGTTCCCCCCCGATAATTGTATCTCGCGGATGCGGGTCATCATTTGGTCGATTTGCTGCTGGGTGGCACCGCGGGCACGGGCCAATTCAGCAGCTTCGGCCGGGCTTAGCCCCTGTTCGTTCATTTGACGAATAATCTGCCGGATTTGATCGTCGGAAAGGTTATTTACTTTGACGGACTGAACTTCGGATTGGCTTTGGGCCAGAACAAGTGATGTGCTTCCCAAAAACAGCATCAACAGCGCAAAACATTGGAGCGATTTAAGCATGTGTTAGTCGTTTCGTATTATCAGAACATAAATTGCTTCGCAAAAACAGCAAAGGTCTTCTAAAACTACATCAGAATTGGCATTTTTCAATAGCCGTCAGCTCTGAAATTCAAATTTCCCTTCTCAAAAACTGGATGTATTTAGATAAGACGGGGCAAAATTACGGAATTTATCCTTGACCGAGTGTCTGAAACGATGATTTGTTAAGTAATTGTTGTTACGTGGGACAGAATAGGAAGGTGACAGATCGAGATGTTGGATATTTTACTGATGAAAATACTATTCACAGTAAGATAAACGCACAGGGCTGGCAAAAAACTGAAGCCATTGCAAGTTTTCTTTTGCCATTAAAAGGCGGTTTTTCCCTTTTCCCTAGTCGATGTTTGCCGGGTTGATGAAGATGAGAAAGAAAATAAAAGCGAATGTCATCTCCAGTAATTCGGCATTTTTTGCATTCGGAATAAAGGCCATCATAATAGCTATCAGTACCATCATTGCAGTATGTTGCACCCGGGGAAGCGGCACATTAAACTTTTGTTCCAGATTGCGGATGAATGCTACTTTCGACACCAACAGGCGCATAAAAAAGAAGTAGATTACCAGTACCAACACCAGGATTTGAGAAAAAATGAGTTTGTTAATGCTGGTTTTGCCTACCACCAAGTTATGCAAGTTGGTTTCGGCCTGTTTGTTGTTTTGCAGAAAAAATTCACTTGACTCGATGCCGAAAATACGCTGGCCCCAGCTAATTTCTTCGCCTGCTGCAAAAAAAAATGCGATGGCCATTAGTACCGCAGTAAAAATCCATAGCACTGGTTTTTTGTTCTTTCTGAATTCGTAAACCCGGTACAAGCAAACCACTGAGGCACCGAACAAGAACAGCGAAGTCAGGTTTTCGACCAAGCCATCTTCCTGTGTGAAAATAAGAAAGCGATCCATGTTGGTAAGTCCCAAAAATAAACCGTAGCTGCAAAATACAAGTAAAACAGTAAAAAACAAATATTCGATTTTGGTCGTATTTTTCAATTCATTCATCATGGATTTCAGATTTATAAATTTATTTATCAGTTTGTTGTATTTGTTTTAAACTGAATGTTGATTTATTGCGCACAAATGTAGTATAAAATTCTGAAGCCTTATTTGCAGTTGGTGCCGATATGGCGGTGCAGGACTTGTAAAAATCTATTTTACGCTTACTTTTGAGCTGAATATTAAAATGCTCAGATCCTAAATTTTCGACCAATGAAATAGCCATATGGGCCGTAGCTCATACAAACCGGAAATGAATAAATGGCTATTCCATGCGTACGTGATAAGGTTTAAGAGGAAAACAAATTTTTGTACAAATGAAAAAACAAGCCTGGCAAATTCCGTTGGTGATAATTATTTTGCTGGTTATACTAAGTGGGTTACATGTTCCGCTAGTGGTAAATGCCGCTAAATATGCGCAGGTTGCCCGCGAAATTTTGTCGAACCACGACTGGCTGAATATGACCATTGCCCACGAGCCCTACGAACAAAAGCCACCGATGCTGTTTTGGCTTGGCGCTTCGTTTTTTGCACTGTTTGGTGTATCGGCAGTGGTTTATAAAGTGGGTATTTTGCTGGTTTCGTTGTTGGGTGTGTACGCTACTTTCCGGTTGGGAGCTTTGTTGTACGACCGAAAAACAGGAAAACTGGCTGCATTTTTCTGGATAACAAGTCTGGGCTACATTCATTTTCATGGCGATATTCATACCGATACATTGCTGGTGGTGCCGGTGATGGTCGCTATATGGCAGTTTGCAACCTGGATAAAACTGAAAAAGGAGTTGAACTTTTACCTCGGAGTGGTGGCGGTTGGTTTTGCCATGCTCACCAAAGGGCCGGTGGGAATGCTGATTCCCGGTGCAGCAGTTGGACTGCAACTGTTGTTTAGCCGCAACTGGAAAGGCTTATTCAATGGCCATTGGTTGCTGGCCGTCCCACTGGTGTTTGTAATGGTTTTGCCAGCGTTGATCCCTTTGTTTCAGAATTTTGGTTTCGAGGGAATAAAATTCTACTTCTGGACTAACAATGTGGGACGGGTTACCGGAGAATATAAAGGAAGCAATTCCGATCCGTTTTTTTACCTGCATACCAGCCTGTATATGCTTGCACCCTGGATGGTTTTTGGGTTCGCCGGGGTTTTTATGCAATTGCGCGAGAAACTGATATGCTGGCGAAACAAGGTTGAACCAGGCGAGTTTTATACGCTGGGCGGTACACTGGTGTACCTGCTTATTGCATCGTTTGCCAAGCAAAAAAACCCGCACTACGAAATGGCGGTGTTGCCACTGATAATGTTACTCGGAGCTCGTTGGGCTATCCGGATTTATGAAACGACCGACTATCGGAAATTGAAACGGGCAATGTCAGGGATCAACCTGTTTATGGGCTTGGTTCTGGTTATATTGGTCTTTCCCTTTCTGCTTTATTTTTTTCCGAATGCCAAGGCGTGGGTTTGGGCTGTGGTAATCGTCCTGACTGCTTCTTTTGCCTATTCAGTGCTTTGGAAAAACAGTTTGCACAAGCAGCTGGTTAACTTGTTTCTGGCAATTTCTATTTTTATGTTTGTGTTGAATGCACATATTATGCCTAACCTGGCCAAGTTTCACTCGCCTTTGCAGGCCTGCAAACTATTTAACCAACAAGCCGGCGAACAGGCTAAACTCTACATATTCGGGGAAGATTCTCGTTACTGGAGTATTTTCTTTTATGCTGATAATTATGGCCGCTACCTGGTTAGTGACGACGATTTGCGGAAGGCAGCCCTTCCGGCAGGTGATTTTCTGTATACATCAGCCGATGGCATGACCCGTTTGGATTCGATGCAGGTGAACTACCAGGTGGTTGATAGCATGGATCACCGTAGCCTTTCTCGTATTTCAATGAAAGTTATCAACCCCAAAACGAGGGCTTCGAAACTCGAAAAACGTTATTTGCTAAAACTGGAGTAGGAGAGGCCAGTTCGTGAAAGGAAGCAAAAGGCCATTGAAATCCGTTTATTGCGGGAGTCAATGGTCTTTTGGTATTTCTTGGTCTTCAACTTTGGTTTCAGAATAAGTCTTTTTTCCGGAAAATAAAGATACCCAATCCCGACATGGCTATCGAAATAAGCAAAACCAACGGGAATGCCCAGGTAATGTTTTCCAGGTGGTTGGGCACGTTCATCCCGTACAAACTGGCTATCAATGTTGGGATCATCAAAATAATTGAAATCGAAGCGAGCTGTTTCATCACCACGTTCAGGTTGTTTGAGATAACCGAGGCAAAAGCATCCATCATACCTGCCTGGATGTCGGAATAAATCTGCGACATTTCCAGCGCCTGTTTGTTCTCAATAATAGCGTCTTCGAGCAAATCCTCGTTCAGTTCAGTCAG
The DNA here is from genome assembly GCA_047972415.1 of Mangrovibacterium sp. Classification (GTDB taxonomy): domain Bacteria; phylum Bacteroidota; class Bacteroidia; order Bacteroidales; family Prolixibacteraceae; genus Mangrovibacterium. Next base: position 20,244 of record JBKEAN010000014.1, read on the forward strand.
GTTCCGTTTCAGGCTGTTGCGTAGTTTTGCTAGTACTATTTCATTGGCTTTCAGCGAAGTGATGAAGTAAACCAAGCATTTTTCCATCTTCAGCAACTTGTTCAGTTCTTTATTCTGGATGGAACGTTCCAGCTCTTCTTCAATCTGGTTGGTTTGCTGGTTTATTTGTTTCAGGTAGCGCAGGTAAGTACTTCCCGAACGTAAAAACAGGCGGATAACAAAATTTACCTGATCGTGAATGAGTTGATTCTGACCACGGTAAAGGGCATGTTGTTCCAAGGGTAATACTTCGTTGGGTGCCGAACAAAGGGTAATGGTAATCCCGTTTATGTTGATAATGCCAAGCGGAACGGTATAAAAAGGAATGCCGTTGCCCGGACTTTCAACCGGAATACGTAAAATGATGAGTGTCCAGTCGTCGTCAACCTCGTAACGCGAGCGTTCGTCTACGTCGAGTATATCTTGAATGAGGTCGGCAGGAACAGCAAACTCTTCCTGTAAACGCTCAATTTCCTTGGCATTGGGTTGAATTACATTGATCCAGCATTCTCGTTCGGCTTGCGGGATTTCGATGTAACCGCCGAAGCTTTTAAAGATTTTAATCATCAGGTGTTCCTCCTTTTATTTTACATGCAGGAGGATATCAGGCTATCAGGCTCCTACAGCGAGGTTAGTACTTTGAAATTGCTTATGATACGGGCCTTCGTCCATTTTACGAAATTTGCTTTGAGCGGCGCAAAAATACGGATTTCTTTTTAAAAATGTACCTACAGGGCGAATTTGCTTAGATGTCTTCTCCGCGTTTGCCGAAGTCGAGAATTTCTTCGATATGCTGGTCGAGGTAGTCGCGCAGGTGGTTGCGCAGTTTTATGGATTTAAACACATCAATCCCGTTTGAAGCGACTGCCACCGTCATATTTTTATATTGGTACACGGCTGGCGATACGTATTGGCATAAGCCGGGTTTATCGTGAATGTTGCAGAGGACGCGTTGAGCGGCGGCGTCGGTACGTATTTGCTCGTCGAGCATGGGGTTATTGGAACAGCTGTAAACCAGCAGATAGCCGTTTAAATCGGCAGGTTCGTAGGCTTTTTGCCGGAAAGGCCAGCCACTGCTGCTGATTTCGTCGCAAACGGCAAGGGCAACAAATTCAACATCGGCATTAAAACGTTTCAGAATCAACGCTTTTTTGTAGGCACTTTGTCCGCCGCCAATAATCAAGATTTTTTGGTTGGTAATATCGAGCGAAATAGGCAAATAGTTTCGTTCCATGCGTTTGTGTTTTCTATCCCTGAATAACAAGGAGAACCGGAGATAGTTGGCGGCTTGACAAATTTTATCATTTGCGTGGGGCTACAAATCGTACATTTCGTTCCAAAGTCGATCAAACTCGGTTTGGTATTGCTCAATCAGTACTTTTTTCGAGGTAACCAGCAAGTTTTCGTGATTGTGTTTGGATGCGGTATAAGTCCAGTTGAAGCTACCTGTAAAAACAATCCGCCCGTCAATGATGCCGAATTTGTGGTGCATGTGATACTGCGAATGGTCTATTTTTACAGGGATTCCGGCTTTGTGAAAGGCGTAACCTTCAGAACCATGATCGTACAGTTTTCGGTCGTCGGTAATTAACCGGATGGCAACACCGCGGTGTTGGGCGGCGAAAATGCACTCGGCCAATCGCGAATCGGTGATTGTAAACACACAGAGGTCGATTGTCTTTTGCGATTGCTCAAGCAGGTCAATCATATTCTCCAAAATGTCGAGGCCAGGACTGAAATACACTTTATGAAACCGGAACGTGCAGTTTTCGATTGTTTCGAAGCAGTATTCGAGCCATGCAAATGCTTGTCCGTTGCGGTTTTCCAGTTCAAAAACACGTGCTTCGTGAAACAGGCGGCTACGCAGCTCGTTCCGTTCGGCAAGCGAGAATTTGTTGATGCTGGCGGCAATGGCCGCATCGTTCGCCAGGATTTGGGGTTTTCCGTATTGTTCTATTAAATAGTCGATGACCTGTTGCATAGCTTTCTTTTTTAATGAAAACTATTTTTCGAACGACACGGCAACCCAGTTATTCTTCTCTTTAATAATGAGTTTGCGCAGAAATAATTCCGAAGCTTTGCCCAAAATGTCTTCCAAATCGTTTTGGTAAAAGCCGCTTACAATCAGTATCCCGTCGTCTTTTAAAACGCTCAGGTATTTCTCCATATCGGCCAGAATAATATTGCGCTGGATGTTTGCCAAAATCAGGTCGTAGGTTTTGTTGCCCAGCAGGGAGGCGTCGCCAATAAAGGCTTCCATGTTTTCGACCGAATTCAGGCGGCAATTCTCCACAACACTTTCAAATGCCCAGCTGTCAATATCAATTCCAGTAACTGTACGGGCTCCTAGCATGGCGGCAAATATGCCCAAAATACCTGTGCCACAGCCCATATCGAGTACGTCCATGCCTTCCACGTTCAGCTCCAGCAAATGCTCAATCATCAGCGAGGTGGTTTCGTGATTGCCCGTACCAAAAGCCATGTTGGGTTCAATCACAATTTCGTATTCGGCTTTCGGGAATTCGATGTGGAAAGGTGCCCGAATCAGGCACGATCCGGCTATAAGCAATGGCTTAAAGTAGTTTTTTTCCCATTCCTCGTTCCAATTAATGTCGGGCATTGGCTCCTGGCTATAAATCACTTCAAACGGAACTTGTGCCAGCACGTTTTCCAGTTCGTTTGTTTCAACCTTGCCCTCCGGCGAAAAGGCATTGAGCTGGTTGTCGCTATCGTCGAAACTGTCGAACGCAAGAGCCGAAAGGTAGGCGACCAGGATTTCGCGGTTGGTTTCGTTATCCGGGTTCAGGTTGAAGGTGACTTTTGTGTATTTCATGTGTGGTAAATTCAATCTTAATGTATTGTTTATTACGTGCTTATGCTGAAAAGAAAGCTATACGAAGTTTTTTTCTTTTTTCAGTTGTTCGTAGGCTTCGTTTACTTTTTGGAACTTTTCTTTAGCAGCATTCTGAAAGTCCTCGCCCAGGTAGCTCACTTTATCGGGGTGATACTTTACAGCCATTTTACGGTAGGCTTTTTTAATGTCGTCAACGCTTGCACCGGGTTCTATTTCGAGGATTTTATAGGCAGCATCGGTATTGGCAATAAACATAGATTTAATGGACTCGAAATCTTTTTCGGTAATGCCCATGTTTTGTGCAATGTGCTGAATCAGGTTTTGTTCCGTAATGTCGATATGCCCGTCGGCTTGAGCAATACCATATAAAAAGTGGAGCAATTGCAGGCGCGACGAGTAGTCCATGTTTTTACGGATTTGCTGACTAACATCGGCTACCGGAATGGTTTGGTTAAGCAGGTCGCGAAGCATTTTTACGGCTTCCTGGGCGGCTTCGGTCCCAAAAGTACGCACAAAAAATGCTTTTACGTAGTCCAATTCCGATTTCAGTACCTTTCCATCCGATTTCATTACGGCGGCTACTAAAACCAATAAACTCATCACGTAGCCCCCGGTGGTGGTTCCGGTTGCTTGTCCTGTTTCGCCCGCTAGTTGCGGAAGCTTTGTGTTATCGAGCATCGAGCCGACGACAAATCCTACGATTCCGCCTAGTGGGCCAAAAAATGCCCATCCTAATCCGCCGGCTACCCATTTAGCAAATTTACCCATGGTTTCTGAATTGTGTATCTAGTTTAAATAATTGAGGTACAATTAATTCTTTGTTGTTGTTATGGACGGTAAAATCGGCCATTTGCATTTTTTTTTCATCAGTCCATTGGCGTGCTATGCGAGCCCTGACGCTTTCTTCAGTGCAGCCTTCGCGTTTCATTACCCGTTCGATACGTATATTTTCCGGAGCTGTAACCAACACGGTGAAGTCCATGAACTCGTAAAAACCGCTTTCGAACAAAATAGCGGCCTCGTGAATCACATAGGGTGCTTTCTGCATTTCGAACCAACGGAAAAAATGTGTCCTCACTTCGGGATGAATAATCCGGTTGACTTTTTCGAGCAAAGTAGGCGAATTAAAAATCAGGTTGGCTAATTTTTTTCGGTCAATGGTCTGGTTGGGTAGGTAAATGTCGCTGCCAAACTCAAAAACCAACTGGTTTCGGATGGCATCCGAGCTGTTAATAAGTTTTTTGGCTTCGGCATCGGCTTCGAAAACCGGTATGCCCAGCGTTTTAAAAAATTGGCAAACAGTCGATTTTCCGCTACCGATGCCACCTGTAATTCCAACTTTAATCATGTGTGTTTTTTTCGATTAAGTATTCCACTTGTTCGGGGCTCACCGAGATTGAAAGGATGTATTGTGGGTGCGACAGGATGCTAACTCCGAGTACCGGTTTTTTACTTTCGATGTCGGCGTAAGGAACCGTGAGTACAAACTGCCCTTCATTAATTTCGTTAAAATGGCTGAGGCCAACCAAAAAGCTCAGTTTTACACGTTCGGGGAAAAGTTTGATAATCACATCGCCCGGGGCATCAATTACCCGAATGGGTACCATTAGTTGTTTCTGGGTGAATTCTTCAAGCGGGATGGTTACAGAGACCTGTTTGGGCTCAAGTTCCAGGTTATCGTACTCTTTCAGGTGGATAGTTTGCGTGATGGTTTTATCCAGTTCTCCAAAAGATTGAGCCCTGGTTTCGACATAGCGGAGGGTGTCCAGGATGGATTCGGGGCCTGCTATCACTATCGAATCGGGCTCTGAAAAGACAGAACCGCTGGCGTAAAACTGCTTTTTAAAGGTATAGTTGATGTCAGGTTTCACTTTTACCTGGCGTTTTACCAAGCGATCGAATTCGAAATAAATCGTGTCGGGTTGAATTTCGACTATCTGAAGCTCGTTGCTCACCTGTCCCGACAGCCGCTTTATAAACTGGCGGGTGGCGATGCTGAATCTTGTTTTGTCCGAGTTTTCAATCCGTCCGCCGGTAAATTC
>JBKEAN010000183.1:0-4863 GCA_047972415.1 Mangrovibacterium sp.
CTGGAAGCAACAGATGGATACCGATGCTACGCCCCAGCACTTGTATATACAGGAGATGGAAAACCCGTGGACTCTCAAGGGTACCCGCGTTTTATTGTCGTCGCCCGAAGAAAGCTGGGAAACCGGCGGCCCGCTTAACCTGAACGAGGGGCCACAAGCCTTGCAGCGCAACGGACAATTGTTTATCATCTACTCATGCCGCGAATCGTGGCTGGTTGAATACCGGCAAGGGATGTTGCAATTAGTCAATCGCGATGGCGATTTGCTCGACCCGTCAAACTGGAAAAAGCAAGGGCCTGTTTTCGAAGGCAATGCCAAAGTTCATGGGGTGGGACACTGTTCCTTTGTGCAATCGCCCGATGGCACCGAGGATTGGATCGTTTATCATTCGAAAAAAGGTACCAAAGCGGGTTGGAACCGAGATGTGCGTATGCAGCCTTTTGCTTGGAAGGCCAGTGGAGAGCCCGATTTCGGCGTTGCCATTGAGGCAGGCACGAAAATAAACCGCCCCTCGGGCGAAGTAGAAATAGAAGAAAATGAAGCCGAATAAGTATTTTTTTTGGGAATAACGTGAGGTTTTTCAACCTTCAACTTGTAATAAAATTAAAACTTTAAAAATGAATAGAAGAATCCTTGTATTTTTGATGGTCATTGTAGTATTGGCCATTGCCTGTCAGCCTAAGAAAGAAGCGCCGAAGCAGGAAAAGAAAATCTGGACAGTGGAACAAGCCAAGGCCTGGCAGGCAGAGAATGGCTGGCTGCGCGGATCCAACTTCAACCCCAGTACGGCCATTAACCAGTTGGAAACCTGGCAGGCCGAAACCTTTGATACGGCTACCATCGCCCGGGAGTTGGGCTGGGCCGAAGGAATTGGCCTGAACTGCATGCGCGTTTACCTGCACCATGTGGCTTGGGAAGTGGATAAAGAAGGTTTTAAAAACCGCATGAACCAGTACCTGAAGATTGCCGACAGCCACGGCATCAAAACCATTTTCGTTTTTTTCGACGATTGTTGGAACCCCACCTATCAGGCTGGTAAACAGCCCGAACCAAAACTGGGCGTACACAATTCGGGCTGGGTACGCGACCCGGGCGATTTGCTGCACCAGGATTCCACGCTGGTAAGCACCCTGGAGGCCTACGTCAAAGATGTGTTAAGCACCTTTAAGGACGACAAACGCATTGTCATTTGGGACTTGTATAACGAGCCGGGCAACTCGGGCTACGGAAACCGCTCTATGCCCCTGCTTCAAAAAGCATTTCAATGGGGCTGGGAAGTACGTCCGTCGCAAGCTCTTTCTGCAGGAGTTTGGAGCCTGCCCCTTTCCGATTTGAACAAGTTTCAGGTTGAAAACTCCGACATCATCACCTACCACAACTACGAGGGTCCGGAAAAACACCAGGCAGCCATTGATACGCTCAAATTGTACGGGCGCCCGCTGGTTTGCACCGAGTACATGGCCCGGCGCAACAACAGTTATTTCCAAAATATAATGCCTATCCTGAAGAAGGAAAATATTGGTGCCATTAATTGGGGCTTGGTTGCCGGGAAATCGAACACGAAATATGCCTGGGACGAGCCAATAGCCGATGGTTCGGAGCCACCGCTGTGGTTCCACGAAATCTTCAAACCCGATGGCACGCCCTACAAGCAAGACGAAGTTGACCTGATAAAAAGCCTGACCAAGGCTGAATAGCCCTGGTAGCCGGTGCGGAACATGCTCTGGTGTTCTGCACCGGCAATTTTATTTCAGTTTTTTTAGGCACCTTGGATCCAAACCAGAAGATGCCATTCCGGAACACACTAAACCAAAAACGATGAAATTGATAGCTCCCTTTTTGTTGTTCATGGCTTTTTCGGGCTTGTCAGCCCAAAGTCTGAAAACAGAGCTGCTTGTGACCAAACGATACCTGAACTAGCCGATTGAGGAGTGGTATGCAAATAAAGGCCAGTAGTATGGTTGCCGATTTGCCAATGAACGCTTACCGATTGATCCGCCAAGGGGACGGAAAAGTTTAGTTTGCCTTTATTTCTCTTAATCTGGTTTTATCACAAAACCCGCTGAAACCCCCGTAAATCTTGCTAAAATGAAAAAAGCTTGCAAAATTCTGCAAGCTTTTCTGTTGACCCGCCAGGGCTCGAACCTGGACTCTTCTGAACCAAAATCAGACGTGTTGCCAATTACACCACGGGTCAATCATTCAGGTGTCTTTTCGTTAAAGACGTGGCAAAAGTATAAAAATATTTTTTTCGGGCAATAGCTTCGAATGAAAAAAAAGGGAGACTGCTTTTCGCTCCCTGAATGCACGTTGAAAATGAGGAAAATAGTTAGAGGACAATAAACGTTTTTTTTCGATTCAGCGCTTAGTTTGTTTGCGAAGTAGCGTCAAAATGCGCTTCCCACGGCTTTTGATGCCGGGTGTTGAATGAATTTCCATTTCATTCTCGATGAGATGGATAAGCTCCGGTTTCAGGTCGGGTTCACTCTGACTTACTTCGTACAAAATCTGCATGGCGTGTACTCTGATGGCAACGGGGAAGCTCGGATTTGTTAAAATTAAAAAACATTGCTCGAACAGTTCTCCCGAGAGATGGGTCGGGACTGGGTGAGAACTCAAAATTTTCAGGTAGTGGCGCAGCTTCGAAAGGTTGGCTGTTTTGCCAACCTGGACCGCTATTTGGGGCAAAACAGGTTTCAGCAACTTGGGTTCCTGTTCGTTTATCTTGTCAAGTATCCAGGCTGCAACCCAGTTTCGTTTTTTTGAATCGTCGAAAACAACGGCTAAAAGTTGTTCCAGTTCTTCGGGTTTTTGTACAAAGTGGCCCAAAAGTTTGTTGCTGTCCTGCCAACCAGCAATTTGTTGTTCAATTTCTTCTCTGGTCATACTGCTCGCTTGGATTGAAAGCCTAAATTTAGTGCATTCAATTTAAACCCGATTTATGTTTGACGTGTGTTGTGCCCTCATTTTTCACCAAGGTAAATTGCTGGCTGTTCAGCGCGGTGCCAATTCAGATCATTCGGGACAGTGGGAGTTCCCTGGCGGTAAAATTGAAACGGGCGAAACGGCTGTTGCATGTATTCGGCGCGAAGTTGGCGAAGAGTTAGAGCTGAGGGTTGACGTGGAAGCATATTTGTTCCCTCAATATCACAATTATGGGTTCAGGCAAATCAGGCTTTATCCTTTTGTGTGCCGGGCAAAACAACTTCAAATTAAATTGAATGAACATGTTAACCTGTGCTGGGTAGAAGTGGGGGAACTGAAAATGCTCAATTGGCAGGAGGCCGACTTTAGGTTAATTGAAAAAAACGAAGCGACGATTTTAGAATGGTTTGGGAAGAATAATGACAATGGATGTGAATAGGAGTGCCCAACCCAGTATAGAAACCGTCATGTAAGTTACTGCATGTTTTCGGCCCGAATAATATTTTCGCAGAAGGAAAGCACCAAGGGGGATACTCAGTAAGCAAGGTGTCATAACAATAATCCCCCAGAATCCGTATTTCTGCCGAAGTTTTGCCAGGGTTCGCATTTTCCGGTTGATTTTAATTCCCGGTTGCTGGGGTTTCCTCTCAATCAGATGGAAAAGATCGGCTCGAACATAATGCTTTAGTGTGGACAATAGGACTTGTTGATGAGCCTGATAAAAATGAATGAAATATCCGCTCAGGAAATAAAAAAAGTAGAAGCCTGTAATGCCGCCAATTGTTACCAGTACCAGTGTTTGCAGAAAATTGAGCCCGATAAGCATCGCGTAGGGAAAGGTTAAAAAGTACTTGACCGTAGCCAGTAAATAAACGTGAAGTAGTTTTAAAATGACTGAGATACTCATACCCTTCTGTCCTCCCCTTAGGTCTTTGTCGTTCAAATTTGCAAAAAAATATCAATAAGAACAGGCAATGAGCTGAAATTTAGATATTATTAACGATTATTCGTGTTTTGGGTATATTTATGCCTGGGACAATGAACAGGTTTCGACTTACAATGTCTAATTTTGAGGACACACTAAAAACGACACAATGAATACAATAAATGAGTGGTTTAGTTCGGGTGGATGGGCCGAGGGGTTGACGGTTGCTGTTCACAATTCGGTTGATGTGGGTGAGTTTTACAAGCAGTATCATGCAAAACCGGGCTTGTGGAGGGCAGTATTTGAATTTATGAAGCAAGATCTCTTCGAGCTTGAAGTCGGTAAGTATCAGTTGATTGAAGAGGAAGCCTTTGTCATGATTTCGGAGTACGACACCAAAGAGCCGGAAAATGCGAAGTGGGAGGCACATAAAAAATTTATCGATCTGCAATATGTTATTGCCGGCGAAGAGCAAATGGGTATTCTACCATTGGTTCAGGCCGTTAACTCACTGGAATACAACGAACAGAAAGACGTTATTTTTTATGGCGACAATAGTGGGCAGTTGCATTTGGCAACCCCCGAGGCATTCTTTTTATTTTTTCCGAGCGATGTGCATCGTCCTTGTATTAAAGTTGGCGAATCGGCTCCGGTAAAAAAGCTGGTTGCAAAAATTGCAGTAGCAGGGTAGTCCCCAATTTTCTGAAATAAACAAAGGTGGAACTTGTCGATCGCGTGGTCGGTGGGTTCCACTTTTTTGTATGGCTTATTGGCTAGGCACAAATAACAAAACTGGTGAAACGTTGGACGATAAAGAATTTACCCGTTGTGACTTGCCGTAAAATCCGCCGTTTAAAAGTAGTGCCCTTCTTTTAAGGTTTCGTAAATGGTCGTGTTCATTAGCAACAACAGGAAAAAATAGCCGAAATTTTCCGTGGGGATGCTCAAGAAGTGGGCTCCTATAATGTGATCGGGATGATATTGAATAACAGGCAGGCTGGTGAGAATTCCGC
>JBKEAN010000184.1:0-8065 GCA_047972415.1 Mangrovibacterium sp.
CTATTCCATGATGGGCTGTTGCAAAGCTGCCGGGGTAAACTTCCGCGACTGGATGGTTTTCTTCCTTGAAAACGTTCACCGCTACGACTCCGATTACACCAAAGACCTGGCTGAACTGCTACCGCACAACTTCAAACCCCTAAGCCAAAGTCACTCCTAAACCGCTCAAAGTTCTCCGAACATTTTAAAGAAACTTTCAAAGAAAATCACTCTGCCTACAAAAACAAGACGGGGTTTAGCGAATGCTTACCGTAAACATTGCCTTACATATTTCGCAAACGGATAATGAAGTAATGGAGGCATTAACAAAATTATTAAAGGAAGGCGCTTTAAAACCGCATATCGCCGAAGTATTACCTTTCTCTGAAATGGTAAAAGCCCACCAATTGATTGAAAGCAAAAGAACAGTTGGTAAAATCGTTGTTGAACTTTGAATAGTACTAAACGATTGTAGAAATATAACCCTCACTGGTCAGGGTTGTAAACCCTGACCTATTCAATGCCCAATTTGCAATTAACTATGCCAGAAAAGAAAAAACCTGATTACAGTTGATATTAAACCCAAACACGCCGGCTTCACTTTCTCGCCTAATCTGAGTACCGGAAGTTGACCCCTTGCTGGTCCGCGTTTGCAATCAAGCCGATTAAATGCACGTTTTGCAATCCCGAAGAAAAGCTCGTAACAAGTTATTTTAACCTGAAAGTGAACGAATAGCAGTTTCTGATGCCGGAAAAAACGTTTGATTTTTTAACTTGCACAGGTTAAACCTCAAGACCTTATATGCCAAAAATCATCCAAACAACCAGCGAAAATGCCGATTTCAGGGAACTGATCCGGAAACTCGACCACGAGTTACGCAGCAATTACGAATTCGATCAATCGGTTTGCGAACAGTACAGCCAAGTTGATGCCATTGCCCATGCTATGGTTGCATATGTTGATGGACAAGCTGTTGGCTGCGGCTGCTTTCGGGTGCTAAACCCCGAAACAGTGGAGGTGAAGCGCATGTTTGTACTGCGCGAGTTTCGCGGGTTGGGCATATCCAAACAAGTTTTGGCAGCACTGGAAAGTTGGGCAGCCGGGTTAAACTTCAAAACAGCTGTTCTCGAAACCGGGGCTTTGCAAACCGAAGCTATCCGCCTGTATAAAACATACGGTTATCAATCCATTCCCAACTATGGGCCTTATGTAGATTTGCCACATAGCAGTTGCTTCGAGAAAAGCCTGTAAAATAGCGAAAGCCGCTTGGCTGTTGATTTTACGCCTGTTGTAATCCTGCTCGATAACAGCTTATTTTCTGTCAAAAGCAATTTATAAGGTCGTAAAATTATTTTAAATTACAGCCAGTTACAGACTTAAAAAAAACCGAACGACCATGAAACCAAAGCATCCTGATCGCGAAATTTTACCTGTAGAAGTGTATACCGGAACCCAATTGCAGGCAGCCATGTTGAAAAGCTTGCTCGATGATGCCGAAATTTATTCGTTCCTGAAAGACGAAATTATGGGAACCCTTAATCCCTGGTACACCGATGCTGGTGGTGCCGGCCCTGTTCGGGTAGTGGTATCAAGCAACGACGAAGAAGAAGCCCGCGAAATTGTGGCAAAATTCGAAGAGAATCTGAAATAAAGTCAAAGAAAACCGGGGTTAAGCTTTTATTTAGAAGAATAGTTCGAAGAGGCTGTCCAGAAAGTCCGATTATGTATTCGAAGAATTGAGTATTTGAAAAACTTCCCAGATACCTGCCCGAATACAAAATTCTTTTTAGACAGCCTCTTCTTTAATTAAATTTGTAACCAATTTGAAAACCGGGACGAAATGAAGAAGTTGGTTATTTTGAGTGGCGCCGGCATGAGCCAGGAAAGTGGGTTGAAAACCTTTCGCGATATGGGCGGCTTGTGGGAAGAATACGATGTGGCCGATGTGGCAACGCCCGAAGCCTGGGAGCGCAACCCCGCGCTGGTAAACCGCTTTTACAACGACCGGCGCAGGCAGCTTCAGGATGCCCGGCCCAACCGAGGGCACGTTTTGCTGGCCGAACTGGAACAAGATTTTGATGTACGCATTATTACCCAAAACGTAGACAACCTGCACGAACGGGCCGGAAGTACAAAGGTGTTGCACCTGCACGGCGAATTAACAAAAGTACGCAGCTCCGTTGACCTCGCCCTGATTTATGAGTTGGATGGATGGGAACTGAAGCTGGGCGACAAGTGCCCGAAGGGTAGCCCGCTTCGTCCGCACATTGTTTGGTTTGGCGAAGCTGTTCCGGCTATGGAAGATGCTATTGAAATTGCTTCGCGAGCCGATGTTTTTGTTGTTATTGGCACTTCGCTCAATGTTTACCCGGCTGCCGGGCTGGTTCATTATATTCCTTCAAACTGCCCGGTTTTTGTTATCGACCCCGAGCGCCCACCACTCCGGATGCAAGGCGTTACTTTTATTGAAGAAAAAGCTGCTGCCGGTCTGCAACAACTTAGGAAACTGCTCGGTCTGCCATCCTAAAGCATTTTCATCAACTTATTAATTTCAATTTTGTTATTTGCTGACGTGGATGTTTCCCCGTTGTCAACATTATGCTTCTTACCGTTTTTAAGTCATTCGCAGAATTCTGTTGTTATAAATCGGGCAGAGACTGTAACTTTACAAACAGTTTGTTGGTGACGGGTAGAAACCGGTTGGCCTTCAAAAACAATTAAAACAACTAAATTATCGAATGATTCAGAAAGCTCTCCTTCTGCTTACATTGTTATTAGGCGGAATAACAACGCTTGTTGCCCAGCAGGTACCGGTTAAAAAAAATGTGCGGTACAGTATCAGCGGGCATTTAAAAGATGCAAATAATGGTGAAACCTTGATTGGGGCAACTGTTTTTGTACAGGAAACATCGAGTGGTACGGCCAGTAACACCTATGGTTTTTATTCGCTGTCGTTGCCGCCAGGCGATTACACCTTGGTTTATTCCTTTGTAGGTTACGAATCGCAGACTAAAAAAATCCACTTCGACTCCAATCTTCAGTCCAACGTTGAACTGGTGCCTTCGGCCGAGTCACTCAACGAAGTGGTGGTTCAAGCTGAAAAGAAAAACCAAAACCTCACCCGGGTGGAAATGGGGGTAGAAAAACTTCAACCCCAACAAATTAAATCGATTCCTGCGTTAATGGGCGAGGTTGATTTGCTTAAAGCCATTCAAATGTTACCAGGGGTTCAATCCACCAGTGAAGGAGGATCAGGCTTCAGTGTTCGCGGCGGTACACCCGACCAAAACCTGATTCTGCTCGACGAAGCTACCGTGTATAATGCTTCGCACCTCATGGGCTTCTTTTCGGTATTTAACAACGATGCCATTAACGACCTCCGCCTGTACAAAGGCGACGTGCCTGCGCAATACGGGGGCCGGCTTTCGTCGCTACTTGATGTGCGCATGAAAGACGGAAACTCGAAAAGGTTCAGTGGCATTGGTGGGATTGGGACTATCTCGAGCCGACTAACCTTGGAAGGGCCAATTAAAAAAGACCAAACAAGCTTCCTGGTTGCAGGTAGGCGTACCTATATGGATTTGTTCCTGCCCTTGGCCAACAATGAAAATGCCCGGGACAGTAAACTTTATTTTTACGATATGAACCTGAAATTCAGCCATCGCATAAACGAAAACAACAGGTTGTTCCTAAGTGGATACCTGGGGCGCGATGTAATGAAAAGCCCTGATTTTAAGATGGGTTTTGGCAATAAAACCTTCACCGCCCGCTGGAACCATATTTTTAACCAAAAACTGTTCTTAAACCTCACCGGCATCTGGAGTCGGTACGATTACGAACTGGGTACACCGGAAAATGAACCGGACAGCTGGTTATGGGATTCGAGCCTGGAAGATTTGGGGCTAAAAGCAGATTTCAGTTACTACATAAAACCAGAAAACACCTTGTCGTTCGGGTTGCAAAGCTATTATCACGAGTTGTACCCGGGATCGGCACGCGGCACAGGGAGCCAGTCTGTTTTTACCGAATATACGGTTCCCCGGAATTATGCGCTTGAACATGCCGCTTACCTTTCGCACCAGTTCACTCTGGGCAGCAAGGTAACCGTGAAATATGGGCTGCGGGCCTCACTTTTCCAAAACGTAGGGAAAGCAGTAGTGTACAGCTATGATAGCAATTACGAAGTAGCCGATTCTACTTTTTACGGTCATGGGGAGGTGTATAAAAACTATTCTGCATTGGAACCACGGATAGGCATCAATTACAAAATTAACAACAATTGGTCTGTCAAATTCAATTACAACCGCTCAACCCAATTCATCCAGCAGGCCTCTAATACCACGGCCGGAAGTCCGCTCGATATTTGGTTTTCGGCAAGCCCCAATGTAAAACCGCAAATCGCCGACCAATTTGCCGCCGGGGCCTTTCGAAATTTCAACAACAACAATTACCAGGTTTCTGCTGAAATTTATTACAAGGACATGCAAAACACCATCGATTTTGCCGACCATGCCGAGTTGTTGCTGAACAAATACCTGGAGGGAGAAATCCGGACAGGCTCGGCCAAAGCCTACGGACTGGAGCTGCTGATAAAAAAAACCGAAGGAAAGATGACCGGCTGGATTGGATACACGCTTTCCAGGGCTGAACGCACCATTGAAGGCATCAACGATGGCAAAACATTTGTCGCCCCGTATGATAAGCCACACGAAATAAACACGGTTTTCAACTACGAAATCAGCAGAAGGGTATCGTTCTCAGCCAACTGGCTGTTTGCCACAGGCCAGCCAGTTACCCTGCCCGTACAACGCTACGAGCTGAACGGAACCATTATTCCGCTTTACACCGAGCGCAACGGAGGCCGCTACGAACCATACCACCGCCTGGATGTTTCGGTAACACTTCAACCGAAAAAAAACACCCAGCGAAAATGGAAGGGTGAATGGGTCTTCTCCATTTACAACCTGTACAACCGGAAAAATACCTGGTCGCTCAGCTTTAAACAAGATGCTGAAAATCCGAACGAAACCTATGCGGAAAAAATTTATCTGTTCCCGATAATCCCTTCAGTTACCTATAACTTCAAATTTTAGTTAAGCATGGAACGAACCTTTAACAATAAAAATAGTCTCAAACACGACGGTTCCGAGACACCCATTCGACTGCTTTTTTTGAAGGCCGTGAAGAAATACATCCATTTTTTGATGATGCCGGCCTTGTTGCTGGTTTATACGGCCTGTACCGAACGGGTTGAGGTTGATTTGGAAGAAGCGGGCGATCCCCTTCTTGTCGTTTTCTCGGAAATGACCAACGAAGCCAAATCCCAGGTAGTTTATCTGACCCGTAGTTCACCCTACTTCGAAAATGGCAAAACACCGGTGGTAACAGCAGCTTCTGTCTATCTATCCGATGGGACAAGCGAGATTGAACTGGAAGAAAACCCAGCGGAGTCGGGGATCTACAAAACGGCAGTCGATTATGCCTGTCTCCCCGGGAAAACCTATACATTAAGGATTGACAATGTGGATGTGAACGAAGATGGCCAGATGGAATCCTACACAGCCAGTAGTTCAACCTTAGCGGTATCTGCAGTGGAAAGCGTGGATGTGGTGTACAACAGCCGCTGGGATGGCTGGGGGGTTCAGCTTTACGCGCAAGATCCTGCTGAAGTTGATAATTACTACCTCTTCAAAGTTTCCAGAAATAACGAGCTTTACACCGACTCACTTCATAATTATTGGGTTACAGACGACCGCCTCTTTAACGGAAACCAGATAAACGGGCCAACCGTGCAGTATTTTGATGAAGAAAAAGACGAGCTGCTCGAAGATGGCGACCTGGTAACCCTGGAGATGTATGCCATTAGTAAGGCCTATTACGAATTTGTGGTCGGGGTGTTGGAGGAGGAAGGCACCAAAGTCCCCATCTTCAACGGGCCATCTGCCAACCCCAAAGGTAACATCAGCAACGGAGCCTTGGGTTTTTTCTCGGTACAAGCTGTTTCGCGTGGTTCAACTGTTTACCATGTTGACGAATAAACATCAGGCAATAGCGAGTGTCAAAACACTTATTTTGGCCTCGCATTGTTGCAACACCACCGAAGCGCAGGCTTCAATGGTAGCGCCGGTGGTTACTACATCATCCACCAAAATCAGGTGTTTGCTGGCAAATAGTTCAGGTTGGCGTACAGCAAAAATCCCCTCTACATTTTGCCAGCGCTCCCACCGCGATTTGCGGGTTTGGGTCGCGGTATGCGTATCGCGGTAAAGATTATCGGCGTTTACCGGAATGCCAAGCGATTGCGATAAACCTTTGGCAATGTGGTAGCTTTGGTTGTACCCGCGCTTGCGTTCTTTTTTTGGGTGTAACGGCACCGGGCAAATAAAATCGGCCGAGCAAATTTGCCCGTCACTTTTCAGGGCGGCGCCAAACTTCAGGCCCAGTACTTCGCCCAGTTCTTTTTGTCCGCGGTATTTCAATTCGTGCAATAAATGTTGGTAATCGCTCCCTTTTTTAAACTCCATAAAGGCGCAAGCTCGCTCAATAGGTACACGGCCATAGAAAAGTTGTTCCATCGGGTTATTCTTTTCGCCGATATGATTTGTTCGCGGTAAATGGAGCAAACATTTCAGACAAATATATTGCTCTGTTTGAATCAGTTTGTCGCGACAAACAACGCAATAACGCGGAAACAATAGTTCGCCGAACTGTTTAAAGCCTTCACGTAAATAGTTCATACGGTTCAACCTAATTGGTTCATCAAGTTACGAAAAATCGGTATTCCGTCGGTTATTTTCGCCTCCAATTCGGAGATTCCTTCATTATCGTATGCTTAATTCCGCTGCTTGCCATGTTAAAGTTGTAGTTGCAGGGCCGGCCAATCTTGACATATCAGCAAAAGTGTGCTTCTAACCCTATTGTTCCGCAATGCAATTCCAAGGCTTCAGCTGCTGGAATCAGCCTGATAACCCGAAACTTTCCGGTGTATTAATTGAGCGCACCATTTGCTTTCAAGAGGTTTCGGTGCTCAAAATTTTCCTATATTTGTGGACTTTTAAAAGAAACGGACAAAAAAGATTCTGATGAGCGATAAATTCCGCGAATACAAGCAATTGGATCTCTCCCAAGTCAACAAAGATGTGCTGAAAAGATGGGAAGAAGATGATACTTTTCACAAAAGCATTTCAAGCCGCGAAGGCAACCCGACTTTTGTTTTTTACGAAGGGCCACCATCTGCCAACGGAATGCCGGGCATCCACCACGTGATGGCTCGCGCTATAAAGGACACTTTTTGTCGCTACAAGACCATGAAAGGTTTCCGCGTACACCGCAAAGCAGGCTGGGACACACACGGGTTGCCCGTTGAGCTGAGCGTTGAAAAATCGCTCGGAATTACAAAAGAAGATATTGGCACCAAAATTACGGTCGAAGAATATAACGCAGCCTGCCGCCGCGAGGTGATGAAATACACCCGCGAGTGGGAGCAGCTAACCCGCCAAATGGGCTATTGGGTGAACATGGACGATCCCTACATTACCTTCGAGAACCGATACATCGAGTCGGTGTGGTGGCTGTTGAATCAACTGTACACCAAAGGCTTACTATACAAGGGTTACACCATTCAGCCTTATTCGCCGGCTGCCGGAACCGGTTTAAGCTCGCACGAGTTGAACCAACCGGGCTGCTACCGCGATGTGAAAGACACCACAGCTGTTGCCCAGTTTTTGCTTATCCGAGACGAAAAGTCGGAGTTTTTGTACAATGGACTTGATTCGCCGCTGTACATCATGGCCTGGACAACCACGCCCTGGACTTTGCCCTCGAACACTGCGCTGTGTGTCGGCGCGAAAATCACTTATGTAAAAGTGAAGTCATTCAACCCCTACACGGGTGAACCCATGACTGTGATACTGGCGAAAGATTTGCTAAGCACACACTTCAACCCGAAGAATGCAGAATTGGCTTTCGCGGATTACAAGCCAGGCGATAAAAAAATACCCTTCGAGGTTTTGGCTCAATACACGGGCGAAGAACTGGCCGGCATTCGCTACGAGCAACTCATGAAGTGGGTAAAGCCTGTTGGAG
>JBKEAN010000185.1:0-21582 GCA_047972415.1 Mangrovibacterium sp.
GAATGACTGCCTTGAGCGAAGTGTTGTGGTCGCCTAAAGAAAAAAGGGATGAAGCGGACTTTATTAGCCGGTTGGAGCTTTTCCTGAACTGGCTGAGCTCGAAAAATTATACTTTCCATATTCCTTCGGCGCAGGGTATTTACCCGAGTATGCTGTTTCTGGATAGTGCCAAAGTGGATATGGCCAGCCCCTGGCCATTCGCGAGTGTTCATTACACACTCGATGGCAGCGAGCCAAATGCGAAATCACCGATGCACACCGCGCCATTTTTTATTTCGAAAAGTGCTGTATTAAAAACAGTTGTGTATATGGCCGACGGGAAACACGGCCTGATAAAAACATCTCGGTTTGAAAAAGCTGAGCCAATAAGTGCGTTCGACGTGGATACAACCGTTCTGCAACCGGGTTTAAATTATGCCTATTTCGAGGCTGAAGTGAACCGCGCAGCCAAGTTATCGGGCACAAAACCCACGGCAGTTGGCACAGTTGCAACCATTGAATTTCCGAAAGAAGCCCGCAATGGGGTTTTTGGAATGATTTACGGAGGCTATTTTTATGCTCCCGAAACGGATGTCTATACCTTCGCACTGACTTCGGACGATGGCAGCCAATTTTTTATTGGCGACCAATTGTTGATTGACCACGATAGCTATCATGGTCCCGAGGCTAAGTTTCAGCCTATTGCACTGAAAAAAGGCTATTATCCGATCGTTGTTTCTTATTTCGACGGCGGAGGTGGCTATACGCTGAAACTTGAAGTGAAACAAGGAGATAAGCCGATGTCGGTGATTCCCGAAAATCAGTTTTTTCATTTAAAGTAATATAACTCCAGTCTGGCATATGAAACAATTGATTCCAGTCCTAGCTTTGCTTATCGGTTGTTTTGCTTGTAAACAGCAGCCAAAGCTTATTACGGGCAAGCAGCGGCTCAACGATATGACGCACATGCTCGAAGTGCAAAAAGAACTGACGGCAAAAAGTTCGATTAACGTATGGGATATTTTCAACCAAGCCTTAACCGAAAACGAGCGTCAGGCAATGGAGTTCCTGTATGCTTATATGCCCATCAGCGATTTGGGCGATTATCAGGCTGATTTTTTTCTGGCAAATGCCCGTAAAAGTTTACAGGCCCGCGATGATTTGAAATGGGTTGAAAACCTCCCCGAAGATATTTTTCTCCAGTTTGTTTTACCGGTCCGTATCAATAACGAAAACCTTGACTCGTTCCGTATTGAAATGTACGACGAAATTCGCGACCGGGTGAAGAACATCGATAATATTGAACAGGCCGCTTTGGAAGTAAACCACTGGTGTCACGAAAAAGTGGTTTATCGCGGAACCGACATTCGTACAAGTGCGCCTTTGAGCACTGTTCGCAAAGCTTTTGGCCGTTGTGGCGAAGAATCAACGTTCACAGTTGCTTCGCTGCGTACGGCAGGTATTCCGGCTCGCCAGGTGTACACCCCGCGCTGGGCGCATTCGGATGATAACCATGCTTGGGTTGAAGTTTATATCAATGGCACCTGGAAATTTCTGGGTGCTTGCGAACCCGATGCACGCTTAAACATGGGCTGGTTTACCGAACCTGCCCGCCGCGCAATCTTAATGCATACCCGCACGTATGGTAAATATTTTGGCGACGAACCAGTCATTAACAATGGCGATCGTTTTGCCGAGTTGAACCTGACTTCGCATTATGCGCCCGTGAAAAAACTGGTAGTTGAAGTGCAAAACCAGGACGAAACCCCGGTAATTGGCGCGAATGTAAATTATGAGCTGTATAACTATGCCGAATATTTTCCGCTGGCAACTCAACAAACCGGTGCGGACGGAAGAACCGGACTGGAATTAGGTATGGGTGATATTATTGTTTGGGCAAGCGCAAACGGACAGTTGGCTTTTAAGCATGTCTCTGTTGCGCAAACCGATACGGTAAAACTGAAATTGGGAGCCCCGGAATCAAAACCCAAACATTTCGATTTTGATTTTGTACCGCCCCATTTGGTAAAAGATACCCTTCAGCTTACCGCCGAAGAAAAGGCTATAAATGAACGCCGCCTTGCAGAAGAAGATTCCATTCGCGGGTGTTATACCGCCACCTTCAAAACGGACGACTGGAGCAAAAATTTGGCTCGTGAATTAGGGTTGAATGAAGAAGAGGTCGTTTCGGCTATTCAAAAAAGTTACGGAAATTGGGATGAAATAGAGAAATACCTGCGCGAAAATGCGCGAGAAAAAAACGTATTGACGTTGATGAGCGTTATTTCCGACAAAGATTTTGCCGATACCAAAGCTTCAATTTTAACGGCTCATTTGAGCAGTGCCCAAATCGACGGCAATTGCCCGAGCAGTTTATTTGTACCATACGTTTTGGCACCCCGCGTGGCAAACGAGATGTTACGCGATTGGCGGCCTTTTCTTCAGGTAGAATTTGCCGGGCTAAAAGACTCGGTTACAACCAACCCGCAATACCTGGCAGATTGGATTAATTCGCACATACTTGTTGACGATCAGTTGAATAAACATGCGCGTACCCCGCTAAGCCCCGAGGCTGTTTACCGGCTTCATTTGGCCGATCGTGAGTCGCGCGATATCTTTTTTGTGGCAGTTTGCAGAGCGTTGGGAATTCCGTCGCGTTTAAATGCGGCGACCCTCGAACCCGAATTTTGCCAGAATGGCAACTGGTTGCGTGCGTTGTTCAATCTATCGGTTCCGGCAAAACCGGCTACAGGAAAGCTGGTTTTGGTAAATGGGGCAAACAGCATCGAACCGCAATACATGGTTCACTTTACGGTTGGCAAACTGATTGATGGAAACTACCAAACCTTGCAATACCCCTTTACCCGGAACGTGAGTGAAATGGGTGAGCTTGATTTGGAACCCGGAAACTATTGTTTAGTAACCGGAAACCGGTTCGAAGACGGGACGGTACTGAGTTCGCTGGATTTCTTCAACATATCAGAAGGAAAGACAACTGAAATGAGGGTAACCCTGCGCCAGTCGGCTAATGCGCCGCAAGTATTGGCTAAGCTGGATTTCAATAGTATACATGTGATTTCAGAAAACGATAAGAAGCTTGTTGCGTTGGAACAATTGGCCGGGAGTGGGAACATGGTGTTGGCTCTGCTCGATCCGAATAAGGAGCCGTCGAAACATATTTTAAACGATTTGGCTGATTACCTGGAGCATTTTAATGCCTGGTCCGGAAAGTTTGTATTTGTTGCAGCCGAAGACCGTCCACAGTTGAATCAAGTACTTGAAACTTACCGGCTCCCGAAAGGTTATGTTAGTGGGGCCGATAGCAATAACGACGTGCTGAACGCGCTGACTGACAAGTTCGGCGAAGACATAAAAGCCAAATTGCCGCTGGTGATATTAACCGATGCAAATGGTCAAATTTATTTGTTCTCTTCCGGTTACAAAATCGGAATTGGAGAGCAACTGCTGAAAATTATCCCGGCATTGCCGCAACCGGGTACCGAAGCATGTTGCCAACCGTAATACCTATCGTCTTTTTTTGGGTTTGACGTAATAGGTAGAAATCCGTTTTTCTTAACTTTGTTTGGGTAGATCAGTAGTGAGAGAACGGGTTGATCACAGGGGATTATCCCCTGTGATTTTTATTTTTAGTATTTTTTCGGACAAAATAATAAACCAATAGAAAACAAATTAGATGGAACGCAGAAACTTTTTAAAGTTGAACACACTAGCCGTGGCTGGTGTTATGAGCGGCGCTTTAAACCGGGCTTACGCAGGCTCAGGTACCGAATTTGTAAGCCTGCGCCCGGCAATTAACAAACGCCATTTTACAAGTAAGGCAGTCGAACGTACGATTGCCCAAGTAAAAAAGCAAATCAGCAACCCGGAACTGGCCTGGATGTTCGAAAATTGTTTCCCCAACACGCTCGACACAACGGTCGATTTTAGTATGGTTGACGGAAAGCCGGACACCTTCGTGATTACCGGCGACATTCCCGCGATGTGGTTGCGCGACTCGTCGGCACAGGTTTGGCCCTATTTGCCCTTGGTGAAAGAAGACAAAGAACTGGATTTGCTGTTTCAGGGGGTATTGAACCGCCAGGCTCATTGCATCCTGATCGATCCCTTTGCCAACGCATTCAACAAAGGCCGGGAAGGGAGCGAGTGGGAGAGCGATGCTACCGATATGAAACCCGAGTTGCACGAACGCAAATGGGAAATCGACTCGTTGTGTTATCCAATCCGTTTGTTGTACAATTACTGGAAAACATCCGGCAATCAGGCTGTTGTAACGGAGGAATGGCACAAAGCGTTCCGTTCGATTATTGCAACATTCAAGGATCAGCAGCGCAAAGAAGGAAAGGGCTCGTACAAGTTTTATCGCGTAACGCCAAAACCCTACGACTCGCTGCCCGACTGGGGTTACGGAAACCCGGTGAAACCGGTTGGCTTGATTGTCTCCTCATTCCGCCCGTCCGACGATGCTTCGGTACTGCCTTTCCTTATTCCCTCGAACTATTTTGCGGTAACCAGCTTGCGGCAAATCGAAGAGATGTCGCGCAAGATATTGAACGATTCGGCCTTGGCTGACGATGCAAAAGCCTTGGCTGACGAAGTTGCTGCGGCGCTCGAAAAATATGCCATTGCTACCCGCACCGGTTTTGGCAAAGTAATCGCCTTCGAGGTTGACGGTTTTGGTAACCAGTTGTTTATGGACGATGCAAATATTCCGAGTTTGTTGGCATTGCCTTATTTGGATGCGATGAGTGTTGACGATCCGCTGTACCAAAATACCAGGAAGCTGATATGGAGCGATGCCAACCCCTGGTTTTTTAAAGGTACGGCAGGCGAAGGAATTGGCGGCCCGCACGTGGGAGCCGATATGATTTGGCCAATGAGCCTTGTTATGCGGGCCATGACCTCGACCGATGATGCAGAAATTAAGCAATGTTTGAAGACGCTGATTGCTACACACGCCGGAACCGGTTTTATGCACGAAACCTTCCATAAAAACGATTCTTCAAACTTTACCCGAACTTGGTTTGCTTGGGCAAATACGTTGTTTGGCGAATTAATAGTGAAGATTTACCATATCAAACCTGAGCTGTTGAAGCAGGTTTAGTACCAAAAATAATAAGCAGGTAGTAGGTACCTCCACATGGAATCTGCTGCCTGCATTGATTTGAAAATGCAAAATAAACGATGAAACAATTATCCCTCAGAATTTTCGGCGCTTTGCTCGTTTTGAGTTTCTATTGCGTAAGCAGCTTTGCCACGGGCTCGGTTGTAGAGCTGAATAAAAACTGGAAAGCAGCACCGATTGACAAAGTAAAGGCGACCGGCGAACAAATTTCAGCACCCGGTTTCAACCTTAAAAAGTGGCAAAATGCCATCGTACCCGGTACGGTATTGACCAATATGCTCGAATGGGGCGAGGTTCCAGACCCGTTCTACGGAATGAACAATGAGAAAATAAAAGACATTTACGAAACAGGTCGCGATTATTATACCTACTGGTTTGTAAACGAGTTTCAAAAAAAAGCGGCAACCGATGAGCAGGTTTGGCTGCACTTTCGCGGCGTAAACTACAGTTGCGATGTTTACTTGAACGGCAAAAAGGTGAATGCCGAAACACACTATGGCATGTACCTGCGCCAAACCTACAACATTACCAGGCTGTTGGCAACCGACGGCAATAACCGGCTGGCCGTGATTGTTTATCCGGTTGATCCGGTTGGAAACCCCAACGGCGGACAAGGTGGTGATGGTACTATTGCCCGCAACGTGTCGCACCAATATGTGGCCGGATGGGACTGGATTCAACCAATCCGCGACCGCAACACCGGTATTTGGGACAAAGTGAGCCTTGAAACCACTCGGTCAGTCAACTTGCAAAACCCGCATGTGGTAACCCTCGTTCCAGGTGTTCGCAAACCACAGGGACCGCAATCCCCGGCTTCAATAAAAACATCAACCGAGTTGGTAAACGCGTCAAATTCGGGCATCAAAGCGAAAGTTGTTGTTGAAATTGACGGGCAGAAAGCTGAAAAAGAAGTGTCGCTTGAAGCAAATTCAACGAGCGAGCTTTTGCTTCCATCCATCACCATAAACAACCCGAAACTGTGGTGGCCCTATGGCTATGGCGAAGCAAATATGTACAGCATGACCATGAAAGTTTATATTGACGGGCAGTTGTCGGACGAGGAAACCATTCCGGTTGGTATTCGCGAAATTCAACGCCGATGGAACGGTCACACCCGCAGTATGGAGGTGCTGGTGAACGGGCAAAAGATTTTTATTAAAGGTGGAAACTGGATTATTTCGGATGCCATGCTTCGGTTTACACCGGAACGTTACGATGCCGAAATCCGCTACCATCGGGACATGAACCTGAACCTTATCCGGATTTGGGGCGGTGCTTTAACGGAACGTCAGGAATTTTACGATGCCTGTAATAAGTACGGGATGCTGGTTATTCAGGATTTCTGGATGTCGGGCGATTGTAACGGGCGTTGGGTTGATCCGAAAAAGAAAGACGACCAATGGACCCGCCGTAACTATCCGGACGACCACAACCTGTGGCTTGAGTCGGCCGCGGATATGGTGAAAATGATACGGAACAACCCCTCGCTGGCTATTTGGTGCGGTGGTAACGAAATTACACCTCCTGCCGACTTATTGAGCGCCTTGAAAGATGAAATTATAAAGAAAATAGACGGTACCCGCTGGTTTATCGATTACTCGAACAGCGACAGCATGTCTTATAATTTTCTGGGGGGAAACGGCGACGGTCCTTACGTCATTCAACCCGATTCTATTTTCTGGCAGCACCGCACCTGGCCATTTAACTCCGAAGTTGGCTCGGTTGGCGTAGGCGATGTAGAATCGCTGAAGCGTTTCTTACCAAAAGAGAATTACACGGTCCCGGTTGAAAAGCCAAAGAGCGAAGCGGTAACCGACGAAGTGTGGACCTACCATAAATACATTGGCTACGGTAAATCAATGGAACCGTACGGCGGCGCTAAAAACATGGACGAATTTGCCAAACTGGCGCAATTGGTCAACTATAACCAGTACCGCGCGCTGATGGAAGGTTTTAGCTCACACATGTGGGATTGGTACACCGGCACCATTATTTGGAAAACACAAAACCCATGGACAGCACTGCGTGGGCAGATGTACGATTATTACCTCGACCCGAACGCTTGTTTGTACGGAACCCGTGTGGGCAGCCAGATGATACACGCCATGTGCAACCCCGTGGATAAAACGGTATCTATCATCAACAACAGTTTCGACGAGATTAACGATTTAATGCTGGTTGCGAAGGCTTATGATATGAGTGGTAAAGAATATCCGATAACCCAGGTTTTTGCGTTCATTGGCCCGAGTATCACAAAAAAGATCATGTCGGTTGAGCTGTACCTGAAAAATGCAGGACTGGATAAGGATGGCGCTTTTCTGTCGCTACAGTTAATCAACCGCAAGCAACAACTTGTGTCCGAAAACTTCTACTGGTATCCGAATGCCGAAGGGAAATACAGCGGGTTACAAAGCCTGGCAGCATCGAAACTGGAAGTAAAAGCGGTGAAATCAGGAAGCAACAAAGTGAAAGTTACTTTGAAAAACCCGACTGGCGCGCCGGTGGCTTTCTTCAACCGCTTAGCGCTGGTTGATGCGAAAACCAATGAGCGTGTTCTTCCTTTGTTTGCCGATGATAACTACGTTTCTGTTGTTCCTAGCGGTGAGAAAACCGTTGTGTTGGAATGTCCGCAAGGAGATGCTGCGAAATGGAAACTATCCGTTGAAGGATACAATTTTGAGAAGACGTATTTTAATATTGAATAGCATCAAATCCGTTTTTTTTTTTATCCCCGGGTGCCGGCAGGCATCCGGGGATTTTTTTTCGGTCAAACCATTGAAGCCCTTCCCGAAAAGCGCCGCGAAATATTTAAACTAAGCCGCGAGCAAGGTTTTACCAATAAAGAAATAGCCGAAAAGTTGGGCATATCGGTCAAAACAGTAGAAAATCAAATGACTACTGCCCTGAAAGCACTGAAGAAAAGTTTTGGCGACAATGAACTGCTAACCCTTTTATTCCTGCAATTTAAAATTTTTTAGTTTTTTTTGAATTGAGTAGGGGTTTAGGCAGTTTCTTTTCGTAGTAATGTCAGAAACTAAACCGATAATGGACATTACACCCGCACCCCTGAAGGATTACCTGCAAGGCCGATGTAGCCAGCAGGAAGCCGAACGCGTAAAAGCGTGGCTTGCTGCTCCTGAAAACACCGATGCCATACGTGCCGCTTTGGGCGACTGGTGGACCAATTACCAACTAAGCCTGAAGCCCGAAAACCCCGATACCGAACAAATGCTCCGCCGTACGCTATTGCGGCTCGAAGGGGTGCAAACGGTAGCCTCCAAACCGAAATTACGCTTTGTAAACCTTATCTCGCGTATTGCTGCCATCTTGTTTATTCCCCTCTGTTTACTATCGGTGTACCTGTATTTTTATCAAACAAAAACCAACTCTATCTTTACCCAGGTAATGGAGCGCGAAGTGTTTACCAAACCCGGCACACGCCTGCACTTTCAATTGTCCGATGGTACTGAGGTTTGGCTCAACGATGGCACCACCATGCGCTACCCCGAACAGTTTACCGGTAATCGCCGCGAAGTGTTTGTTGACGGCGAAGCCTATTTCGAAGTGAAAGCCGACGCTACCCACCCCTTTGTGGTACACAACCCGATGATGACTACGGTGGTTACCGGTACCCGTTTCAACCTGAACGCTTACTCGGAAGACAACTTCTTTGAAGCCTCCCTGCTCGAAGGCAATATTAAGTTGGAAGGAAAGTCACTTTCGTCCGAACTGAAGCCTGGTCAACAAGCCATCTACCGGCAAGGGCTTGGCTTGGAAACAAAAGAGGTAAAAGCACAAAACGCCACAGCCTGGATAAACGGAAAGCTGATTATACAAAACGAACGACTGGAGATGGCCATCAAAAAAATAAGCCGCTGGTACAATGTTGACATTCGCTTGCACAATGCAGAGTTGAAGAATTACGAGTTAACCTGCACCTTGGAAGACGAAAAACTAGAACAGTGTATGGCACTTATTGCCAATGCTCTCGACCTAAAATACAACATTCAGAAACAAAATGGGGAACAAAACCTGGTCGTACTAAGAAAATAATGCGTTTGCTGAAGAATCGGACCGATTCTTTAGCACCTATCTGTATCAATATCTAATAATTGAAGCTAATTTTATGAAAAAAAAATGTAAACCACTTTTCCACGGGCAATCCATTCCGTGGATGAAAAAAATGCTTTTACTTATGAAATTAACATGGTTGCTTATTGTGTTCTCGGTGTTGCAATCATTTGCTATCGACACGGCCGGGCAAAATGCCCAGATTTCGGTCGATTTTAAGAATGCGACAATTGAAAACATCCTTCAGAATATCGAAGAGAAGTCGGATTACTACTTCCTGTACAGCCGGAGTGTGGTTGATGTAAACAAGCGGGTTGACCTGAAGGCTGAAAACCAAAAGATTGATGAAGTGCTGGCCCAACTGTTCGAAAACACCGGCGTGAACTATAAAATAGAAGGCCGCCAGATTGTGTTGTCGAAAGACCAGGCCGGAACGCAGCAACAACTGTCCAAAACCGTAAGCGGGGTAGTCGCTTCAACCACCGGCGAGCCCATTCCTGGCGCCACCGTAGTGGTCAAAGGCACCAGCAACGGCACCATCACCGACTTCGATGGCAAATACACCCTCGCCAACGTTCCGGCCGACGCCATTTTGCAGTTTTCGTTTGTTGGAATGAAGCTGCAAGAAGTAGCCGTAGCCGGCAAAAGCCAAATCGATGTAGCCTTAGAGGAAGAAACCATTGGTATTGAGGAAGTGGTTGCCGTGGGATACGGAACTATGAAAAAGAGCGACCTGACAGGTTCCATTAGTTCTGTTGCAGCGGAACGTATTGCTTCAATTGGTACTTCATCAGTAATGGGAGCACTGCAAGGTGCTTCGCCGGGGGTTGACATTACCACAAATTCAACTCGGCCAGGAGCGGGTTTTACCATTCAAGTACGTGGACAGAACTCTTTAAACAGTGGAAACCCATTGTATGTAGTTGATGGGGTAATTGTTGACGATATTGATTTTCTTAACCCTCAGGACATCGAAAAAATCGATATTTTGAAAGATGCTTCATCCACCGCAATTTATGGTTCCCGTGGTTCAAATGGTGTTGTAATTGTTCAAACCAAAGGCGCTTCTTCTGCAAAATCAAAATTGTCAATTTCGTATGACGGTTACTACGGGGTAAGAGAAATTGCAAGAATTCCTGATTTTATGGATGGTCGTGAATGGACCGACTTCCGTACATCTCGTTATTATACATGGGATGGAACGAACCAAGTTTATGCCCTTACAAGTTCAAACAGAAATGCAATTACTCAGAATTCTACAATAGTAAATCAGGCGCTTTACGACCAAAAGTACACTGACTGGTTGGATTTAGGGACGAAAAATGGGTCACAGCAAAACCATTATGTCAATATTTCGGGAATGGCGCAAGATATTTCTTATAACATCGGTGCCGGATACCAGAAAGAAGATGGTAACTTTTTGGAGGAAACAATGGATAAGTATGTATTCAAAGGTTCTATCAACCACAAGGCGAGCAAGTATTTCTCAACAGGGGCTAACTTCACCATGTCACATCAAATTGTGAATACAGGGTCTCAGTATGGTTACCGTGATTTGATGCGTATGCCGGTTGTCTTACGTGCCTATGACGACGAGGGTAATTTAATTGAACAGCCTGGAATTAGATCCTCGATTCAAGGAGATGGCAACTTTACCTCGTCTGCTAATCCTTTAATTGAAATTCAATCCGGTTCAAACGAAACCCGTCGTTTTGATGTTTTAGGAAGTGTGTTCGTTGAATTCCGTCCGGTTAACGGCCTCAGCCTGAAATCGACATTTTCGCCTCGTTATAACCGTAGTCGAATTGGCTATTATTACGAAAAGAACTCAAACCGTTCAACAAATCAGGCAGAGAATGACAATCGTGAATCTTTTGATTGGACATGGGATAACGTGGTCAACTACAACCGTACGTTTGCGTCAGACCACAATGTTAATCTGACGTTAATCCAATCGGCGTATAAAACAACCTACGAGTATTTGTCAATTTATGCGGAGAACTTTCCTTACGATTCCCGTTGGTACAATATGCTGGGAGGAACCATTGGAACGGGGAATTCAGAGAGCGGATATAGTCAAACATCGATGCTTTCATTCGCTGCACGGTTGAATTACGACTACTTGGGTAAATATTTAGTTACTGGAACAGTACGTTACGACGGTAGCTCTAAATTGGCTGATAAATGGGCTGCATTTCCCTCTGCGGCGGTGGCATGGCGTATGTCGGAAGAGTCTTTCCTAAAACAATTCAGCAAGTTAACAAACCTTAAAGTTCGACTAAGTTTTGGCTATTCGGGTAACAATAACGGAGTGAATGCCTATGGCACTCAGCAATCTCCCAATACAGCGTCAACTGTTTTGTATGATTTTGACGGAACTCTGGTCAGCGGCTTTGGGACAGGTTCACCCGTGAATAGAGCTTTGACCTGGGAGAAAACACGTGAATGGGACTTTGGTTTTGATTTTGGTTTTTTCGACAATCGGGTTAGCGGAAGTGTAGATGTTTATGACAAACTTTCGGATGGACTATTAATGAGCAGAACATTGACGATTGAGTCCGGAGTCAACAGTATGACAGATAATATCGGATCTGTAAATAATCGTGGTGTAGAAGTCTCACTGAATACGGTTAATGTGCAAACGAACGATTGGAGGTGGACTACCTCGTTTACATTTGCAAGCAATAAGAATGCGATCCGTAGCTTATATGGCAAAAAGGAAGATGTTGTTAATGAAGCAAGATTTATTGGTGAACCAATTAATGTTATATACGATTACAAGGTAGACGGCATTTATAATTTAGCAGAATGGTCTGCCATGTCAACCGCTGAGCGTACTGCAATGGGTGCAGCGAGTCCCGGCTATGCTAAAGCCATCGATACAAGTGGCGATGGCAAAATGGCCACTGACGATAGAGAGATCTTGGGCTCCGTTGAACCGACATGGACAGGCAGTCTAACCTCAACTCTAAACTACAAGAATTTTGACTTTTCGTTCAATATTTATACTCGCCAAGGTGTTTTTCTTAACGACCAATTCTTACAAGAATTCAGTCCTTCAGCTAACAGCCAGCGTGGACGCCCGAAAGTAAATATGGACTACTATGTGCCAGAAGGAGTTCCTCGTATAGACTGGAATAACTTCACAATTGACCAAAATGGTCAGCCATGGGTTACTTGGGGTACCTCAGAAGAAACCAGCTCAGCAAAGGCGCCCATTAACGGATTTGCAGGTAATTTTTACGGGAACAACGGTAGCTATCAAGATGCTTCTTTCGTGAAAGTTAGAAACATCACGCTTGGCTATTCGCTGAATAAAGCGTTGGTCAGTAAAGCCCACCTGGCTTCTGCCCGCATTTATTTAAATGTTTTGAACCCATTCACATTTACGGATTATATCGGATGGGATCCAGAATATGCGACAACGTCATTGCAGAATGGTAATGGCCCGTCAACAGTTACCTATCAACTAGGTCTAAACCTTAAATTTTAATGATTGAAAAAATGAAAAATATATTCAATATTATAATAATTGCCACCCTTCTTTCAAGCTGCAGCTCTTTTCTAGAAGAGGACAATAAGGCGGGTATCACAAATGATGACTTATACGCTACAACTGAAGGTTATCAAACGCTAAGGGTTAATGCTTATAGTAATTTGCGAACCATTTATCAAGATGCTCCGATGGTGTTGCTTGCAGGTACTGACTTGTATCAAATGCCTCGCGGAACCGTCAATAATGGCATTTATGATTATACAACATTGTATGACACAAATGCGGACGTAAGTGACTTCTACGATAATTGCTACACCGTATTGCAAGCCGTTAATACCGCAGAATATTATCTGGCCCTAGCCAACATTTCTACTGACGATAAGAGCCTGTATCAGGGTGAATATGACTTTTTTAAAGGATTCATCCATTTCATCCTGCTGGAAGAGTTTGGCGGTATTGTCATTAACAATGAGTTTACTCAAGCCCCCAGAATGAATATGCCAAGAGCTTCGTTGGCAGATTCTTATGAATACATTATTGGTAAACTCGAATCTGCGTTAAACAGCTCGTTGCCACAAACAACGCATGATGGACAGATCTGTAAAGATATAGTGAATCACTATCTTGCTAAAGCCTATTTAACCCGTGGTTGGGATTTAGGTAATACTGCTGATTTTGAGACAGCTAAAAATTATGCAGAGGCTGTTTTGGACTCTAGGGGCGATTTGAAGTACACCATGGAAGAGCTTTGGAGCCCACTTAATGAGAATAATGATGAAGTTTTGTTTGCCATTCAGTACAGCAATGAATCAATTGCAACGACGACAAGCGGAAATAACCAAGAAGCCATGTTTGGTCCGTATCTGGGAGGCTCTGAATTAGGACATAAATATATGGTAACTCAACTATATCCTTCTTGGTCATTACACTCATGGTATGGCGAAAATGATGCTCGTTATGATGCAACATTTATGCTGACAATCTGGGAGCATTATTACGATTACTATCAGGGGAAAAATGTTCCAGGAACAAGTGCCATCGCTGCAATATATCCAAGAGCCTGGGACAACGCACAGGAAATGTTCAATGATTATTTGGGACTTACGAAAGGAGAATCTAACGGCGAATTTGTAGATATTACCATGAACGATGCAAACAAACAATTGGTTGCCGGCGCATTGGAATTTCTTGAAAAGTGGTGTCCTGAGTATGCTGATGTTGTTCCGGTAAATGCCACCGACAACAATGGTAACAATATTCTGAGAATTTATCCTTTTATCGAAAACTCATCGGATCCGATGGTGAATGAAAAATATTGGAGAACTGCCTTCAACAACGACTTTGCACAGCCTTGCATCAAGAAATTTGACTTGGGACAGTTGGTGACCTTTAGCCAAACTCAAAGTTACCGAGACATTGTGTTGGCAAGTTTGTCAGAAACGATGTTCCTGTATGCTGAAGCTTGTATCGGGCAGGGTAGTTACACTGACGCTGAGACATACATCAATAAAGTATTGTCGAGACCCGGCAATTCTAAAAGCGGAGTTAACCTGACAATTAGTTTGCCAACAACAAAAGAAGCTGCATTGGAGTCTTATTTAAAAGAGACGGGAAAAGAATTAGCTGGTCAATACTGTGGGCGCTGGCCAGAATTACGTCGCACTGGTATGTTGAAAACCATGTTCTACGAATACAACTACGATTATTTAACCGGTAATTTGGGCTCTGATCCAATTGGTGAAAAGTTGTATCGTCCAATTCCTCAATCGGCGATTGAGATTAACGATGGCTTATCTGATGAAGATCAAAATCCAGGATATTAGGGATTATAAGACTTTATATTTACAGAAAAGCTGTCTTAGCAAGGATATCCTTTTTCTTTATCGATTCTCGTAAAAAATTGCAAATAAAAGAAGCGCTCAAACCAGTCGGGTTTGAGCGCTTTGCTTTTTCATATAATTAAGAATTTGAATCATCTATCCTTGGACTTTTTCCGTTCGTTGAATGTCCACCGAAACAGTCATTTCGTTATTACCATTGCTGTAGATAACGCCTTTCAGCGGGGGAACGTCAAAATAGTCGCGACCCCACGCCACCACCAGATGCTGGTTTTTGGGAACCAGGTTATTGGTTGGGTCAAAATCGGCCCAACCAAAGCCAGGAATATAGACGGAGAACCAGGCATGCGAAGCATCGGCACCAATCAATTTTTCCTTTCCTTTGGGTGGAATGGTTTCAATGTAACCACTCATGTAGCGGGCAGCCAGCCCTTGCGAGCGGATACAAGCGATAGCAATTTGTGCAAAGTCCTGGCATACGCCCTTCTTTTCGGTAAAAACCGTGTGAAGCGGGGTGGCTACATCGGAAAAACCAGGTACAAATTTGAAATCGGTGAAAATACGGTTCATCAATTCTTTAGCGGCATCGTAAACCGAGCGTCCCGGGTGAAAGGATACGGCTCCGTATTGACGTATTTCGGGTGCAATCTTGCGGATTAGCGGCGATTCCAGCACATATTGTTTGGCATCCAGGCAAATGGGGCAAACCAGGTTCATTGTTTCAATGGCTTGCTCTTGCGTTACTGCCCGGCTGGCCTCTGAGGCCATCCTTTCGGCTAGGGCTTCGGCATCCCGTTCAATACAGCTTTCAACATTGACTTGAAGCTCGTCGTGCGGCTCCTGTATGGAGAAACGGGTAATGGTGTTGCCAAAAAAATCAATCCTGTCGTTCATCTCAGATGGCTTTGGAACGATTTCAAGTTGAAATTCGAGCAAACTTTGCCCTTCCGATTCGCGCGGCTTTAAGGTGGCCAAATTATGGCAATAACTCACGTAGGAGTCGTATTTGTATGTGGTTTTGTGCTTAACCCGGTATTGCATGTTCTATTCTGAAAAATCCTGGTGAAATAATTGGTTTTGCTGGTAGGTATGGCTAAAATAAGTTGTTGTAACAGCCAGCGAGGTGTTAAACAGTAAGTTACTCAAGTCCGATAAAAACTGGTCGAGTTTTTCGCGGTAAGCCGAACCTTCTTCTGTTACAGTGAGTTCTTCCGCGGTGGCCAAGCGCAATTTTGAAAAGCCTTCAAAGATGTATTTTTCATAATTGGTCAGGTTGTGCGATTGGCGAGAGAGGGGAAGGCTGGCCAAATCTTTGTTCAGTCGGTTAAAGCGGTAAGCTACCGAACGCGGATACTTTTGATCGAGTAAAATGAGGTCGATCACGTTTTCGAGTTTAATGTACGAGCGGTAGCTATGCCGGTAAGTGTTCAGGCTTTCGTGGCTATTGAGCAGGCTTTCCAAAATTTCATATTCCACATGGTCTTCCTGCTTAAAGGCAAGCAGGCTGCGGCACTTTGAAATGTTCAGCATACTCAGTTCGAGCTGTAATCCAATGAAATAAAGTAGCAAGCCCTGTTCAATCAGGATACTCTCTTCGATCAGCCCCATGAAGGCAATTAAGCGGGTAATGAGCTGATCGAGTGCCTGAATGAGCTTCCGGTTGGTCACCGTTTTTTCGCCTTGTACGGTTTTCCAAATGGTATTGATGCGTTCGAATACCCGCCACATGTCCGATGACCAAAGATTTCGGATGGCATAATACGAGTTGAAAAACATCGACATGGTGTGAGAGAGTCCACCCACTCGGTTCGGATCCAGGATGACTTCATAAATCTCGGCCACCGGATCGTCAATTGGCTCTTCGCCAACAAAACCGGGAAAAGTACAGGTAAGGTTCGTGACGGCTTTAAAAAGCGTATCCAAGCCTTTGTAGGTCGATTTCCGATCGGTAAAACTGGTGAAATTCATCTGCTTGATCACCATGCGCAGAAAACGTGCGGTTAACAAGGCCCGCCCTACATAGCGACCGGCCCAATACAAGTTTTCGGCGGTCAGGCTGGGTAAATCGTCAATCCCTTTGCTTACCTGCGTTGGCCGACCAATGCTTATCCGGCTGTTTTGGTTTTCATCTTCGTCGCCAATAATCCAAAAGTCTTTACTGAGACCGCCGGTTTGGTTGGTCACTGCCGAGGTATTGGCCCCGCTGGCTACGCGAACCAAGCCACCCGGCATGACGTGGTATCCTGTGTTGTTTGCCACCGCAAAGGTGCGAATAGCCATGTTGCGCGGTTCTATTGTTTGGTTGATGAAGGTTGGCGAAGTCGAAAATCCAAGGCGTTCCTGGGCAACAAATCGGTAGGGGCGATCCTTAATTTGGGCACGTAGTTCTTCCAAACCCACGGTATTCATCTGGAAACCAATAAATACACTATCACTGTGGGGCCTGTCTATGCGCCGTACAACCAATTCGGGCAAATGGTCGAGTACGTATTGCCGTTCGCGTTCCTGTCCACACCACCATGAAGCCACTTGCGGTAAAATCAAATCTTCGTTCAAAAAGTAACGGGCAATACTAGGAATAAAGGGGATAAGTCCCGGATTTTCAAGGATACGCGAGCCAATCGGATTAACAATGCTCACATGTTTCTGGCGAACCACTTCGAGCAGGCCGGGGACACCCAGTTGCGAATCTTCGCGTAATTCCAGCGGGTCGGTGTATAAATCATCAACACGTCGGAGAACCACATCCAACTGTTTCAATCCCTTCAGCGATTTCATCCAGAGATTGCCGTCCCTGGTTACCAAATCGTTACCTTGAACCAAGGGGTAGCCAAGGTACGAGGCCAGGTAGGCATGTTCGAAATAGGTTTCGTTTAGAGGCCCCGGGGTCATCACGACAATATTCGGCGAGTCGGTTTTTCGGGGTGAGGACTCCAACAGCAAGTTGTTAAAATGATAAAAGAAGTTGGTCAGTTTCCGTACATTTAATCCGGCGGACAGCTCGGGCAATACCCGGCTTATGGTTTGCCTGTTTTCGAGGGCATATCCCATTCCGGAGGGTGCTTGTGTGCGGTCGCTGTATATCCACATTTGACCATCGGGTCCACGGGCAATGTCGGCGGCATAAACGAGTAAGTGCCTTTGAGTCAGTGCTTCGATTTGGTCGCATGGTCGAACAAAACCACGGTGACTGTAGATGACTTCCTGCGGAACAACCCCGTTTTTTATGAGCTCCCTTTTGCCGTAAAGGTCTTTCAACACCAGGTTGATGATCTCTGCACGTTGTTGGATACCCCGTTCAATGGCTGCCCACTCCGTGGCGCTCATTAAGGTAGGGACTGTATTCAGGTTCCAGGTTCGGTTTAGTCCTTCCGGGTCATTGTAAACATTGTAGGTCACACCATTCTCCGACAAATACCAATTCAAATCGGACTGGCGAGATACCATTTCCTGAAATCCAATTTTTTCAATATTCCGGAAAAGGATGTCCCAGTATGGTTTTATCGATTTATCGGCAGTAAAAATTTCATCGTTCCCGCATTGCTCCAAATACGCCTGGAGTGCGATATCTTTGATTTTAGCCATTGTTTGTAAGTCAGGGATATGAGCCATTGAATAGACCATCAGTTCAACATTTCAACAATTAAAGCTGTCAATTATCCATTTATTTTCCAGTTGTGGCGCAAATCCAGCGTATGCGGGAATTCCAGGTTGACCAGCGTTTCTTTGTAGAGAAATGTTTTGATGACACTGTGCGCTTGAATGTCCCGGATCGGCTCTTGCTTGTATGCCTGGGTTGTTGGGGGCATCATTTCGCCCTGCGTATGACCGATGTCCCAAAAACGGTTTATCCGCCTCGATTCTGCTTCGTAACTGTTAACCGGGAAGGTGTCGTAGGATCGGCCACCCGGATGGGCGACAAAATAAGTACACCCTCCGATGGAACGCTTATTCCAGGTGTCAACAAGATCAAAAACAAGCGGTGTGTCAACGCCAATTGTCGGGTGAAGTGCAGACCAAGGCTGCCAGGCTTTGTAACGGATGCCTGCCACATATTCCCCTTTTTTGCCGGTATTGCTTAGTGGTACACGCACCCCGTTGCAGGTGAGTATATACCTGTCGTCTGTAAAATTATTTAGTTTTATCTGCACCCGCTCAACTGACGAGTCCACATAGCGGGAGGTACCCCGTCCCGTCATTTCTTCGCCCAATACATGCCAGGGTTCAATGGCCATACGCAGTTCCAGATCAATTCCCTGAATTTGAACCATGCCATAAAGCGGGAAGCGGAACTCGAAGAACGGGTCGAACCAATCGAGTTTGAAGGGAAAGCCGGCTTCATTAAGCTGGTTCACCACATCACTAATATCTTTTTTTACGTAGTGCTCCATCAAGAAACGGTCGTGCAACTCGGTTCCCCAGCGCACCAGTTTGTGCTTGTACGGTTTTTTCCAGAACCAGGCAACCAAGGTGCGTACCAACAGCATTTGCATCAGGCTCATTTGCGCATGTGGCGGCATGTCAAAGGCACGAAGCTCCAAAATACCCAAGCGACCCGAAGCGGAGTCTGGCGAATAGAGTTTATCGATGCAAAATTCGGCGCGGTGGGTATTACCGGT
The DNA here is from genome assembly GCA_047972415.1 of Mangrovibacterium sp. GTDB lineage: Bacteria > Bacteroidota > Bacteroidia > Bacteroidales > Prolixibacteraceae > Mangrovibacterium. The sequence continues at coordinate 19,147 of JBKEAN010000185.1, forward strand.
AATATCGGTCAACATGTGACGGAAAAGGCGGTCGGTGAGCCAATAGGGGATATTGTCGCCATCCGGAATTTGCTCAAAGGCAATTTCCAGTTCGTACAGGTTTTCCAGCCGGGCTTCGTCAACTCGCGGGGCTTGGCTGGTAGGCCCGATAAACGATCCCGAGAACAGGTAGGAAAGCCCTGGATGGTGTTGCCAAAATGTGATTAAACTCCGCAATAGATCGGGCCTTCGCAGCAAAGGGCTGTCCGATGGGAAACTGCCGCCTAGGGTAAGGTGGTTACCCCCTCCGGTTCCGGTGTGTTTCCCATCAACCATAAATTTTTCGGTTCCTAAACGAGCCAAGCGAGCCTCTTCGTATAGGGCAAGCGTGTTATCGCTCAATTCCTGCCAGTTTTTGGCAGGTTGAATATTGACTTCAATCACTCCGGGGTCGGGGGTCACCTTTAGCTGTTCCATGCGGTTGTCGCGCGGGGGCTCATAGCCTTCAATAATGACCGGAACGTTCAACTCTTCGGAGGTCGCCTCAAGTGCGGCCATCAAATCGAGGAATACTTCGGCCGATCCAAGAGGTGGCAGGAAAATACAGAGTCGGTTTTCCCTGACTTCGGCACATAGAGCTGTTGTAATAAACGGTTGCGCTAACTTTTCGCGTGGCGGACCCGCTTGTTTCCGTTGCAGAGCCAGCAAGTCGTACTGGCCAAGCGGGCCGGTCGGAACGTACAAGTCGGGTTCAAATACCGGCTCACTTGGCCAAGTTGGACTGGCCAATAAGGACGAAAGCGGCAGGCGTAATCCTAAGGGTGAGGTACCGGGGGTCAAAAACAGGTTTTTGCGTCGAAACTCCCATTGACTGCTTATCCAGCGTGTTTTGTAGCGGTTTAGCGGAAGTACAAAACCAACGGGCTTGTTCATTCCTATGTTCAGTATTTTACTCAGCCTCTGCCGTTCCAATGGATCATTCAAGTCCGATTTCAAGGGATCGACATCTATCGGCAATCGTGCTTCCTCCCATAGAAAGTAGAAGCTATCTTCGTAGGCAGGCAGCATCGTTTCGCTGCCAATTCCTAAATAGGAAGTCAGGGTTTTTAGAAAGAGTTCAGCCGTGTCTTCATTCAACGTATATTGACGAGTAAACGAAGCGAGCAGCTCCGGGTTTTTCCAAACCGGCAAACCATCTTTTCGCCAGTAAAGGCCAATTGCCCAACGGGGCAGGGGTTCGCCGGGGTACCATTTGCCTTGGGCATGGTGCAAAACGCCCCCTTTCCCAAAGCGGTCAATCAGCCGGCGTGCGAGTTCGCTGGCCCGTTCGCGTTTATGCAGCCCATCGGCACCGGTGTTCCATTGCTCAGACTCCATGTCGTCAATGGAAACAAAGGTTGGCTCGCCGCCCATGGTCAGGCGAACATCGTCGTCCTGCAGTTTTTGTTCAACGTCAAAACCCAGTTGGTAGATTGACGCCCATTGATCGTCGGTGTATGGTTTGGTTACGCGTGGCGATTCGAAGATGCGGGTAACGGTATTCGCGTGCAGAAATTCCGTTTTGCACAATTCGGTATAACCAGTTACCGGAGCAGCACTTTCGTAGTTGGGCGTACAGGCCAAGGGAATGTGGCCTTCGCCAGCCAGCAAACCAGAGGTGGCATCAAAACCAACCCAGCCGGCACCTGGTACATAGGCTTCGGCCCAGGCATGCAGGTCGGTAAAGTCGGATTCCGGCCCAGAGGGACCATCGAGCGATTTTTCGTCGGCAGTAAGCTGAACGAGATAGCCCGAAACAAAACGGGCGCCAAGTCCCAAATGACGGTAAATCTGAACGAGTAGCCAGGCAAAGTCGCGGCAAGACCCAAGGCGCTTACCCAGTGTTTCTTCGCAGCTTTGCACACCGGGTTCCATGCGAATGGTGTAATTCAGGTAGTGGTGCAATTGCTGGTTGATGCCAATCAGAAAGTCGATGGTACGCTGAGGCGTCAGATCGATGGTTTTCATGAAATCGCGGAGCAGTGGGCCGTCTTCTGCTATTTCCAAATAGGGGATCAACTCTTTTTGAAGTGTTTCATCGTAACGAAACGGAAAATCAACCGCATACTCTTCAACAAAAAAGTCAAAGGGATTAATGGTTTTCAGATCGGCAATAATTTCGACATCAATTTCGAATACATCGGTTTTATCAGGAAAAACCAAGCGTGCCTGGTAATTTCCGAAGGGGTCTTGCTGCCAGTTGAAAAAGTTATTTTCAGGTTTTATTTTAATCGAATAGGCTTCGATAGGCGTACGACTATGTGGTGCCGGTCGCAGACGGATAATGTGCGGTGACAGGCTTATTTTACGATCGTACAGGTAGGTTGTTTTGTGCGAAATGACAACTTTTAAGGCCATAAGAGGGAACTTGTTTACGTTTTTGAAACGCCTTTTTCGAGTGAAAAGAAACAGTCGAAA
>JBKEAN010000186.1:0-2031 GCA_047972415.1 Mangrovibacterium sp.
AAAGGAACCACTAACGGTACCATTACCGATATGGACGGAAAATTCAGCATTGCGGCCAAAGGAAGCGATGTGTTGGTTTTCTCGTTTGTGGGGATGCAAACGGTCGAGTTCGCTGCCAATAAAACAGTGATTGATGTTACGATGCAAGACGAAACCATTGGTTTGGAAGAAGTGGTGGCTATTGGCTATGGAGTTGTTAAAAAAAGCGACGTTACCGGCTCCGTAGCGCGAGTTTCAGCAGAGGATATTCAGGCTATGCCTGTCCAAAATGCCCTGCAAGCAATGCAAGGGCGTGTTTCCGGGGTTGATGTCACTTCAAACAGCCGGCCAGGTGAGGTTGCGGGAATAACCATTCGCGGTACCCGGTCTATCAATGGGTCCAACTCTCCCTTATATGTCGTTGATGGAATTATACTTATGGGAAGCATTAACGATGTGAACCCAAATGATATCGAATCAGTTGAAATTCTTAAAGATGCGTCAGCAACGGCTATTTACGGATCCAGAGGTGCAAACGGCGTAATCCTGGTTACTACAAAAAAAGGAAAAGAAGGCCGCTTGACGGTGAATTACGACGGATCGGTTTCCTTTGATGGGATTCACTCGCTAACCGACTGGGCATCATCAGGAGAAGCGATGGATCGTATGCGCTTGGCCGAAATCAACGGCGGAACCTATCTTTTAGGTGCCGATGCATTAAAGTATCCGAATCCGCAAGCCGATATCAATAAGTTTGGGAACTCGGATGATGCAACCATTGCTGCAATTCGGGCAGGATATGAGTGGGAAGATCCGGGTACGTTCTCCAGCGTAAAAATGCGTGCTGCAACAGCAGAGGAATTGGCAAAAGGCTGGCCATCGCAAGTACCAGTTTACAATCCGGGGAATATCCCAACAACCGATTGGGTCGATATTTTGACGCAGACTGCGGTAACCCAGAACCATTTACTGTCTTTATCCGCAGGTACCAACACCTCAAAACTCTATTTTTCATTTGGCTATTACAACAACGAAGGGACACAGAAGAACCAAGGATACGACCGATATACGATCAAGGTGAATGGAGATATTACTCCGGTTAAATGGTTGACCGTTGGTAGTTCAATCAATGCCGTAATGAGTACACAATCCTACGGAACAATCAACCGTTCCGGAAGCTCGACAGGAGCCAAGGACATGTATGGGGTAGCCCTTAGTCAATACCTGATGGCTAAACCTTACGACGACAACGGTGAAATGATTCTGTATCCGGGTAACAATAAGTCGGCGCCGACCTGGAACCCCTTGATCGATCTTGAGCATTCGTCAGACGAACGCAGGGCAGTCAATGTTCAAGCCAATCTGTATTCAGAGATTAACTTTACGCCTTGGTTAAAGTACAGAATGAACTTTGGTTCCGGCTTCAGGTACAACCGCAGTGGAACCTGGCAAGGATCCCAATCAACACTTCGCCGCACAGCATCGCCGCAAACATCGGCAGCTAGTTACAGCACAAGCGACAATTTCCAGTATATGCTCGAAAATTTAGTGTTTTTCAATAAAACTGTTGGAATTCATGCTTTCGGAGCAACCTTGATGCAATCGATGCAAAAAAGCAGGACAGAAAGTTCAAATATTTCAGCATCGAAGATTCTGTATGATACTTCTGAATGGTATAACTTGGGAGCCAACCTGAACGGAAAGCCGGACAGCTATGGAACAGGCTTTACGGAAAATACTTTGGAGTCCTACATGGGACGGGTGAACTACACCCTAAAGGATCGCTACTTGCTAACTGTGACTGGACGTTTTGATGGAGCTTCGGTTTTATCGACTGGCAATAAGTGGGATTTTTTTCCCTCGTTTGCAGCAGCATGGAAAGTGCATGAGGAGAATTTTATGAACCCAATAACCTGGCTTAACGAGTTGAAGCTTCGCTTCGGTTATGGCGTTACCGGTAACTCCTCAGTCGATCCATATTCTACTGCCGGCCCGCTCGCACAATATAGTTACGTTTATGGAACAGTTCCTGCAATTGGTTATATCCCCTAC
>JBKEAN010000187.1:0-49066 GCA_047972415.1 Mangrovibacterium sp.
TGCCGGGTAATCCTAAAATGGCACCGGTGTGGATGTCGTAATTCAAATGGTCGAGTTTGTCGGCCAAGCTGGCCTCGGCATATTTTTCAACTTCAAGGAGTTGCAAACTGTACTGGTCGTAAAAATACTCGTTGTGGTTATAAAAAGTTCCCCGGTCGTTATATACAATCACTTCAATCGCCTCGTCGGCCTCTTTTAAATGGGGCGACATGTAAATTCGTTTCGGATTGGGGTGATGGTTAAGGGTGAGGTAATAAGCCCGATCGATAGCCGGAATACTATCGATTGAGGCAGAAATGGCATTGGCAGTATCCGAATGCGGGTGGCTGTGTGCTTCTTTCGATTGCCCCCCGGATGTAAGGTAATAAACCGAATTTCCGAACCACTGAAAGCTCCATATCAACCCGGTACAGGCTATAATAAGTATAAAAATGAAAATATAAAATCCGGGCACATTGTGCAGATCAAGGTTCATGCGTTTGAACCCGGCCTTCCATTTTATGCTGAAACTTTTTTTACGGTTGGCATTGCTCCAGTTTGCAGGCCACCATAATACCAGACCGGTAAAAAGCAATACCACAAATAGGAGCGTACCTACACCCACCACCCGGCGGCCAATATCTTCGGGTAGCCACAGGTGCCGGTGCCCCTTTAAAATAAACTGAAAGAAATTGAACCCACCGTGAATCACCCGCTCTTGTTTCCGGATAAACTCACCGGTGTACGGATTCAAAAATACCACTCCAAACTCGAGTTTGCCGTTTTCGCGATAGTAAAAACCAACCGCGGCAGCTCCAGCTTCATCTTCGTAGGTTAAGCCCGAAGGGGTTTTTCCGGGCATGTATGCCAACGCTGTATCAACAAGTTGGCTGGGAGGTACAAAATTTTGGTCCTGCACGTCAACAAAGCGCCAGGGCTCCAGGGCATTTTTAATTTCGGTGTGAAACACATAAATACAGCCCGTTAGGCTCACTATAAAAACAATGAGCCCCGACGATAATCCCAGCCACAGGTGCAACCAGTTGTTTAGTGCCGATAGTTTATTTTTTAATACAGACATTCCGAATTGGTTTTATGCAGTCGTGTAAACAAGCAATACCGGAGTTATCGGGATGAACGATAAAACCGGTATTACTGTTATCGAATACAGGAATTATAATTTGAAGAATCCGGCTACAAAGTTTGCTTCCACTTCGGCACCTTTGGTGGCGGTGTACGTTTTTAGGTCAATTTTGTAAATGTAGGTACTCACATCCTCAGGAATAGCCATGTAAAGGTAATTTCCGTCAAGCAGCGAGGTTGAAGCCAATTTGCGGCCAATGCCCGAGTGCTGTGGTATTCCGGTAATGTAGTTGATGGTTTTATTGGTCAAATCCAATACAGCTGGTTTCAGCGGCGAGTCGGACCAAGCTAGCTGGTCGGCACGGGCCGATTGGTTCATCTGGGCAAATACTTTTCCGTTCCCGAGGTAAACCAGGCTAGCCGTTGTTTTTCCGCCAGTAACATCGTCGAAGCTGAAGAAATAGTTTTGGTCGAAGCTGGTGGTATTTTTATTGATACGCAAAATGGCTGCCTCTTGGGTAAATTGGCTGAACCCATTGGCCGGGTTGCTATGCGACAGGGCATACACGTTCCCTGAGTCGTCTTTTATCAGTCCCGATTTTGTGCCGAAGCCGCCAATGGGGCCGGTACGGTCATCGTTCACTACGCTCACAAACTGAAGGCCGGGGTAAGTAAATACGGCCACCTGAGCCTGGTCGGTATAGGCTGTAGTATAGGTTGTTGGGTCGCTGATGTAGAAGCTCAGGTACATATAATTACCACTTTGCACCATCCCCGAGTAATTGGGGCCGGTAAAGCTGGTCAGGTTAGATACGGCAAACTGCTTGGAGCTTGATACCGACAGATCTGAAGGATTGATAATGTGCAGTTTTACCACATCCGAGCTCGACGAGATTTCGACACCCAATAAGTTTTCATCGTCGGTTTCAACCACATCCCGCAAGCTGCTGTCGAATGACAGTGCACCGCCGAATTGAACCAGGCTGCCGTCATTGGCTTTTTTCAATCCAATAATCCCCGAGGTTTCCAAGCCGCCGGTTGAGTAAATCTGGTCGTCCATTTCGTCGTACGAAAAATAGCCCAACTGGTGAAACCCTTTTCCGGCTGCCGATAATGTGCCGCTCATCACATCTTCAAACTGAACGGTATAATAGTCGTAATTGTAGCCTGAAGTTGGTGCATAAGCCAAGGTTAGGACGAAGGCATCGTCGCCATTGTACTCATCGTCCTTGTTGTTGTCGTCAGAACAAGCAGTAGTCAGGCTCAACGCAGTGAGGGCCAAGGCATAAATTGCCAATTTGTTTCCGTATTTAAACAGTTTCATTTTTGTAATATTTATAGTTAAAATTAGAGACGATTAAAGACTATAGCGAAGCTTTAGTGCAAACGAACGTCCTGGTTTTTGCAGGTAGTAATTGTCGTATACCCGGGCATCGAAGAGGTTGCGGCATTCGGCCGAGATGTTGTACCTGCCGTTCTTCAGGCTGTAACCCAATTCGATGTCGTGGGTAGCTTGTCGCGGAATCACATAATTATCGTTAGATGAACCCATTTCTGTCCAGGTTAGAAAGTACTTCTCTACAAAGTTGAAGTGGTAATTCAGGTTTAGGTTCGAGGTGGGCGCACCAAACCCTTCGAAAGTGTAACCGGCGCCAAGGCTTCCGAACAAGTATGGTTTGTTGGGCAAGCGGTAACCGTAGTGGTAGTTTTTTTGCATTCCCGAACCGGTGTACGAGTCGTTTTTTATGTATTTGGCCTGGTCTGTAATATCCTGGAACGTAAGGTTTCCGCTCAAGTTGAAACGCTTTTTGTAGCGGTACTGAAAATTGCCTTCGATCCCCATCACCCGGGTTTTGTTTAAATTATCGTACTGGGTTTTTGGACTGGCAATGGTAACAACGGTATAAATTAAATCTTTTGCTTCGCGATAAATAAAGCTACTTCCAAGGGCAAATTCATGTTGCATACGGCTAAACTGGTATTCGGCGCCCAGGTTTAGGTTGTCACTCAGTTCCGGCCCTAAATCTGGATTTGCATCAATGAATAAGCCATCGCCAAAAATTTCTTCGGGCATTGGCAGGCGCGAGCTGTGCTCGTACGAAGCCTTCAGCTGCAACTGGGGCAGCACAAACCAGGTTGATGCAAAACCGTAGCCAAAGTTGCTTTGGTTGTTTTTAACCGCTTCGGTTCGTTGGGTTTCCAGGGCAAAATCAAATTCTTTCGAGGTTTTGGCTGTCGACAAAAAGGTTTTGCCAAAAGCGGTTATGCTCCAGCGTTTGCTAAAGTCGAATTTATAAGCGAGCCCCAGTACTTGTTTGGCTAGCGACTTGGGGAATTGGTTGTCAATATTATCCGGGTTTTCGGTATCAAAGGCTTTCCGGTGAAAATAGCTGAAGGCGTAGTTCATTGCCAGCGAACTTCGTGCACCCAGCGCATAGCTAAGGTTAAGCTGGCTGGTTAGTTCGCGCTCGTCCAGGGTGGTGTTAGTCCGAAGAAATTCGCCATCGGCCGACACGGTCCCATCGCTGTTTGTTATAATTGTTTTTTCGCCCAGCCAGTTGTAACGCGTTCCCCTGAGGGTATCAATAACCTGCGATTCGGTGAGGTTGAAGGCGCTGTACAGGCTCATATCCAGTCCGTCGGCCAGTAAGTTCTTTTTGTTGTATTTCAGGGTAGGTATCAGCGACTGGCTGTTGCGTACAATACCGCCGTAAACGGTTGCCATAGTTGCGCCGTGTTGTACCTGCTTATCGTTGGCCGAGGCCATAATGCCAATCAGCAGGTTGTCGGCATAACGTTTATTAATGACACCGGTTTCCAGTTTAACGGCAGCGGAGCGGTAACGATCGTGAAAGCGGCGCACCCAGGCGGTATCCACAATGGTGTTGTTGCGTACAATTTCGGCCAGCACTTTATAATCGTTGTCCGAGTAGTTGGCGAAAGCGTTTGCGCGGATAGTGAACCCGGTAACCGGATTGGTCCACGCACCGTTTACCGAGGCGCGGTGGGTATTGAACGAACCAAACGAATACGACGCATCGAGGTAATTGTTCTGCCGGTTGGTAACAATGTTTACTGCTCCACCCAGCGCGTCGGTTCCCAGCCAAACCGGAACCACGCCTTTGTACACGTCAATACGCTCAATCAGGTTTACCGGTAAATCGCCCAGCCCCAGCGACGATCCGAAGTTGTCCATCGGGATACCGTCCATGAAAAACTTCACCTGGTCGCCCGAAAAACCATTCAACGTAAAATTGATATTCGAGCCCAAGCCTCCGTCTTCCTGAATGCGAACCCCCGAAATACGGTTCATCACGGCTTTCGCGTCGGCTGTGCTGTTAAACAAATCCTGGGTCGATACCGAAGCTACCTGATAAGCTTGCTCAATTACCCGCCGGGTAGCCGATTTGCCGTTTACAACCACATCGTTAATGGTGTAGGTTTCTTCGGTCAAATTCAATTCAAGGTGTAAGTCCTGGCCTGCTTTCAGGTTCACCGTTTGCCGGGCAGGCTGAAAACCCATGCAGCTGGATTCCACAACGTAGGTTCCCGCGGCCAGCCCATCCAGCCTGAACCAGCCGTCAATGTCGGTACTGGTACCTTTGGCGGTATTGAGCAGCGCCACATTTGCACCGGGTAAGGTTTCGTTTGTGTTTGTTACTACTCGGCCGCTAATCCGGGCATTTGCTGTTTGCCCGGCGGCAAAGTTGAATGTTATAATCACAACAAGTAGGGATACAACAATATCGCGAAGGCTGGGGTAGTCAAATGCTCTCTTCAAGTTAAATCTCCTCGTTCGGTTGATATTCAGATGTTTTGCATTACTCAGTTCGTGTAAACCGATAATAACAAAACTAAATTTGAAGCGGAGCTGCTGCAATCCCAACTAGTAGGGATTCTTTGGCTGTTCCTACGCCGCGTAAAGCTCTAGTAGCGGATAGTGGGGATAGAAATACCGAGCTGCCAGGTGCTCATGCGTGTTCCGGAGCCACTGTTGTTCAGCAACTCGTTAAAGCCGTGCTGGTAGCGCAGAAAAAGGCTGAAATTGAAGTCTGAACCACTTTTTTTATTCCTGACTTTAAGCCGGTACCCAAACTCGGAGGGTAAACTGAAATCGAGCTTGGCAAATTCGTCAATCACGTTAATTTTAAATTCGGCTTGTTCTCCGTTCAGGTAATTCCCAAGGCTTCGCTGCCTGGCGCTTACCAAAAAACTGAGTTGAGGGCCAAAACCAACATAAACCCGCTTCGAGAGTTGGTAGCGGATCATGAGTGGCAGTTCAATGTAGTTCATTCGCAGTTGCGTTTTTTCATCGCTTAGTTCAACCGGCAGTATGGTAATTGGGGAGATGCCGTGCAGGCCTTTCTGCGACAGCGGCCTAAACTGCGGGTTAAACTCCCAATGTTCGTTCAGCTTTACATGCAGCCCCAGCCCAAAGTTTAATCCCACGGCTGCTTGTCCCGAGCCAAAACCCGAAATGTTGGATGTGTTCAAAGCGCCGTCGATACTCAGGTGCAGCTCTTCGGTAGCCAGTTTGTTGCCAAAAATAAGCAAAACCAAGGCCGCTTGTCCCGAGCACAACTGGCTGATAAAAAAGAAGCTGAACAGGACGGGGAGTATTTTAAAGTGAAAATAGTTGGGTTTCATAAGTGGTGGAACAGTTGTGCTAAAGATATAGCAATTCGGGGCAGATAAAAAACAGGTTGAACATTTTGATTTTTTAACCGGATGCTGAACCGGCTTCGAACAACAACCCGGTGCCCGTTCTGGCGTAATTTATATTCATTCCGCTCAATTTTCGAATTTTTAAAATAAATATAGTTTGTAAGTTGTTATCAATTTAACGGACCAATCCCGGCGGGTTTTTAAAACCTGTTGGGATTAGGCAGGGCAAATCGCAAAAAATCAACCGATAGGATTCAAAATCAACTTTAACAGAACCGGCAAGCAACGCATGTTGCCCTTGGATTACCAGTACTTTAATAAGCGCCTGGATTTATAAAGTGCTGTACCAGGCCGGCCACGGTTTTGCCCGATTATTAAACAATCAAGGCTACAGAGAAGGAGACACCAAACGATATAAATTGTTTTTTTTTTTGAGGTTGAGCTTTGGCAAACTTTCAAAAAACTGTCAAGGTTTAAACGCAAATTCGCCTATTTTTACGGCAAACAAACAATAAAAAAACATGGCTCAAAATAAAAAAGGAAAAGTGGTACAAATGCTTAGCCCCGAAAACTACATCAGGCAACGGGCGCGCAGCCTGCCCATTGACGAATGCCTGGTAAATACCGACTGGGAAGCGGCTAGGATCGTAAATGTTTTCGTAGCCCGAAAACACAACAACGGAAACATTACGCTGGGCATGTACCTTGTTGATTTAATGTGCCTGGGCGTGAAAGATACCGATTACAGGTTTAATATACCCCCAATACGAATACCGCGAGTTGTTGGACAGCCTAAACGAATCGCTCGAAATGTCCCCTGCTCCTTATGCGCTTGGTCACAACCTTGTTTTTGCCGGATTGGATTTTGCCGAAAGCTACGGTTTTAAGCCACACAAAAATTTTGCCCTCACACAATACATTTTGGATGAAGATACTGACGAGGTTGAACTGATGGAAATACCCTGCGGCGACGACGATGGGAAACCCTTCTACATGCAAGGCCCCAATGACAGCGATGCACGTGCCGCCCAAATTATTGCCCAGCTCGAAAAGCAGGCCGGCCCGGGGAATTACAATTTCGCAATGGAAGCTGATGAATACCTGGACGAATACAGTGACTGGGAACAAGAGTACAGCAATTTACCCATGCACGAAAAATTGGACCGCTTTGAAAAAAGCCTCGCCAATATGAAATCTATGAATGAAACAGAACAAGCGGAATTTGCGTTTCTTACCAGCTCTATCCTGAGGGGCTATGTGGACATCAATAAATCCAATAGGCTGACCGCTTCCCTCCGGTCGAAAATGGAAAAGTACGAGATTAGCGATGAGCTATCGGCTCCGTTTTTAGGGCTTGAAACAATCGTCAAAAGCCTGGAACAGTTGCAGGAAAAGGCTATTACCATATACCAACTAATTGGCCAGTCGCGTAAAAAAGCACAAAAAGAATGGCAGAAACTGCAAAAGGCCAATCCCGAAATTCCGCTTTTGTACTTTCTCGAGCTTCTGCTGTTACACACGAACGAATCGGAAGAATATGCGGTTAAAGTGAGGGAATACCACCAAAGGTTCCCCGATTATCCGCTGTTAAAAATTGAATGGACCAGCTATACTGCCCTAATTAAAGAACAGAATAGGGCAGATGAGCTTTTTGCTTCGGGCCCCCAGGCATTCTTTGGTAAGCGCAAAAAAATACATCCGATTGAACAGGGGCATTTTCTTATGTTGATGATATTGGCCTCGATGGTCGAAGAAAACATCACGTATATCACGGCAGTGCAAAACCTGATTGACGAAATTGATTTGGAAGAAGTTCAATACCAAGCGATTTCCGAGCTTTATACCGTCGCAACTATCAATTTTATCCTCTCGTTGCGCAAAAAAAATGAGTCGTAAGCCGGTCAACGTAAAATGGTAAAGCAGTCAAAACCAACTCAACACGCGAAACCCACGCAAATTACTGGTAGCCACTTTAACTACTCCCTTATTTGCCAGCGCAAGTTGTAGCTATTTGGCAATGGTATCAACATGGAAAGCACATCGGACCTGGTTTACGAGGGCAAACTGCTGCACGAAACTTCGTACCATGTACATAATAGCTGTTTCCGATGTGGGGCAGAAGCGGGTAGGCAAAATGCTGAAGCTGTGCCGGCGATACTTTAATTGGATTCAAAATTCGGTGTTTGAAGGAGAAATAACCGAGGCCAAGTTAAGCGAGTTAAATTACGAAGCCGTGCTGATCATGGACGAAAAAACCGACAGTTTAATTATCGTTAAGACCAGGCAAGAGAAATGGCTCAACAAAAAAATGCCAGGCTTAAAAACGCCATCTTGCTGATAATGTGCTTTATTTTTTTAAGTCATCGTACGGCTTCCAATCGCACCATACCGGAATTGAAACGAGGATCGGTTGGATGGAGTTGTAAATGAAAAATTAGAGAAACTAGCTGTTATTCTGTTTGGACAGGAAAAAAGTGTTGTGATATTTTTATTTTTACGCACTTTGAAAAAAACTTACTAAAGGTATCGATTGTTCTTGATTAATATTTAAAACCCAAAAGAAAAGCCTAGCTTATGCAGAGAGAGTTTGAATATCTTTTAGCACTGAAGTCTGGAAATGAGCATGCCTTGAAATTAATTATGGAAAGGTGGTATGGCAGGCTTTTCAACTTTGCAAACGGGTATTTAAATAATGTAGGGAATACAGAAGAAGTGATACAGGACGTTTTTATTCAATTATGGGATCACAGGGAGCGTTTAAGTGAAAATACATCTATAAATGCCTTCTTGTTTACGCTAACACGGAACCGCTGTATCGATGTTATCCGTCGCGAACGACTGACAATTCAGTTTTACAAAGACAAGCAACTGGAATATAACTATCTGAAAGAGAGTTTTAATGCCTTGTCCGACCCAATACTCGATAAAATTTTCGAGCAGGAAATTCAATCCGAAATCAATAGTGTAGTCGGGTCGTTGCCGGAGCAATGCCAACGGGTTTTTAACCTAAGCCGGGTTCAGGGGCTCAAAAACAGGGAGATAAGCGAAAGCTTAAACATTTCGGCGAAAACCGTAGAAACGCACATTACCAAAGCATTAAAACTAATACGGGTAAACCTGGAGCGCAAATTTCCCGAGTCGTTCAGTTTACTCGTTATTGCCACCCGGTTCCGTCAAATTCTTCATCTCAAACAGCACTAACCCATTTTATTTTCTGTTTTCAGCATTCGAACTCAGGTTATTATTAAGTAATCTTTTTTTTAGAGAGGGCGCGTATCGTGTTGCTTGAGGGAGGAATATGATTTTTTTTTTGACGAATTCGAAAAAAAAGTGAAATAACACTCAGGGTATTTGTCCGATTTTTCGTTCTACAGATCAAACACCGAGAAATGAACGAAGAATTACTACTAAAATATATTTTGGGACAAGCAGAGAACGATGAGATGCGGCTAGTACAAGAGTGGATTTCGAGTTCGGACGAAAACCAAAACGAGTTTTCACGAATCAGGAATATTTGGATACTGTCCGGCTTGGAAAACGAAATCGATCCGGTACGGAAACAAGTAGGCATCCAGCAAACCCTGTTTAAAGTAAAAGAGCAGAACAGGCGGAAACGGGTTAAAGAGCTTCGTTTAGTCTGGGGGCGGTATGCAGCGCTGCTTCTATTGGCAATTGTTATTTCGGGAGTTTCAGGCTATTTCATCTCCGGGCAAAAGAATATGCCCAACCAAGGGATTGAAGTTATTGCAGCCATTGGCGAGCGTTCGCAAGTTGTGTTGCCCGATGGCTCAAAGGTAGAATTAAATTCAGGTTCAACCTTGAGGCTTGAGCCCTCGTTCGGTTCGAAAAAACGGGTGGTTAAACTTGACGGCGAAGCTTTCTTTCGCATTGCCCACGATGCTTCACGTCCGTTTGTTGTTAAAACTTCGAAACTGGATGTTGAGGTGTTAGGTACCGTTTTTAATATTTGCAGTTATTCCAACGAACCGGGCATTACTACCTTTTTAGAGTCGGGGAAAGTGAAAATTAAAACCGAAAATGGACAACAAGTCCTGCTGAAACCCTTGCAAACAGCCGATTTCAATAAAGAATCAGGAAAAATTGAAGTTGTGGATCAAGGCTCAGATTACCTGGTTGACTGGACCCGGGGGATGTTGACCATGAAAGAAGTAACCATCGAATCGCTGTCGAAAAAGCTTGAACGTAAGTTCAATGTCACCATTTGTTTTGGAGACGAAGAGGTGAAAACGCATCGGTACACCGGTTCGATAAGAGATGAACAGCTGGACACCATCCTGGAAGCCTTGAGGTTCTCATCCGATCTGAATTACATAAAACAGGAGGGCCAGGTGACTTTGTATTCGAACTAAAAAAACGAAACCGGAAAACATAGCCGTGTTTCCCGGTTTCAAAAGAAATTAATAACCGTGCCTTTGAATTGACAGTCGTAAGGCACTAATCAATAACATAAATGCAAGAAAATGTATAAAAAACCAAAAAGGCGCTTGTTCAGGCTCTTCGTGTTGGCAACGAGGGTGTTACAATACATCGTTCCAATAAGCGATAAGCAATAAGCAATGGGATACCACTACGCATCCTTGAAATTTTCACCCGCATTAGTATAACGATAGACAGGAAAGTCAGGTGACTTTGTGCACAAAAACGAAACCGGAAAACATAGCCGTGTTTCCCGGTTTCAAAAGAAATTAATAACCGTGCCTTTGGATTGACAGTCGTAAGGCACTAATCAATAACATAAATGCTATACAAATCTATGAAAAAAAAACAAAAAAGGCGCAGTCCGGAACTTTTACGAACTGCGTGTAAAGGATTTTTAATTATGAAGATGATCCTGCTTTTTATTTTGATTGGCGTACTCCAAAGTACGGCATCGGTGTACTCCCAAATTAAACACATTAAGTTGAGTGAGAGTAATCTATCGGTAAGGGAGCTATTGAACCAGATTGAAAGCCAAAGTGAATGCCGTTTTTTTTACGATCAGGATTTTCAGGGGCTCGAAGAGCGCCTGGATGTTAACTTTCCGGATAATTCAATTCACGAAATACTGGAAACCCTTTCCAAAACAACCGGTATTCAATATAAATTACTCGATAACAACTTTATCGTTCTCAAATCGTCGCCCAATCAGTCGCCGGTTGTTTCTAAGGTAAATCAACAATCAAAAGGGATTTCGGGGAAAGTTGCCGATGCCGGCGGGGCCGCGCTCCCGGGCGTTACCGTTGTGGTAAAGGGCACTACCGTTGGTACAATTACCGATTTTGACGGCAACTTTTCGCTGGCCAATATTCCAGACAAGGCCGTGCTGGTTATTTCGTTTGTTGGTATGCGGACACAGGAAATTGCGGTTGCCGGCAAAAGCGTAATCAATGTGACGATGGAAGAAGAATCCATTGGGATTGACGAAGTGGTGGCCATTGGCTATGGCGTTCAGAAAAAAGTGAACATGACCGGCTCGGTGGCAAGCGTGGGCGCCCAGAAACTGGAAAACCGCCCAATGGCAAACCTGTCGTCGGGTTTAGGTGGGTTGGCTGCCGGTGTGCAGGTACGCCAGAGTAGCGGAAAACCCGGTAGCGACGGGGCAAGTATTGTTGTTCGCGGGGCTGGCACCTTCCAAGGCTCTATCAGCCCTATGGTTGTTATTGACGGGGTGGTGGTTGACGAGGGCAATGCCATCAACTCCATCAATTCCGAAGATGTTGAAAGCATCAGCGTTTTAAAGGATGCTGCATCAGCATCAATTTACGGTTCGCGGGCAGCCAACGGTGTTATTTTAATTACCACCAAAAGCGGCAAAACCAAATCAACTCCAACCATTTCCTATTCAGCGTTATTTGCACAAACCGATGCCAGTTCCAAATTCAAAATCGAATCGAACACAGCCGAATGGATGGAGATGCACAACCGGGCGGTTGCGAACCTGAACCCGGAAGGCATTATTGCCGATCCTACGTTATTGCCATACAGCCAAGCCAATATTGACACGTGGCGGGCCGCTTCTCTCAACCCTGGAGGCACGGATAACGAATGGGGAATCCCAAACTCGCTGGCCTATCCCAATACCGATTGGACAAAATATTTCTACTACCCCAGTTTTTACCATAAACACACCTTGCAGGCACGGGGCGGGAGCGAAAACAGTTCGTACCTGCTTTCGGGTGGTTACCAAAGTAACCCGGGCACCATGCCTAATACCTCGTTGCAGGAATATTCAATGAGGGCCAACGTGGAAACGAAAGTTGCTGGCGTTTTAAAAGTCGGAACTAAAACCTATTATAACCAGCGCTACGGCGATGTGGGCGACTCGAGTACCGATGGGGCACTGTTTTATATTAACCAAATGATTCCGGCCATGACGCCCGAGTACGACGGTAAATATGGAGCATTGGAGGATGCAACCTTGAATGCCGCATTGAACCCGCAAAACATGGAAAACCCGCTGGCAAGGCTTGTTAACAAAGGCGGCGAAAATATAACATCGAGGTTGAATACCACTTGGTATGTGAATGCCGAACTGTTGGAAGGTTTGAATGCCGAAGTGAAGTTTAACTATCAGGACGCGACCTGGGATCAGCAGGAATACGACCGGAACATCAAACGTTACAGCTTTCGTACAGGAGAAGTTTTGGCCGAGTATAACGGGAATTTGAGCCTTGCTACCACTTCACGGTCGTTTACGCGGCAAATTGCCCGCAACCTGATTGGCACCTTAAACTATAACAAAACCCTTGGTCAGCACGACTTTTCGGCACTTTTGGGCTATGAGCGGACGTACTGGAACTACAACGGCTTTAGCGCCACCAAAAAGGGTCTGCTCGATTACTCGATTACCGATATTACTACGGCAACCGAAATGAGCTCGATAGGTGGTAGTTATGAGCGTGATTACGCTATGGTTTCGCAGTTTGGCCGGTTAAACTATGCGTATCAAGGGAAATACCTGCTCGAAGCAAACTTCCGCCGCGACGGTTCATCACGCTTTGCACCCGACCACCGCTACGGTGTTTTCCCGTCGGTTTCAGTTGGCTGGCGCATGAGCGAGGAGCCCTTCTTTGCACCTATCAAACACATTGTGGAATCGTTTAAATTGAGGGCATCGTGGGGGCAGTTAGGTAACGTAACATCAAGTTATTATGCATGGCAAGCCTTGTACGGATCCACCAACCTGGTACTCAACGAGAGCGAAACAAAAGGTTTGTACCCTTCGCAATTGGCCAATACCTCGCTTAGCTGGGAGCATGTTACCACCACCAACCTGGGTTTCAACGCCCAATTTCTGAAACAACGGATGAATGTTGAATTCGACATTTATAACCGTTTGACGGAAGATATTCTTACCACGCCAACCTCGTACGATACACGTGGCGATATTAGCATCCCGATGGAGAATGCTGCCAGCGTGCGCAACCGGGGCTTGGAAATTGTTGTGAACTGGAACGATAACATTGGCAAAGTCCGTTACTCGGTTAGCGGGAACTTTTCGGTTAACCAAAACCGGATTACCAAATACCTGGGTAAAGTAGAATATGGCTTTGACGACACTGACTTTGATGTTTGGGGAAACCCGGTATGGAAATACATGAACTATTCAGCCTTGAATGGTCGCCCCGAAGGGCATATGATGGGCGAACAGTTTTTGCAAACCGCTTATCATGGTAGCGGCGAATACTACCACGCCGACGGTTCGGTGAATGCCAACGGCGGTCCGCGCGACGGAATGATACGTACAACCGAAGATTTGCAATGGGTGCAGGCCATGGTTTCGGCCGGTTATAAGTTTGCCAGCCAAACAACAGCAGCTGTTTCGCGTACTCGCAACTGGTACGGCGAGTACATTTATGCCGATAACAATGGCGATGGGAATTATGGTAACGAATACGACCGCGTGTGGACCGGCAAGTCGAGTACACCAAAATACAACTTTGGGATTCAACTTACGGCCGAATGGAAAGGCATTGATGTGAGTATGTTATGGTCGGGGCAGGCAGGTATGTATTACCACCTATACGGAAATGGCCTGAACAATCCGACAATTTCGAATATACAAAACACCATACCGGCAAACGCCCGTAACGACTTTTATTACTTCGACGAAACACAGTTTGCCACACCCGAAGCCGATCCAAATTCAAATTATTTAACGGCTCCCTATTCGCGCTTGAAGGCAAGTGGCGGTACTTTCCAGAATAATACCGACTTCCTGTACAATGCCTCCTACATCAAGTTAAAAAACCTTCAGGTGGGTTATACCATTCCAAAATCAATCACCCAGAAATTGAAGGTTAGTAATTTGCGTGTGTTCTTCAGTGGTGAGAACTTGTTGACAATCACAAAATTTCCGGGTGTAGACCCTGAAGTAGGAGGGGTTGGTTTTGGAGAATATCCTTTGTCCCGGATGCTGTCCGGAGGTCTTAATGTTACATTCTAATTCAATAAACGAACACGTTATGAAAAAACAGATATTGAAGCTATTTATCGCAGCTGTCGCCCTGTTCAGCTTTATCCGCTGCTCGGACAGTATCCTGGACACAGCTCCTTACAATACCCTGGCTTCGTCCAACATGTGGCAATCCGAAAGCCTTTGCGAACAAGGCCTGGCCGGTGTGTATGCCACGCTGAAAGGCTGGGGCCCCGCAGTGGCCAACGCTGAAGGTGCCGGTAATTACCTTTTTGATATTTTGGGTATGGTAAGCCAATGCCACTACGATAACAACGGCGGTTTTTTCCGCACAGGTATCACGGCGTCATCTGCCATACTGGAAGGCGCATGGGTTGACTTTTACCGGGGTGTTTATCGCGCCAACGATGCCATTACCGGAATTTCTCAAGCTCCAATTAGCGACGAAGCGAAAGGGCGAATGGTGGCCGAAGCGAAGTTTCTGCGCGCTTTGTTTTATATGGAACTGAACGCCTTGTATGGTGGCAATGGCATTGGGGTTCCGCTTTATACAGAGAACGTAAATGCCAACGAGTACACCCGGGGCCAAACCCCGGAGATGGACGTTTGGGCGCAAATTATTGCCGATTTGACCGATGCCACCAGCGAACCCAATTTGCCGGATAATTACGTGAATAAAACCGATGGAAAAGTAAGCAAAGGTGCTGCCTATGCGCTGCGCGGAAAGGCCTATTTGTACCGTGCCCAAAGCAAAGTTTGGCAAGGGCAGGATGGGCAAGCCGATTTTCAGGCCGCAGCCGCCGACTTTGCCAAAGTTGCCGACACAGGCTATGGCCTGTTTACACCCACCGGAACCCCTGCCGACTTTAAGCAACTGTTTAAAGTGGCCAACGAAAATAGCAAGGAGATGATTTTTAGTGTGCAATACATCGAAGAAGCTACAAAATCGTACGGGATTAACCGGATGAAATTTCAGGGGGCTTTCCAGCTCGGCGGTGGCGATAATGCCGGTTGCTGGACTGATATTCAGGTTCGTCCGGCCATGGCCGATTTGTACGAAGTGAAGATAAACGCTACAAGCAGCAAATCATTCAATTGGGACGATTATATTGAGAACTACAACTCGACACCGGTTGCCGAACGCGAAGTTTTCTTTTTACGCGATAAAAAATCGAATGGGGTCGAAATCCATTCAAAAGTAACAACAGCTGTTAATAAGCGATTGAATGCCTCGGTACTGGCTTCCGTAAAAAGCAAATACCTGGAAGAAGGAAACGAAGCCCGGCTGAATGCAGCCTACGCCAACCGCGACCCGCGCCTGCATTACAGCATGATTTGCCCCAACGACACCATGATGGGACTGGATGCCAATCCGCCCACCGGCACTTCGCAACCGCTGTATGTAATGCGCTGGCCCTGGGCTGCCGGAAAAGCCTATACCAACGGTGTTGGCAAGGATAACCTTGTTCCGGGTATATTGCCCGATTTAAACAGCAACAGCGAGAACCTGTATTATATCCATCGTAAGTTTATTGGTGAAGGCCTTGAGTTTCAATACCGCCAGGCGAACCCGATTGACGAGCCGCTTATCCGCTATGCTGATGTGTTGCTGATGTGGGCCGAAGCGCTGGTTGAGTTGAACCAGTTACAGGAAGCCCAGGCCAAAGTGAAGCAAGTGCGCGACCGTGTTGCCATGCCTACCATGGCCGAAAATTTTGCATCGAAAGATGTTGCCCGCAACTATGTTCGCGACGAACGCCGCCGCGAATTGGTGAACGAAGGCATTAATTTCTTCGATGAAATGCGCTGGCGTACACTCAAAGAATCCAAGTTTGACAAAACCGACGCCGGCACCCAACGGGTGTGGGGAGCTGCCAGTGCAGCGGTAAAAATTTCGTGGCCGGGCGATTTCTATTATGTCTGGGGCGTACCGAAAGACGAAACAGACAAAAACCAAAACCTGACCAATACACCCGGATGGATTTACTAAAAGAATAAAGACATGAAAAATAGAATTTTAGCAATATTAATTTTGGCAACTGCCGGCTTATTCAGCGTTTGGGGCTGCGACGAAGCAGACAATCAATGGAACCCCAACGGAACAGATGGTATGACAAATCCAATCTTCGCAACCGATCTGGCAGAAACCACCATCAACACAACAAAAGATGGCGGAAACTATACCGTAAATGTCACGCAAAACACATCGTACCGGTGGATTGCCACAAGCAATCAAAGTTGGGCTGTGTTGAATGTAGCCGCTACTGATACGATTGACGGAGATAAAGCCCTTACGATCGCCGTTTCGGGTTATACCGACGTTGCTTCCCGTACAGCTACAATCACGCTGAAAGAAGTAGCACCGAAAACAAACCGGACAATCACGTTCAGTGTCGTTCAGGCGGGGGCACAATTGTAACCCATAGTACGAAAGCGGCTATTGAAACTTCGAACAACGGAAACAACAATAGCCGCTTTTAATTTATTGAAATAGGCATTAGTAAATGATTATCAGGCACTAGGTGCGTCGAATGTTTATGGGAAAGCAAATAAGGGGGGTATGGGTTCGACTCCTTCTGAGTCGCATATCATCCGCAGAACACCATCTACAAACATATAAACCCTCTGGGTTTACGAAAAGCGCAGGGCACATACGGTAAATGCCTGAGTCAATTCAACAATTAATAGGAGGGTGAAATGCAATGGCATTTTACCCTCTGCAAAAAGCAAAACACAACAATGAGTAAATATTTTTATACCCTCATTTTTCTTTCTGCAACGTTGTTAGCGTGCGGAGATGGAAACAACCTTGTTAATCCTACCGATTGGCCTGAGCCAGAAGGTGGAACGACCGATAAACCGGCAATTGAAAAGTATGTGATTGGAGACCCGCTCGAAAGTTCGGATTTGATGAACCTTGTTTGGTCTGACGAATTCAATACCGACGGCATGGTGAATCTGGCCGATTGGACCTATGAAAAAGGTTTTGTGCGCAACCAGGAGATTCAGTATTATACCGAAGCCCGAGGCGAAAACTGCCGGATCCAAGGTGGTTATTTGGTGATTACCGGGCGGAAAGAAAGTACTTCGTTCGGAACAGCCGAGTTCAGCGACGGAACAGTTACTTCAGCAAGCATTATTACCAGCAAAAAGCACTCGTGGCAATACGGACGTTTCGAAGTTCGGGCAAAAGTGCCTGCAGGGAAAGGTCCCTGGCCAGCTTTTTGGGCAAAAGGCGATAGCCAGAACAGTGGCGTAGCCTGGCCCGCATGTGGCGAAATTGATATTATGGAGTATGCGGCAAAAGATCCGGCCATGATTCAAAATGCCATATTTGGTGAAAGTTCGTCAAGCTATACCCAGAAAGTGAAAAAAATTTACACCGACTACAGTACGGATTTTCACACCTACAGCCTCGATTGGAACCAAAACCGGTTGGTATTTGCCATCGATAATGTTGTGACACATGTGGTCGATATTTCCAAAATTTCGCCAAACCCATTCCGTCAGAAATTCTTCATTTTGTTGAATCTGGCTTTGGGTGCTTCTACCGACAGAACCTTGGGCGGCAAGCTGGATCAATCGATTTTGCCCGTTGAGTTTAAAGTTGATTACGTTAGAATATACCAATTTAAGTAGTGGAATGATTGGGATGAAGTTTCTTTCCCGGCGGGGTATCCTGTCGGGATTGAAGCAACATTCAACTCGGTGAACGTAAATAGAATTGCATTCATGTTAACTGGTGCAAATTAGGATAGCCCAACGCTGCAATGGGTTTACCAGAAACCCGGAATACTAAAACCGAGTTGCCCATTGACCATCACTATCCGGATTATTAATTCGATGAAACAAATCAAACTTATCTCTATTGTCATAGTCCTGCTCGTGTTATGTGCTGTAAATAAGGTACAGGCATGGGAAAAGAGGGACTTGTTACAACGTTCAACTTCAAAAGAACAGCTCAAATCAGCGCTTGCCGAAAGCCGTGATTGGGTGTTGTATCCGGCTTACAAAAACAGGGTGGCCTGGGATAATCTTACCGCAGCCGATAAGGATAATCTTGTACAAAGGGGAAATTTGGCTCTGGCTTACCAGTGGAAAGTGGCCACTGCATCTGATTATCTCGAATTTAATCGAAGCGGCGCTCGGTCGCCAATGGAAAAGCCGCTAAACGAAAATTGCAACGCATTGGTCAACTTGGTGTTGGCTGAATTGGCTGAAGGGAATGGGCGGTTTCTTGAGAAAATAGCTGATGGCAGTTGGTTCTTTTGCGAAATGACCAGTTGGGCCGAATCGGCGCATATTGAGCGTGAGCAAGCTGAAAAAACGTCGCTTCCATCGTTTAAAGATCAGGTGATTGATTTGGCTGGCAGCGATATTGCTTCCTTTCTGGCATGGACTTATTTTTTGCTGAAAGACGAATTGGATACTGTGCAGCCCTTAATTGCCGAGCGTTTAAAGCAAAACCTGCAAACGCGCATTCTTAACCCCTACATGGAACGTACGTTTTGGTGGATGGCCGCAGGGGCAACTCCCGAAACAATGGTGAATAACTGGAATCCCTGGTGCAACTTCAATGTGCTGACCTGCTTTTTGTTGGTTGAGGATGACCCTGATAAACAGGCCGAAGGCATTTACAAAACCATGCAATCGGTTGATAAATATATTAATTACGCAAAAGCTGATGGCGCTTGCGAAGAAGGTTCCACCTATTGGGGGCACGGAGCAGGAAAATTATACGACTACCTCAGCTTGCTGCAAAAAGCTACCGGCGGTCAGGTTTCGTTATTCGGACGGGAGCTTGTTCGTGACATGGGCGAGTTTATTGTAAAATCATATGTAGGTGATGGTTGGGTGGTTAATTTTGCCGATGCTTCTGCAAAATTTGATGAGGATCCCTACCTGGTTTTCAGGTACGGAAAAGCAGTTGAAAGCACAGGTATGCAGCAATTTGCCTCGTACCTGTACCAAAAGGAAGCTGAGCAAGAATTTGTACCGGCAAAGCGTGATTTCTACCGTACAATGGAGTCGCTTGCCTGCCGCAGCGAACTGGCGGCGGTAGAACCTGCGCTTGTGAACTATCCTGCTGTTTGGTACCCGCAGTCCGAGTTGTGTTATCTACGTAATTCTTCCGGGTATTTTTTTGCAGCCAAAGGCGGCTACAACGACGAAAGTCATAACCATAACGACGTAGGTTCCTTTATTTTATACCTCCGAAATACGCCTTTAATTATCGATGTTGGCGTAGGAACCTACACCAAAGATACATTCAGCGATAAGCGATATTCGATTTGGACCATGCAAAGTAACTACCATAATTTGCCGGTTATCAACGGTTTTGCCGAGGAATATGGTGCAGGGTACCGCTCGCGCAATGTGAATTTTGATGTGGCAACCTCAAGCTTCAGCATTGATTTGGCTCGTGCCTATCCCGAAAACGCGGAGGTGCGCGAATGGAAAAGGGACTATCGGCTGGACACGGAAGGTTTAACAATTGACGATTCATTCGTTTTGAACGAGGCAAAACAAGCCAATCAACTAAATTTTTTAATTTGCACAAAACCGGATCTGTCGGAAAAGGGAATGGCAATTCTGGAAAAAAATGGTGTACGGGTTAAATTAGCATTCAACCCAACGCTTTTTGAGCCGGTAACGGAGCGTATTCAATTGGATGACAATCGCCTGTCGAACGTTTGGGGAGCAGAAATATACCGCCTGTCGCTAAAGGCTAAAACGATACAGGAACGAGGAAAATATATCGTGAAAATTCAAACCATGAAGAAATGATAAATAAGCTGTTAGTGAGCTATTTGCTCGCTGTGCTCATCATGCTGTCCGGTGTTTCGGCAATAGGCCAACGAGCTGGGCGTGAGCAATTCAATCTGAATAAGGGCTGGACTATTTATCCGGCTTACAATGTCAATCGCGATGTTGAAAAGCAGAAGGTTGACTTGCCGCATACCTGGAATACTGCCGATGTTTTTAACGGGCCTAATTACTACCGCGGAACAATGGTATACCAGCGGAAACTGGAAATCGATTCCGATTTTTCAGGCAAACGCTTGTTTCTGTATTTCGAAGGGGCAAATTCAGTAGCCACTGTGTTGGTAAACGGAAAATTAGCAGGCGAGCATTTTGGCGGCTATACTGCATTTTGCTACGAAATTACCGATTTGGTAGAAGCAGGAAAGAATGCAGACCTGAGTGTTTGGGTGAGCAATGCCTACCGCACCGATGTGATTCCCCTGAGCGGCGATTTTAATTGTTACGGAGGCCTTCACCGGTCTGTACATTTGCTGGTTACCAACAAAAACTGCATTTCGCCGCTCGATTATGCTTCGTCTGGGGTGTACATCAGGCCTGTAACAGTATCTTATTCCAAAGCTGATTTTGTAGTCAATACCAAGCTTTCGCTGAATAGACCGCAACAAAACCTAAAACTTAGTACAAAAGTTTTTGATGCCGGGAATAAGCTGGTGGCTGAAAATGAAATCCCTTTACCGTTGGGGGGTGTAAGCGAATTGAGCCAGGAATTTCGGATTGAAAAGCCGGTTTTGTGGAATGGAAAACAGAATCCGTATTGTTACCGGGTTGAAGTTGAGCTTTACGATGGCAACGAATTGGTTGATGGGGTGAAGGAAAGCACCGGTTTTCGTTATTTTTCGGTTGATGCCGAGCAGGGTTTTTTACTGAACGGACAATACCTGGATTTGTATGGCTTTGGAATACACGAAGATGTTGAGGGAAAGGGAAGTGCTTATACCCCGGATAATTATATTCAGGATATGGCCCTGGTAAAGGAGTCGGGGGCAACGGCTTTGCGATTAACACACTACCCGCACGGGAAAACAATTTATGACCTGAGCGACCGGGAAGGTATTGTTTTATGGACTGAGATTCCGTTTGTTGGCCCCGGCGGCTATACCGGGCCAGGCTACGTAGCAAGTGAAGCTCTTCATCGGAACACAAAAAATATGCTCATCGAAATGATACGGCAAAACTTCAATCACCCTTCGGTCTTTTTCTGGGGCTTGTTGAACGAGTTGAAATTTGATTTTGATGACCCGCTCCCGTTTGTAACGGAATTAAACAACTTGGCAAAAAAGGAAGATCCTTCGCGGCTTACAACCAGTGCTTCGTTTGGCGAGCAAATGGAGTTTGTTAGCATAACCGATGCCGGCGGTTGGAACC
Organism: Mangrovibacterium sp.; assembly: GCA_047972415.1. Classification (GTDB taxonomy): domain Bacteria; phylum Bacteroidota; class Bacteroidia; order Bacteroidales; family Prolixibacteraceae; genus Mangrovibacterium. Next base: position 21,335 of record JBKEAN010000187.1, read on the forward strand.
AATATTTTGGCTGGTATGGCGGAACACCGGAGCAAATGGGAACTTTTATGGACAAAATGAAAGCACAGGCAGGCGGTAAACCACTTTGTGTAACCGAATTTGGAGCCGGAGCGAGCATTAGCCAACACCAATGGCCGGCCCTGAAACCCGACCCAAGTGGTCCGTTTCATCCGGAAGAATGGCAATTGGCCTACCACGAAGGAAACTGGCGGGAACTTTCGACCCGAAAATATGTTTGGGCAAAATTTGTCTGGAACTTCGCCGATTTCGGTTCTGCCATTCGTAATGAGGGCGACCGGCAAGGAATAAATGACAAAGGCCTGATTACTTACAACCACCAAACCCGGAAAGATGCCTTCTACTTTTACAAAGCCAACTGGAACCCGGAGCCCATGCTTCATTTGGTTGCAAAACGTTTTGTGAGCCGATCCAATTCGCTAACTGATATTAAAGCCTTTACAAATGCTTCGGAAGCAGAATTGTGGCTCAACGGAAAGAAAATCGGCGTGCAATTGCCCGATAGAATAAACACGGTCGTTTGGAAGGACATCAGGCTGTTCCCGGGCGAAAATAGGGTGGAAATACGCGCCAAAGCGGGCAAACAGACACTGTACGACTCGTGCACATGGATATTAACAGAAACAGATAAAGCAGAACAATAAACTTAAAATGAAGACATTAACTTTTGTAGTTGTTGCGGTGGCGGCTTTGCTGGTGCAAGCGTGTTCGCAACCCCATAAACAGAACAATCAATTTATCGACGAAAATATTCAATTTGCCGCCGCACAGGAAAAACGGCAGATCGAACTGATGGAAGAAACAGGAAAAATATTGAATCCTAGAACCTTTGACCAGGGACGTGTTGAATACGTTGCCCCATCCGATTGGACAAGCGGTTTTTTCCCCGGGAGCCTGTGGTACCTGTACGAACTTACGGGCGACACCATTTGGCGCGGCTATGCCCGCCAGTTCACCCAATCAATTGATACGGTGCAGTACCTAACCGATCACCACGACGTTGGATTTATGATTGAATGCAGTTTTGGAAACGGCTTCCGGTTGGGTGAAACCGCCTACAAGGACGTCATCGTTCAGGCGGCAAAATCCCTGTCCAGCCGTTTTCGGCCCCAAGCGGGTATTATTCAGTCGTGGGATGTTGACCGTGGCTGGATGTCGAAACGGGGTTGGGAGTGCCCGGTGATTATCGATAACATGATGAACCTGGAATTACTTTTTAATGCCACACGGCTTTCGGGCGATTCCAGCTTCTACCAAATAGCAGTTAGCCACGCCGATAAAACCCTCGCCAATCATTACCGTCCCGATTTCAGCTGTTACCATGTTATCGACTACAGTTTGGCCGAAGGCTCGGTACGGAGCAAGGAAACGGCACAGGGTTTCGCTAACGAATCGGCTTGGGCGCGAGGGCAGGCGTGGGGAATTTACGGTTTCACCGTTTGCTACCGCGAAACACGCGACCCGAAATACCTCGAACGGGCCGAAAAAGCGTTTGACTTTGTTGTTCACCACAAAAACTTTCCGAACGATTTTGTCCCGTACTGGGATTTGGATGCCCCGGGTATTCCCGCCGAACCGCGCGACGCATCGGCCGCAGCCATTATTGCTTCGGCCCTTTACGAAATGTCAACCTATGCCAAAAGCGAGTACTATAAAAGCTGGGCCGATAAAATTATGGACAGTTTGGGCAGCTCGGCGTACCGGGCAAAACCGGGCGAAAACGGCAATTTCATCCTGATGCACTCAGTGGGGAGCATTCCGCACGGGGTTGAAATTGATGTGCCGCTAAATTATGCCGATTATTATTTTCTGGAAGCGCTTAAACGGAGAAGGGATTTGGCAAAACATTAAATTCATTTCAACTATAAATATTGCGGTAAAAAGCCATATAATGAACCTGTTACTGAATAAGCGGATGAGTAAAATAAAACGGATGTTTGTTGGACTTGGATTGGCATTGGGGATATTTTCTGCTTGCCAAGCACATCGCGCAAACAAGGCCCCCAACTTGGTCTATGTTTTTCCCGACCAGTACCGAAAGCAAGCGATGGCATTTTGGGATACTCCCAAATTTAAGGGGGGTATCCGTACAAAAGCCGACCCGGTGAAAACACCCCGGCTTGATGAATTTGCAACGGAGGCCGTTGTTATTACAAACATGGTGAGCAACACGCCGGTATGTAGTCCGCACCGCGGAAGTTTAATGACCGGCCTTTTCCCAAATGCAAGCGGGGTTCCGCTTAACATCAATGCCACACGTCCAATAAGTTCCCTACGGAGCGATGTTCGCTGTTTTGGTGATGTACTCCTCAATGCGGGATACGAGACCGCCTATATTGGGAAATGGCATTTGGATTATCCAACGCCGAATGATCCGGCCAACCCCGGGAATTATGTTGATCCCCATGTGCCAGCCTGGGATGCCTATACCCCGGAGGAACGCCGTCACGGTTTTCGGTATTGGTATTCCTATGGCACCTGGGATGTGCACAAGAAACCGCATTATTACGATACCAAGGGGAAACGGCATGAACCTAAGGAATTTTCGGCGAAGCACGAAGCCGACAAAGCGATTGCTTACCTTAAAAACCAATCAGGCGAGCGGGACCCGGATAAACCCTTTGCTTTGTTTGTTTCTATGAATCCGCCCCACAGTCCTTATAACTCACTGCAAGACTGCATGTCGGAAGACTTCGACCTGTACAGGGACATTCCGCTCGAAAACCTGTTACACCGTGATAATGCCGATTGTGGCATGAACAAAGCAAAATCAGCTCCGTATTATTTTGCCAATGTAACTGGTGTTGACCGTGAATTCGGACGAATTGTAGAACAACTGAAAGAAATGGGGGAATACGAAAACACCATTGTTGTATTTACCTCGGATCACGGCGAAACCATGTGTAGCCACGGTATGAATGACGCTAAAAACTGTATCTATTCCGAAGCGTTCGATGTCCCATTTCTCATTCGCTGGCCGGGAATGAAAGTGCCCGGGTTAAGCGATCTTTTAATGGGGACGCCAGATATTATGCCAACCCTGCTCGGCATGATGGGGCTCAACAAAAATATCCCCGCACCAATTCATGGGCGTGATTATTCCGACGCTTTAAAAGGAATTGAACATGTGCAACGTCCCAAATCGGCCCTTTACATCCGGAATTTGGATGGTGAATTTGATGCTGAAGGAAAAGTGGTTTCGTATTTCCCGGAGGCACGGGGTGTAAAAACGCATCAATATACCTTGGAATTTACGATAGGCAGAGACAATAAACTCGTAAATACTCTGTTTTTTAACGATAGAGAGGATCCCTATCAGTTGAACAATCTCCCGGTTGACAAGAAGGACCCTGTTGTTGAAAGTCTTCTGAACGAAATGGCTTATTGGTTGAAATACAGCGATGATCCCTGGTTTAAACAGGGAGTTTTGAATGATTGGATACCGTATTGAATTTTATAACCCGACTAGACAAAAAAATAAAAATGAAGAAAGCTTTTGTGTTGTTATTTTCATTGCTTGCATCAATACCATTCGTATTTGCAACCGAAAATCCTGCTTTTATCATTCCGCAGCCAAACCGGGTTGAACTTGCCGAAGGTTTTTTCCGGTTGGGCGACACCTTGTCGGTTTGCTCCGGCAGCAGCACGTTCGATTCACTAATTCCGGTTTTTGGCGGGTCGGCGCTTCGCTATGCGAATATTACAGTCGTTTCTACGAAAAAGGCAGCAGTCAATTTGATTCTGAATACCGAAATCGGGGACACCGAGTCTTACCGGCTGATAGTTTGCTCCGGCTCTGTTACGGTCGAAGCGTCGTCGGCACAAGGCTGTTTTTACGGCCTGCAAAGTTTGCTCCAGCTCATGGCTTTTTCGGGCGAAACACGTTCAATTCAAAACCAAACCATTAAGGATGCACCCCGGTACGCTTGGCGGGGATTGATGCTCGATGAATCGAGGCATTTTTTTGGGATGGATAAGGTTAAAATGTTGCTCGACCAAATGGCACTGTTAAAGCTAAACCGCTTTCACTGGCATTTAAGCGATGCCGAGGGTTGGCGTATCGAAATAAAAAAGTACCCGCGCCTGACCGAAGTCGGCGCTATCGGGAATTACTCGGACCCACTGGCCCCGGCGCAGTTTTATACCCAGGAGCAAATCAAAGAGATTGTGGCTTATGCCTCGGAGCGTTTCATCCAAATTATTCCCGAGATTGATATGCCCGGCCATGCTTCGGCTGCTGTGCGTGCTTACCCCGAAATTAGTGGTGGTGGTTCCGAAAAATACCCCGATTTTACCTTCAACCCGGTCAAGAAGGAAACCTTTGCCTTTTTAACGGATGTATTGACCGAAGTGTCGGCTTTATTCCCATCGCCTTACATCCACATTGGCGGCGATGAGGTAAGCTACGGCAACCAGCAATGGGTAAAACTGAAGGAGGTGAAAAAGCTGATGCGCAAAAACAACTACACCGATTTACTGGAGGTTGAATACCATTTTTTACAGCAAATAGCCGACTCGGTGCAGCACATGGGCAAAACATTAATCGGGTGGGACGAGATTGCTTCGGCCGGTATTGACCCGGAAAACCGGATGATTATGTGGTGGCGGCACGATAAACCCGAAGTGCTTGAACTGGCGCTGAATAAACAGTTTAAAACGGTGTTGTGTCCCCGCATTCCGTTGTATTTCGATTTTGTACAGGACGAAAAACACGAACATGGACGAAAATGGGCAGGTCGATATGCCGATTTAGCTAGTGTTTACCGTTTTCCTTCCGACGAGTTTGTTCCTGCTACGGCAATTGGCAACCCGTTGGTTATGGGCATTCAGGCTAATGTTTGGACTGAAACCATTCAGAATCAGCAACGGCTCGAGTTTATGATTTTTCCACGTCTTGCGGCCTTGGCTGAAGCCGGGTGGACAGCAGCTTCGATGAAAAATGTTGACGATTTTCTGCGGCGCCAGACAAATCTGAAAACTTTGTACCGTAAGCAAAACATCACTTATTTCGATCCCGAAAAGAATGGCGGAAAAGAAATTACGGGTTATAAGAAAAAGCAATGAGGGGTAGGGAATTGGGACAGACGAAATAATAAATGATGCGAATGAATTATGAATGATGAAGTGGAAATGGCCAAATAATCAACAACCAATGATGAATAATTCATAGTCAATTTGAATATCCAATAATCACGTAAGAGACAAGATGAAAAATAAATTGGCAATCGCTGTTTTAGCCTGGCTTTGCTTTATCGGAACAAAACCAGCGTTTTCGCAGGCTGCTCACCGCGTATCTGTGCATTTGGAACACGGGGCTCACCGTTTGGGACAGCGTACCGATCCGGCTATGGCCAAGTGGCGGAACTACGGACTGGGGCAATTCATTCATTGGGGCGTTTATGCCATTCCCGGTGGTCAGTGGAAGGAGAAAAAGTACCCCGGAGCTGCGGAATGGATCCGTGCATGGGACCAAATGCCCCAAGCAGATTACGACAGCCTCTACCTTCAATTTAACCCCAAAAACTTTGATGCAAAAGCCTGGGCAAAACAGGCAAAAGACATGGGCGCGCGTTACATGATTATTACCACCAAACACCACGATGGCTTTTGTTTATGGCCCAGCCGCTACACGCGTTATACCATTGCCAATTCGCCGTATAAAAACGATATTATAAAGCAGTTGGTCGATGCCTATACCCACGAAGGGATTGATGTTTACCTGTATTTTTCGGTCATCGACTGGGACCATCCGGGTTATCGTACCGAGATTGAAACAAAAGCCGACAGTTTGGCTTATGACGACTTTAAACAATTTACCCGCAACCAGTTGCTGGAGCTGCTCGACCGCTACCCGCAAACAAAAGGCCTTTGGTTTGACGGAACTTGGGATGATGCCTGGAAACAACAGGCCGAATTTGCCGATAAGCTGGAAACGGAGATGCGCAACAAGATTCCCGGCCTCATTATTGGCAGCCGCTTTCGCCCCGACGAGTTCGGAAACCGGCACTTCGATGCCAATGGCGACCTGATGGGCGATTACGAGCAAGGCTGGGAACGCAAAATCCCCGAAAATAGCAGTCAGCTGAACGGGAACGACTGGGACTGTGTGATGACCATTCCGAACAACCAGTGGGGCTACGATGCCGCTTGGGAAGGACACATTAAAAGCAGTTACGAGCTGATTGAAATGCTGGTGAAATGCGTGTCGATGAACGGAAATTTTGTGCTGAACTTTGGCCCCGACAGCAAGGGTGCCATTCGCGAACAGGAAACCGGTCGGGCACGCGAAATAGGGGAGTGGATGAAGCTGAACAACCCTGCTATTTACGATTGCGGCGATGCCGGATTGGCCAAACCCGATTGGGGTTATTATACCCGTAACCGCTTGTCGGGAAAAATCTACGCCTTGTTATTTAACGTGCCCCTGAACGGGCGTTTGCGGCTGAAGTGCCCCGATAAAACGGAAATTATTCGGGCGTCGCCGATTGGTAAGGTCGAAGAAAGCCTGGCTATTGAACGAATAACAGCTACAGAAAGTGATATCATTCTCAATAGTCGTCCGCTTGACAAACCGGTCGTATTTGAAATTGAATTTAAACAACAGAAAAAAGACCCAACCGATGATTCCCCAAAAATTTGAAGGGTGCAAAAATAGCTTGTATGTATTTTAATTCTACTATAGTAGAATTTATTAAGCTCATAAGTTAATTGTTTTTTCTTTGATTTTAACCCGGCTAAGTTTCTAATTTGAACTAAAAATTTTGCTTAAAAAGAGTAATCCCGCAGAATTTTGAAGTGAGCCAATGTCGCATTGTTGTACCCGGGCTAAAAATAAAAGGAGTTAAGAATGATCTTAACTCCTTGATTGTCAATTTGTCGGGATGACAAGATTTGAACCCGACTCGTAAATGGTCTATATATCAATTGTTTATACTCTTGTGAAATCTTTGGTTCACCGTTTTGTTCACATTTGAAGAACGTATTGTTATTTTGCTAATTTAAGACTTTTCGTTGTTGAATCCTATTTGGTATCCATATTCTTGGTGTAGTTTCCAGTATCGAACTTTTAACATTTTTGGTTGTCTTTTTGTATAACCAATTGGTGTCATAATTGGATCGCTAACTCGATTCCCAAACATTCTGCTACACGACAACAGTCTCAAAATGCAGATGTATATTATTGATTTGTTCAATAATTTTGACATTTTTGTCTATTGCTAAGAAAATATATTTGATGGCTAAAACTGTCAATAACGAATTATTCGCGGCTGTATCTTCTGGTGACGAAGGTGCTTTTGAAAAAGTCTACTTGTTATACTTCCCGAGGCTTTATGTGTTTGCTATTAAAATTGTTCAGGATGAGGCTTTGGCGAAAGACATCGTACAAAGTGTATTTATAAAAATATGGGAAACAAAGCAGACTAAAGAATACGAATATTCAGAAGCGTTAATGTTCCGGATGGTTCGTAATGCGAGTTTGAACTACATCAGACACTTAAAAGTCGTTGATAATCTGAAGAATCATATCAAAGATCAATATTTGGGCGAAGAACTATATTATATTGATATGGTTGGAGACGAACCTTATATTTTGATTGAGTATGAACTTCAGAAAAAGGTAATGGATGTTATGAACCTACTCCCTGATAAATGTCAGCTCGTATTTCGAATGAGCCGGATAGACGGATTTAAGAATAGTGAAATAGCAGAGCAACTGGGAATAAGTATAAAAGCGGTAGAGAAGCAGATTACAAAAGCCCTATCGGTTTACAAACAACATTTCTCTGGTTATTTGTCACTTTCTGTTATCGTATTGATTTTGAGGAATTTCTAGTATCTTATTCAGGACGCAATTCTTCAAAACGATTTTTTTTCTATTTTTTTGAACTTAGAGGTAGGGTAGAGTTTACTGAAAAGTGTTCTTTCAATGTAACGCCACCTGAAATGACGAATAGCAATCAAATTGAAAAAAAGATATTAGGCTATTTTAACGGCCAGCTTTCTCCCAAAGAGGAACAAGAACTGCTTACCTGGATTAGGACATCGGAGGAAAACCGGAAGTATTTTCTCAAGCTCAAAGAAAAGTTCGGGCCCGAGTCTATTCAAAATCCGATCGCCTACCAATCATTTCTAGAGTTAAAAAACAGAATATTTATTGCAAATCAGCAGTTACCTCAAGATCGTAAGGTAAAGCGACTGAATTATTCGTTTACGAAAATTGCTGCCATTTTGATGATCGGTCTTTTTTTGGGATTTGTTTCCAGCTACATCCTCGGTAAAATATATAATCTGAATGAACAGGTTGTATGGTTTGAAACCAAGGTTCCTAGGGGCGAAAAGTCCATGCTGAATTTGCCAGATGGATCGAAAATTTGGGTAAATGCAGAGTCAGCCATTTCCTATCCCAGCAATTTTCTTGACGATAACCGAATCGTAAAATTGGTTGGAGAAGCCTATTTCGAAGTTGCTAAGCAAAAGGGACAGGGATTTATTGTAAGAACCGATGATTATGACGTTCACGTACTTGGGACCAAGTTTAATGTTACTGCCTATAAAGATTTGGGAAAGACAGAAACTTCGTTGATTGAAGGGAAAATTGAAATAGAAAAGGGGAATGATGTTTTACAGGTCGTTCCGGGAGAGGTAATAACATACAAGAACAATTTATTCCAAAAGAAAAAGTCAAACACGGTCAGTATGTCCAAATGGAAGGACAACGTGTTTGATTTCGATCAAATTACTTTATCCGAATTAGTAGTTCGGCTAGAACGTTGGTACAACGTTGAAATCGACATTAAAGATCAGCAGCTTAAATCAATCGTTTTTTCAGGCATTTTTAAAAATGAAGAAACCATTGATGAAGTGCTAAATACATTTCAGTTTACTATGCCAATCAGCTATAGTCGAGATGGATTCAGAAAATTTAGTATAAACCGTAAAAATTAAATCGCATGAATTAAAAGTGAATGAGGAATGCCCACCATCCCTCATTCAAGATCTTGTGCTAATCTAATCGTAGTTTAATTAACAACAAAACGAACCTAAATTATGAAAAAAATCAATTGGGTCGATGGGAAACTTATGTCTTTTTATCGACGGAAAGCTTTTCTTATTATGAAACTTCATTTGCTGTTTATTTTGGGCTTTGCACTCCAGTCGTATGCTACAGTGGGGCAGGTGCAGACCAAAAGGTTTAGCCTTCAGTTTGAAAACAATACAATAAAAGAGGTGTTGGGTGCGCTTGAGGATCAGACAGATTATTCATTTATCTATAAAGATGAACAACTAAAATCGCAGGATAGAGTTACAGGAACCTTTAACGAAAGAACAGTAGCGGAAATATTAGATCAACTGTTTTCCAACGGAGAATTGAGTTATACGATAAGAGGAAGATTAATCGTGGTCACGACAGGGGACCGGGATCAGATGACGCAACAGCCCCAACAAATTCAGGCTAGAGGCCGTGTTTTCGATTCATCCGGCAACCCTCTTCCTGGAGTGACAGTGGTCGTGAAAGGAACAACAAAAGGAACAATCACAGATGGAGATGGTAACTACTTTATTAGTGGTGCGTCGACCGATGATATACTTGTATTCTCATTTGTTGGAATGAAATCCAAAGAGCTGGTATTGAAAGGTGCAACAAGTTACGAGGTTGTTTTGGACGAAGAAGCCATTGGAATTGAAGAGGTGGTCGCGATCGGCTATGGAACTGTCAGAAAAAGTGACTTAACAGGTGCTGTGGCATCAGTGTCTTCTGACGAAATTAAAAAGCAACCGGTAACGAATTTAAGCCAGGCAATACAAGGTAAAGCTCCGGGTGTTGTGGTGAGCAATAGTTCGGGTGCTCCAGGAGGTGCGGTTAAAGTCCGTATTCGCGGAGCTAACTCGATGCTGGGAAGCAATGATCCGCTTTATATTGTTGACGGTGTTGCTCTTAATGTTGGAATTAACGACCTGAACGTGAATGATATTCAGTCGGTTGAGGTGCTGAAAGATGCATCATCAACAGCTATTTACGGATCGCGGGGCGCAAACGGAGTTATCCTGATTACAACAAAAAGCGGTACTTCTCAGAAGGCTAAGCTTCAATTAACCTCAAATACAGGGGTGAGCACTTTGGCCAATAAATATGATTTGCTGGACGCCGGAACTTTCGCCGAACTGGTAGATGTGTATAAACCTGGATATTTTACAGCTAGTGAAATTGCTGATTATAAAGCTAACGGAGGAGTTGACTGGCAGGATGAAGTATTTCTTACAGGCATTAGCCAAGATTATCAGTTAAGTTTGAATGGTGGTAGCGAAGCCAGTAAATACTACGTTTCAGCAAATTATATCGATCAAAAAGGTATTGTTACAGGCTCAAAATTGGAAAAATATGCGATTCGGTCGAATACCAGTAATAAAATTGGCAATAATCTCAAGTTCGATCTGAATATGTTTGCTTCCCGAACCAAGAGCGTTAACACCAGCGACAATGGTTCAAAAGGGGCTCCGTTGTGGAACACCCCGCTTTTCCCTCCAACGTTCTCGATATATACGGACGAGGCAAATAAACTGTGGAACAGGACGGACAATCTTTCGGGACCGGGATTAATGAACCCCTTGATGGTTTTGAAAGAACGGTATAGCGATAATTTATCGACTTCTATCGCTGTAAATTCAAAGCTGTCCTACGAGATTTTCAAAGATTTGAGGCTGGATGTTATATTTGGCGTGGACAATAATTCGACACAAGTCGGGTCTATAACAAACGAGTGGATGAATCCTACTACCCAGTCTGCATCGTTGAGTGAGGCCAAAACATTTACCTGGCAGAATAGTAATATTTTGACATACCACAAGAATTTGGGTGAAATCCACGATCTGACAGTGGTCGCAGTAAATGAACAAGCTCAGTTTAACTATAATGGCTTTGCGGCTAGTGGAACAGATATCAGCCCGATTTCGGTAGGATATGATAACCTGGGCATTGCCAATACAAAAAACATCAGTTCCTATAGAACCCGAAACAGTTTAAGTTCATATTTGGCGCGGATTTCTTACTCGCTCATGAACCGATACCTGTTGACAGTAAGCTATCGTGCCGACGGAACATCAAAATTCCAGGGTGACAACAAGTGGGGGTACTTTCCTGCTGCAGCTGTTGCGTGGCGGGTTTCCGAAGAGTCGTTCATGAAAAGTCAGGACGTTATTAGTAACTTGAAACTGAGAGGAAGTTGGGGGGAAACCGGTAACCAGGGGATTAATGCTTATGCCACGATAGCAAAAATAGGTTCGATGATGAATACTTTCGGATTATCATCGATTCCGGGATCAATTGTTGTTGGTGCAGACAACCCTGATTTGAAGTGGGAAACAACCGAACAGAAAAACGTGGGTGTGGATGTTTCTGCCTGGCAGGGAAGATTGAATATTTCAGCCGACTATTACGTCAAAAAAACATCCGATTTGCTTTATGCCGCTAAAATTCCGAATTACAACGGAGGTGGTACAGTTAACAAGAACATCGGTGAAATGAAAAACAAGGGATATGAAGTCACCGTCACCGGAACACCGGTTTCTAACGAGGAATTCAAGTGGGAGTCAAGCTTCAACATTTCTTCCTATAAAAATAAGCTGGAGAGCTTAGGGGTTGATACTTTTTTCCTGGGTAATGTATATGCCGCAGGTTTGACAACAGAATCACCTTTTGCAGTTAAAGTGGGTGAGTCTTTGGGATCATTCTGGGGGTATGAATGGCAAGGGGTATACCGAGCATCGGAAGCCGCGGAAGCTGCAAAATATGGTTTCCAACCGGGAGATAACAAGTACTTGGATTATAATAGAGACGGAATAATAGACAGCAAGGATAAACACATCATCGGAAATGCTTTGCCAAAATTTGTTTGGGGATTTGATAACACTTTCACATACAAAAATCTGGAATTGAATATTATGCTTCAGGCGGTTCATGGGCGAAAAATTTTGAATACGGTGTATGCCGCATCAACGACTATTTTGTCCGATGCTACTGCTATTTCCCATGTTGACGGAGCTGATTTCTGGACATCAGCAAATGATGATGCGCGTTTTGCAAATCCGAATTCCAGTACAGGAAAGAACTTTATCGAATCGACCCAGTTTCTCCAGGACGGTAGCTACGTGAAAGTTAAAAACATCGCTTTGGCTTATAATCTAGGCCGAAATGTGGTGAAGATTGCAGACCTTAAATTTACGCTGAGCGGGCAAAACTTGCTGACTTTTACAAATTATAAAGGATACGACCCAGAAACTTCGACATCAAATAATGATATTGACGGGGCTATTGATGTTGGTTCATATCCGAATGCTCGGACTGTAACCTTCAGTATTCAAGCTAACTTTTAATTAATTTCTTAAGCTTAATAGTATGAAAAAATATATTTCAACATTGCTTTTCGCAATTGTTTTACTCTCATGTACTGATAAATTTTTGGAGGAAGAAACTTACGGACTGATACGTCCGACAAACTATTTTACTACCCTCAGTGACCTCGAAAAGTGTGTGAATGCACTCTATAGTAGCTGCAACCTGATGTACAATGAAAGTAGTTGTCTTGTTGCCTGTATGGCTGGTGATGATGTTACGACACAAGCAGGTGGGAACAAAGCCGGGTATTTGCAATTTGACCTTTTCAATGCACAGGACAACAATGACCGTCTGCCGACAAGTTGGAATAACGGGTATGGAGCGATTAAACAGGCCAATGTAATTATCAATTCCATCGACCAGTTTGTTGAACCTGCAGATCAGCCTGAATTGCTTCAAGACCAAAAGGACAGAGCGCTCGGTCAAGCGTATTTCGTAAGGGCTTTGGCCTACTTTAACCTTGTTCGCATTTATGGACAAGTGCCATTAGTTACAGAGGTTACTATCGATTATGAGGTTACTAAAGCTTCATTTGAGGATATCTACAATTTAATTGTCACTGATTTAACAAGTGCAGAAGCATTAGTGCCTATGGATTATTCAACAGCCTCCAATGTATCCGATCTTGAAACGAACACAGCTCACGCGCGGGCAGACAAGGGCGCAGTGAAAGCTCTGTTAGCTTCAGTTTATTTAAATATGGCAGGGTATCCGTTAAAAGACGTTTCCAAGTATGCCTTGGCTGCTCAAAAAGCCAAAGAAGTTATTGACAATGAAGATACCTATGGCTACGAGTTACTTGTGAATTATGGTGACCTGTGGAAATGGGAGAATGGATGGAAAAATATTGGAAATGCAGAAGATGTTTTTGCTTGTTTTTTTAATCATACAGCAGGTAACTGGAGTGACGGTGGTACATGGGCAAATGGTAATATGAATGCTCCATCTGCCTTCTTTCCTGAGAACTTTGGAGGGTGGAGCGATGCATTTGCAGAACTAAATTTCTTTAACGAGTTTCCGGAAGGACCACGTAAGGATGCCACGTTTATAACTGTCGGGCAAAAGACCCCAACTTCTCCTGTGATTACATGGCAGGAGTTTGCTTATGCACATCCTTATTACAACAAATACACTGATCTACCTGGTTACGATCCGACAAACATGGGGGCTTGGATTGATTGGTGGAGCAGCCGGACTGTTCAGGTTATTCGGTATGCTGAGGTTTTGTTAGTCTACGCTGAAGCAAAAGCCATGTCCGATGGCGCTGATAATTTGGCCTATGAGTGCCTCAATCGGGTCAGAAATCGCGCAGGTCTTGATGATGCACCAGAAGGTCTAAATGGTACAGATTTTAGAGACAAGGTCGTTGAAGAACGGAAATGGGAATTCGCAGGAATGGAGCCATGCGCCCGATGGTTTGATATGGTTCGCACTGAAACTGTAGAAACAGCGACTGCAAAGAGAGATGCAAGTGAGATTCCGATTGTAAATACACCAACGAAGGATCGCTATTTTGCACCTATTCCTCAAGCAGATCGGATTATCAATTCTAACTTGTAAAGAGCCCTGGCTAGTCTAAGACCGAAATAAAGCAAATTCGGTCTTAGACTTCGCAAATTTCCTGTAACATCATTGGTTGGTGGAGAACGCCATACTGATGAAAGTTACAGGCTGATATTGCTTTTTTTTTAGCTGAATTATTGGCTGAAGACTAACACATGTGTCCTTCTCCCTTGAAAACAATTGACATGATAATTCGACTATCACAGATACCAGGTATAGCAGTAACCTTATTTCTCTTGATCACAGGATGTACAAAATCTGCTTCAGTGGCAAAACCAACAGATGAACAGCTCGCTTTTCAGGATTTAGAGCTGGGGGTATTTATTCATTATAGCATTGATGCTTACACCCGAAATGGATTTCCTCCCGGCACAACTCCTGCTTCTGCTTTCAACCCGACTAAACTAAATGTAGAACAATGGGTAGTTGCAGCTAAAAACATGGGAGCAACTTATGTGGTACTTACAGCCCGGCATGAACAGGGGTTTTGTCTCTGGCCAACGAAAACAACTGATTACAGTATAAAATCAAGTCCCTATAAAAACGGTGAGGGTGATATTGTACTAGAATTTGTAGAGGCTTGTCGAAAATATGAATTGAAACCGGGGTTGTATACCGCTCCTTGGATTGATTCTCATTGGGAAGCCGGTAAAGGTATTGACATTCTGAATTCTGGCGATATTTATAAGCTTGATGAACCTGATTTGTACCAGCAGGCACTTCAGAAGGAAAAAACTCAGCTTGAAGAACTTTTAACAAACTATGGTCCTCTTGTTTTTGTATGGGACGACCATTTTGGCCGCTCCGACGCATTGGATGAAGTTCGGTATGGTGGTAAGTTGAGAGAATTTTACGCTGCTTTTACGCAGTACGCACATGAGCTTCAGCCAGATTGCCTTTTTCTCGGGCGAGATGTTGAACATGTTGGCACTGAAGAAGGCCGTGCGAGTTACCCGCTTTGGAATGCCTTGAATACGATAGATGGTACAATTTACTCTGTAAGTGAAACTTATCGTTGGGGGCAGGCCAATATCGGTAATCCTGAAGGTAAATTCTATAAGCCGCAACTTTCGTGCACTACAGATGCTCTGAGTTCAGGAGGATGGATGTGGCATGGGCCGCGAATGATAAAACCACTGGAGCGGACTATGCAAACATACTATGAGACTATCGGTAGGGGTGCTGGTTTGATCGTAAACCTTGTACCGGACACTACTGGTTTAATACCAGAAAACCTGATTCTTGCCGCCAATGCTTTTGGCGATGAAATAAAGCGACGTTTTGAAAATCCTGTTGCTGTATCTGAAATAAAAGACCCGGCGCAACTGATTCGTTTCGACACTCCTCTGACGTTTAATCATGTTGTTACCATGGAAGACCTTCATAATGGACAAAAGATAGCCAAATACAAGATTGAAGCAGAGATTGACGGTGAATGGAAAACCATCGTTGAAGGACAAACGATAGGACATAAACGTATAGACCACTTTGAGCCTGTTAATGCTACTGCAATGCGCTTTGAGGTCACGGATGCAATCGCAAAGCCAGTTATGCGCAGTATTGAGATTTTTAATGTCACCGACTTGTGAATTAAAGCCGATTCTTATAACCTAAACGAAATCTAACATGAAAAGCCATATAAGTAAACAAGAAACAATTAACGTTAATTCTATCACTCACGAACAATTTCATAAAAGTGGAGATTCCCCAGTAATTGTAAAGATCAACTACCTAACCTTCATTTTAATTGTTGGATTAATTAGTTTGACAGGTTTGACAAAGGTGTTGGGGCAGTCGGCAGTCACGGTTACAGAAGTTTATGAAAATATACCGACTTATTTGTCGGGTGCTCCGGACCCAAATCCGATGTTCTTCTTTGGCCGTGGGACGCAAGGGGCCGAGCAGCGGATTTATCCTTATCCTTTATACGATAATTTGACGAATAAAAAGGCCGACAAGTCGTATCACCTTGTTTATTTGGAAAACGAGTATATAAAGATTGGAATTTCTCCAGAGTTGGGCGGACGGCTCTTTTCAGCAGTTGACAAAACCAACAATTACGATTTTATTTACCGGCAGCACGTTATCAAACCGGCACTCATCGGGCTAACTGGAGCGTGGATTTCCGGGGGACTGGAATGGAATATTCCACATCACCACAGGGCGACCACGTTTGCTCCGGTTCAGTATAGTGTCGAGGAAGCTGAAGATGGTAGCAAAACTGTTTGGGTTGGCGAGCTCGAAATACGACACCGGATGCGTTGGTCGGTTGGTTATACGCTTCGTCCGGGCAGTTCGATTGTTGAATGTAACGTGCGTATCAGTAATCGTACTCCGGTTGAAAATACGATGTTGTGTTTTGCCAACATTGCAGTATCTATAAACCCGGATTATCAAGTTATTTTCCCCCCGCACACACAGTGGTCAACCAGCCACAGTAAACGCGAGTTTAATCCCTGGCCTTTGGTTAACGGAGTTGATATGAGCTGGTACAAGAACAATAAAAACTCGAACTCCTGGTTTGCAGTGAACGAAGAGGATGATTTTGTTGCGGGTTACGATCATGGCAAAAATGCTGGTATCCTGAATATTGCCAACCACCATATTGTTGCAGGAAAAAAATTCTTTACCTGGGGAGTAGGAAATATGTGGGATAACATTTTAACAGACGATGATGGGCCTTATCTTGAAATTATGGTTGGTGCCTATTCTGATAACCAACCGGATTATTCTTGGTTGCAACCTGCGGAGGAACGTTCTTTTAAGATGTCGCTTTTCCCATTCAGAGGAATCGATGGCGTTAAAAATGCCAATGAGGAGGCTGCTGTAAATTTTGAAGTTAACGATGGGAGAGCCGTTTATGGCTTTTATACCACCAGAGCTTTTTCGAATGCAACTGTTTTGTTGAAAGCAGGCGATAAGGTTTTGACAACAGAGAAGCTTTCAATCAGTCCGGCAAAACCGTACAAAAATGAAGTTGTTATTCCGAATGGTATAGAAGAGCAAGATCTTAGGGCTTCAATTGTTGCTGATGGGAGAGAGTTGGTTGCCTATTCTCCAATCGTGCTTAGTTCAACACCGAAACCTATAGGCTATATAGAACCTCAAAAGCCCGAAGATATTGAAAATATTGAGGAACTTTTTCTTGGCGGTCAGCGGATTGATCAATTTCATAACCCGACATTGGATGCTGATCCTTATTGGGAAGAGGTACTTCGCCGTGATTCCGGGAACATTGCTGCAAATACGGGACTGGGTATTTTAAACTTGAAAAAGGCGAAGTACGAGCAGGCTGAAGAGTATTTGAAAAAGGCACTTGAACGTTTGACGGCACAATATACAACACCTAAAAATGTTGAACCTTTTTACTATTTGGGAATAGCGCAGAAATGTGAGGGTAAATTCGACGAAGCTTACACAAAC
The DNA here is from genome assembly GCA_047972415.1 of Mangrovibacterium sp. GTDB lineage: Bacteria > Bacteroidota > Bacteroidia > Bacteroidales > Prolixibacteraceae > Mangrovibacterium. Next base: position 38,733 of record JBKEAN010000187.1, read on the forward strand.
TTGTACAAAGCGACTTGGAAACAGGAATGGAAAGCACCTGCTTTTTATGCGCTTGCCGAGATTGCATCAATACAGCGTAATTACGAAACGGCCCTTGATTTGGTCAATCAGTCGATTGATGCCAATGCGTACAACATGCGTGCTTATGCGTTGAAATCGGCTTTGCTCCGCCAATTGAGCCGTTCAGCCGAAGCGTTGGAAGTGGTGGCTTTTGCTAAAGAAAAATGTGATAAGCTCGATACCTATTTAATGGCAGAGGAATGGCTTGTATCAGAAGGTGACAATGCTGCAAAAGTGTTGTTTTTAACTTTAACAGATCATCCGGTAAATGCGGAAGAAGTTGCTGCCGGATATTTAAATAGCGGACTTTGGAACGATGGCATTCGAGTATTGGATGGTTTGATTAAGCAGTCGCATGATAATTTAGCTGTTTCTCCTTTGGTTTATTACTATCTGGGATATTTTGCAGAGCAAACCGACGATTTGCGAAAGGCAGAGGTCTATCGAAAACAGGCAATGCTTCAACCATTGGCGTATGTTTTCCCGTTTCAGCACGAAATGATTCCGGTACTTCGGAGTGCTATAAAAGCCAATCCAACGGATGCAAGAGCAACCTACTATTTGGGCAATTTACTTTACGATTGGCAACCTGAAGAAGCAATAGCTTTATGGGAGAGATCATCTGTTTTGGATTCGAAAGTACCAATTGTATTGAGAAATCTGGCCATAGCATATTCGCACCAAAATGAAGCTGATTCAAAGCAACGGGCGATTGTCAGCCTTGAAAAAGCGGTGGACGTACCAACTCCGTCGCCAACTCATTTGTCGGAATTGGATCAACTGTATAAGTCAGAAGGAACTCCTGTTTCAACGCGTTTAGCCATGCTCGAAAAGCATAAAGAAGTCGTCCTGAAAAAAGATGATGCACTTGGCGCGATGATAAATCTCCAAATTTTCGTAGGTAAAACCGATGAGGCTATTTCGTTAATGGAAAACCGGATTTTTAGTTTGTGGGAAGGAGGAAGTGCATTCAATACCGGGCAGGCTTGGGCCGATGCTCACCTCATTCGCGGTTTGAATTACTTTGACAAGAAGAAATACCGGGAGGCTTTAAACGATCTTTGGGCTGCGATGGCACCTCCTGAAAATTTGCGCGCCGAGAGATTTAATACTCGTTCGCCGCAAATTAGATATTGGACGGCTTGTGCTTATGAAGCAACAGGGGAGAAGGACAAAGCCATGGAAATTTGGAGCGAGATTGCAGCTTCAGATACCGTTCCAGCTCACCCATGGAGGCGAATTAGTCCCGGAGTGCGGCAAGTTGAACGCTATTATGTCGCAATGGCAAAAAGAAAATTGGACCCAGCAATTGATGTCGACAGTTTGTTTCGTGAATTGTGTGAAAAGGATAGGAATATGGGACAGAGCAGTGCTGGTGGAAAAGATTATCAATTTATACGCGCGCAAGAAAGCAGATCGCTTGACGAACAAGCTTACCCTCATTATCTAGCTGGTCTTGGTTATATAGGGCTGGGAGATAAATCGAGAGCGAAGGACGAGTTAAATGCTGCCCTGAAAATTTCTCCTGATTTTCTTAGTCCTAAAATCGAACTTAATCGACTTACTTATTAGAGAACAAAAATCGAAATCGCTTTGTGTCGCTCAATTTGTCGCTTTCGGTAAACGTTATTCTCGCTAACAATAAACCAATAAATAACCTATTGTAGTGAAAAAGATATGCATTCTGGTTGCTATTGTTTCATTATTTTCCTGTAGAAATCAGAAAACAGAGTTACTACTTCATAAACAGTATCGTTTGTGGTACGATAAGCCCGCCGATTCTCAGACAGATGATGTTTCAAATGGTTGGGAAAACGACCCGGAGTGGTTGAAAGCTTTGCCGGTTGGCAACGGTTTTCTTGGAGTCATGGTATTTGGCGGCGTGAATCATGAACGAATTCAATTGAACGAGAAAACCTTGTGGTCGGGGAGTCCCGATGATAATAATAACCTCGGTGCAGCGAAATCACTGGGTAAAATCCGGCAATTGATTTTTGATGGCAAGTATAAGGAAGCCGATGATTTGACTCAACAGACGCAGGTGTGCAAAGGCGTTGGTTCCAATGGAGGGAACGGTGCAAATGCTCCGTATGGCTGTTACCAGACACTGGGAGATTTGCGTTTCGATTTTGGAAAAACTACGACCTATTCCCACTATCATCGTGAGCTGGATCTTAACTCCGGACTGGTTAGGGTATCCTATGAGCAGGGTGGAATCTCGTTTACCCGTGAAATATTTGCCAGTTACCCCGACCGTGTTTTGGTGATGCATCTTTCTTCGGATAAAGAAGACGCATTAAATTTCGATGTGAAAATGACGCGTCCCGAGCGGTTCGAGACTAAAACTGATGGTGATAATTTGCTGATGTACGGTACGCTGAATAACGGTAATGGCGGAGAAGGGATGCGTTATGCCTCCCGTCTAAAAGCATTAGCTACCGGGGGAAGTATTAGCTATATGGATAGTCTCATACACGTTAAAAATGCAACTGAAGTGCTGCTGCTCCTGACGGCATCAACTAATTATAAACAAGAATACCCGGACTATTTAGGCGTTGATCCGTTGGCAACAACTTTGCAGCAATTGAGTAAGGCTGCTGCAAAAGATTATACCAATTTATTGAAAAATCATGTGGCCGACTATACGTCTCTTTTCAATAAGGTAAGCCTGAATCTGTCATGGGAGTCAGAAGATACTATTCCTACGGATGAACGATTGAAACGGCAGGGCGAGGGGATTGACGATTTACAATTACAGGAAAATTATTTTCAGTTTGGCCGGTATTTGTTGATTTCTTCATCACGCGAAGGAACACTACCAGCCAATTTGCAGGGTATGTGGGCCAACAAAGTACAAACACCTTGGAACTGCGACTACCACACCAACATTAATTTGCAAATGAATTACTGGCCTGCGGATGTCGCCAATTTGTCGGAATGTTTTGTACCGCTGGAGCAACTGATTCATTCTCTCGTGCAGCCGGGCGAGCAAACGGCCAAAATACAGTATGGTGCTGGTGGCTGGTGTAGTCAAACAATTACCAATGTCTGGGGCTACACCTCGCCGGGTGAAGGAACAAGCTGGGGAATGTACGTTGCTGGCGGGGGCTGGCTGTGCCATCACCTTTGGGATCATTATCAGTTTACACTTGATCGGGAATACTTGAAACGATCTTGGCCGGTGATGTTGAAATCGGCACAGTTTTATCTCGATTGGTTAGTGGAAGACCCTACGACAGGAGAGTTGGTTTCCGGTCCGTCAACTTCACCAGAGAATCCATTTTTTGCACCCGATGGTTCCCGGGTATCGGTGAGTATGGGGCCATCACACGACCAGGAAATCATTTCGGAATTGTTTGCCAACGTGTTGGAAGCTTCAAAAATTCTGAATGAATCTGATCCGTTACTGGCGGAGATCAACAATGCTTTGCCAAAGCTTGCCAAACCCCAGATTGGTTCTGACGGTCGATTGATGGAATGGCTGAAGGAATTTAAGGAAATTGAGCCGCACCATCGTCATGTTTCTCATTTGTACATGCTGTATCCTGGTCACGAAATTGATCCGGTTACCACGCCTGTGTTGGCGGATGCAGCTCGAAAAAGTCTTGACGCCCGCACCGATGTTGGAACAGGTTGGTCACTCGCATGGAAAATAAATTTCTGGGCTCGCCTAAAAAATGGAGAACGGGCCTATCAATTACTCAAAGAACTTCTTCTGCCTTGCAGCAATTATGGAATAAATATGTCTGATGCAGGAGGGACTTATCCGAATCTCTTTTGTGGTCACTCACCTTTCCAAATCGATGGCAACTTTGGCGGTATCGCAGGTATGGCCGAAATGTTATTGCAGAGCCAAAGTGGTTACATCGATTTATTGCCCGCTCTGCCCAAGGAATGGGCCAAGGGCGAAGTTAAAGGGGTGAAAGCTCGTGGCGGATTTGTTGTCGGCATCGACTGGAAAGAAAGTAAGCCAAAACAAGTGGTCGTAAAATCAGTAGTCGGCGGAAAGTGTGTCATTCGCTCTTCAGTTGCGTTGAAAGTGAACGGTTTATCGGTTAGCTCAAAACAGGCTAAAGGAGCTTTTATAATTCTCTTTGAAACGGAAGCAGGTAAAGAATATCATCTATCATCAATATAATTTTCACGAATAAAATGAAAACAAAAACAATGCTAAGAAGTCTACAGATGCTTCTAATTTCCCTATTAGTTTCAGGTGTGACAGAAGCGCAGGATTCAAATGATATTATTAAAAATTCAGGTTTTGAATCTGCTACTCTGAAACCTTGGGAAGTAATCGGAAACGGAGCAGAATTGTCAGATCAAGATCCGGTTTCTGGGAAACAGGCAGTTGTTCTGAATTCTGGAAGTATAGTACAAACAAGTGTTAAGCTCGAGTCGCTCTCAAAATATAAACTAACAGCTTGGCTGAAAACTGCCAGTGGTTCGGACGAGGTGCGTTTGAATGTCACTGGTTTAGGATCGAATAATGCAGGTGTTGCCAGTGCCCTGGCCGACTGGAAAGAAGTTCAACTTGATTTTATTACAGGAGAAGGGCAGTCGAAAGCTGTCATTGAGATTGCGAATCCGGATAATATGGCTGGAAACAAAGCCTGGGCTGATAACATTCAACTAGAATATCTGGGTGTTTATACGCCAGAGAAAATTGAGGGAATCAAGCCATTGGCGCAGCGTGTTCCTAAAACGGACTTGGGCATTGAACAGCAGCCCAATTCGACAGTGCAGTGGATGAAGGATGTGAAATTCGGAATGTTTATTCACTGGGGACTGTATGCAGGCCCTGGCAAAGGCGAGTGGTACATGGAGAACAATGGAATACAGCCGGAAGAGTACCGTAAGTTGGCGTATACGGAGAGTGGAGATTTATATTTTGCAGCTGACAGCTGCAACCCCGAAGAGTGGGCCAGCCTGGCAGAAGAGTCAGGAATGAAATACATGTGTATGGTTACGCAACATCACGACGGGTATGCATTGTTTGAAAGCAAAGCAATGGATGCTTTTACTAGCAAGCAAACGCATAATAGGGATTTTGTAAAAGAATATGTTGAAGCCTGCCGAAAACGAAATTTAAAAGTTGGCTTATATAAAACCCTGATAAATTGGCGCTACCCGGGATACTACGATGTGACCGGTACCGACTGTAAAACCAACAAATTTGGTTACTCGACCGATCCCGCGCATAAAGAAAATGCTCGTTTAATGAAAAACGAATTGTATTGCCAGGTGAAGGAATTGATGACCAACTACGGGAAGATTGATATTATTTTTTGGGATGGCGGTTGGCTTGGACAACAGGGGAGTGATGCCGATGGAGCATATTTTTGGGAGTCAGGAAAATACCTTGACCCAAAGAACGAATGGCCTGTAGATTCATGCCTTCAGGATTTCGACGAGGAAACCGGAAAGCCACTTGGTATTATGGGAATGGTTCGTAAATACCAGCCCGATGTTGTTGTAAATGCCCGAACTGGTTGGATGGGTGATTTTAAATCGGAAGAAGGTGGTCAGCCGGTTAACGGGCCGATTCGTTCGGAAGATGTTTGGGAAAAATGTATGACGATGGCTCCCGGTTGGGGGTATACGCCGGCACATGACAATCCCGAACGGGTTATTAGTGTGGATGGCGTGAAACGGATGTTGTCGGATTGTGTGATTCGTGATATGTCCTTATTGTTGAATGTAGGGCCGGACAGACATGGGAAGATAACCCAGACCGAACAGGACGTTTTGCGAGAGACCGGGAAATGGTTGAATCAGGTCGGTGAAGCTGTTTATGGAACGCGCGGCGGGCCATGGAATCCGAAAGACGGGGAGTATGGTTATACCTTTAAGGGAAATACGATTTATATCTATTTGCTAAAAGACTTCAATTCCCGAGAGTTTGTATTACCAGCGCTAAATAAGGGACAAAGAGTCGTTCGTGCCTGGTCTGTGACCGACGGCAGTGGAATCAAATTCAAGTTGAATAAGGATAAGGAAACGGTTTTGACTGGTTTTGAAAAGACTGATCCGGTAGTGACCATTTTGGGAGTCGAGCTAAATACAGAAAAGATTGACTGTTATTGAAATGTTTGGCTTTCACTAAAATATAAAGCAAAGAGATATTAGATTGTGGCAAGAAAAATCTTTTGAAATAAGGTAAGCGCTATTTCTTCTCATCCCCATATTCTGCTCGGAACACGAGGAGAGGAGAGAACGGTTGTTTGGCGAATACAGAGTCTAAGTACTCTTGGTTTATGGCTTTTGATTCTAGAGCTATTATTTGATAGAGAATATTTTATGGGGCATATTGCATTCAGTTTATTCTCTGGTCTAAACTAATTTACTAATCGACTATTTATGAAAATAAATCAATCAGCAGCAGTGATATTTCTGTTCCTCATGGCAGTATTGTCCATGAATGTTAGTGCGCAAACTTATAGACCAACGGAATATGGTCTATCCTGTCAAATAGAAGATATAGACTATCAGATTGAATTTTACAATCCCTCAACAGTTCGTATTGTAAAATCTCCCAAAGGGTGGAATTATAACAAAGAGAGTATTTCTGTGATCGCGAAGCCTGAAAACGTGAAGCTCTCAATTAATACAACAGGAACAGAAGTTAAAGTAAGAAGTGCTCAAATTGAAGTAATACTAAATACGATATCCGGTAAAATTTCTTTTGCGGACATAAATGGGCATAATCTCTTAACCGAAAAAGATGGTGGAGCAATATTTAGTGATTTTGATGATGTTGGAGTTAAGGCATTTAAAGTAAAACAAACATATTCATTGGGTGAAGAAGAAGCCATATACGGTCTGGGGATTCTTCAGAATGAAAAAATGTCGCAGCGAAATCAGACAAAGTACATGATTCAGGGTAATCTGGAAGATTTCGTCCCATTTATCCAGTCAGTAAAGGGCTATGGTATTTTTTGGGACAACTATTCTCCAACAACCTTTGTAGACAATCAAAGCGAGACATCATTTGAATCGGAAGTTGCTGATTGCATTGACTATTATTTTATGTACGGAGGAAACGCCGATGGAGTAATTGCCCAAATGCGGCAACTTACAGGTGAGGTACCGATGTTTCCGCTATGGACGTATGGGTATTGGCAAAGCAGGGAGCGCTACAAGAGCCAATTCGAACTTCTTGAAGTCGTGAATAAGTACAGAGAGCTAAACGTGCCTTTGGATGGAATTATTCAGGATTGGCAATATTGGGATAGTAATTATTTATGGAACGCCATGGATTTTCTGAATCCGACCTTTCCTAATCCACAACTAATGGTCGATGAGGTTCATAAAATGAATGCTCACATAATTATTTCCATCTGGTCGTCGTTTGGTCCGATGACATTGCCCTATAAGGAGTTGAATGAAAAAGGGCTTCTTCTTAATTTTATGACATGGCCTTCTTGCGGGTTTGATAAATACCCTCCTAATCGGGATTACCTTTCTGGTGTTAAACCCTATGATCCATACAGTTCAGTAGCGAGGGATATTTATTGGAAGCATTTAACAAGACTTTACAATTATAACCTTGACGGTTGGTGGATGGATTCTACTGAGCCGGATCATCTGGATTTCAAAGATGAGGATCTAAATATTCAAACTTCAATGGGATCATTCCGTAAGGTTCGAAATGCCTACCCGCTCATGACAGTGGGGGGAGTATATGATCATCAAAGAGAAGTCACTTCTGATAAACGTGTGTTTATATTAACCCGCTCTGCATTTGCAGGGCAGCAGCGTTATGGCGCAAATGTTTGGTCTGGAGATGTGGGAACGTCTTGGTCGGCTCTTCGTAAACAAATTCCTGCGGGACTTAATTTTACACTTACCGGAAATCCCAACTTCAACTCAGATATCGGAGGTTTCTTTTGCGGTGCCTACAATCGAAATACGAAGTACGGCGATGCAACAAAAAATCCATTGTTTCAGGAGTTGTATGTGCGTTGGATGCAACAAGGTGCCTTTACGCCCATGATGCGTTCGCACGGAACAGATATCAAACGAGAAGTTTATTGCTTCGGGCTAGAAGGAGAACCTATTTATGATGCCTTAAAAAGTACTATCCAGTTACGATACTCTCTGTTACCATATATCTACTCTACTTCATGGGAAGTAACCAATAAACAATCAAGTTTTATGCGTGCTTTGTTTATGGATTTTGCACATGATAAAAAGGTTTGGGATTTGAACGATGAGTATATGTTTGGCAAATCCATTCTTGTTGCTCCAATAGTAGAGGCACAATATACGCCGGAAAAGAATATTAAGGTTGATGAATTAAGTGGTTGGAATAGTGATATAGTTATTGATGATGATGGTAATACCAATATCGATTTTAAACAAAAAAAGACGACAGGTATTTACCTGCCTGAAGGAACAATCTGGTATGATTACTGGACCAATGAAAAACACCAGGGTGGACAGCAAATAACCAGGGAATCGACTATTGATTTGGTCCCATTATATGTAAAGGCTGGAAGTATTATACCAATTGGCCCGGATGTTCAATTTGCAACCGAGAAAGCATGGGATAAACTACAATTGAAAGTTTACTCAGGTGAAGATGGAAGTTTTACGCTTTATGAAGATGAATTTGATAATTACAATTATGAAAACGGAGCATATACCGAGATTCCAATGACCTGGGATGATGCAGGTAAGAAACTTACAATCGGAAGTAGAAAAGGCTCATACGAGGGTATGTTAACAAGTAGAACTTTTGTAGTTACGCTTCAGAATGGTACACAGAAAGAAGTTGAATACAAAGGGAAAAAGGTTGTTGTAACGCTAAACTAATAACAATGGAATATAAAAAACCGATGATACATACTTTCGCAAAATATTCATATACGGTAATTACTTTAAAGAGATAAAACGGTTAATAGATTAAATAAAATGAGAAAGGCACTTTTAATTCTTTTCATCCTATCCGGATTTGTAACGCAGGCACAAAATAAAAAGACAGGGTATCCCATTACACCTATTCCTTTTACTTCGGTTAAGGTTATTGATGGTTTCTGGGGGCAAAGGCTAAAGGCCAGTAGGGAGGTTACCATACCTCTTGCATTTAGTAAATGTGAAGAATCGGGTAGGTATGAGAACTTTGTAAAAGCCGCAAACCCTGATGAAAACTACAAGGTTGAGGGACTTGCTTTTGATGATACCGATGTATATAAAACCATTGAGGGTGCCAGTTACTCCATGCAGACTTTTCCTGACCCAAAACTTGATGCCTATATCGATAGCATTTTAAGAATAGTGGCAGCAGCTCAGGAACCGGATGGTTACTTGTACACCTCACGAACCATGAATCCCAAACATCCTCACCGCTGGGCGGGAGAAAAACGTTGGGAGAAAGTCGAAGACCTGAGTCATGAGTTTTATAATCTGGGGCATATGGTTGAAGGAGCTATTGCGCATTACCAGGCTACCGGGAAAAGAAATTTTCTGGATATAGCCATTAAATATGCTGATTGTGTTGAACGTGAAATTGGCGATGCTGAGGGAAAAGAGGTGAAAGTTCCAGGACACCAGATTGCTGAAATGGCATTGGCCAAATTATACCTTGTTACAGGAGAGCAAAAGTATCTTGACCTGGCTAAATTCTTTTTGGATAAAAGAGGTTATACTTCCCGAAAAGATGAATACAGTCAGGCTCATAAACCCGTGATTGAGCAGGATGAGGCTGTTGGTCATGCTGTAAGGGCTGCTTATATGTATTCGGGTATGGCAGATGTGGCTGCATTAACCGGAGACTCAACTTATATAAAAGCAATAGACAAGATTTGGGACAATGTAGTGTCGAAAAAAATATATCTCACCGGCGGAATTGGCGCTCAGCACCATGGCGAAGCCTTTGATGAGAATTACAAATTACCTAATAAGGAGGCTTATTGTGAAACCTGTGCAGCCATTGGGAATGTATATTGGAACCATCGCTTATTTCTTTTGCACGGTGAATCAAAATACTACGATGTACTGGAAAGAACCTTATACAACGGCTTAATTTCTGGTGTTTCAATTGAAGGCGGAAAATTCTTTTATCCTAATCCTCTGGAATCGGATGGTAAGTATAAATTCAATCAGGGTGAGTGTTTTCGTCAACCATGGTTCGGTTGTGCTTGTTGTCCATCAAACCTGAGCCGCTTTATTCCGTCGCTACCGGGGTATGTGTATGCCGTAAATGACGAAAGTGTTTACGTTAATTTGTTCATGTCTAACTCTTCCGATATTAAGGTTGGGAGCAAATTAGTAAA